>NZ_JBYTAJ010000028.1:0-75197 GCF_058788075.1 Pseudomonas sp. FW305-20 | reverse complement strand
CGGTCTGTACTGCGTCAACAGTCAGAATCGAGCCTTGTCCCTCCTCCTCCCTTCAAGTCCTACCATACAAGCGAGCCGGCTCGCGAAAGCGGTGTTACAGCCAACATTAGCGCCAACTGACACTCCCTATTCACAGTGGATTCAGGTTGTTACAGAAGGTTGGGTTCAGCCACCGGATCAATCTGCGCCCAATGCGAGGGGTCTTCGCGGTGGGCCTGCAAATACGGCAATACCGCCGCCAGTAACGGCGCCTTGAACGCGTCCTGGAATCGATGCGCCAGCCCCGGAATCAGCTTCAACTGACTGCCGCGGATATGCGCCGCCAAGTGCACGCCGTGCATGACCGGCAGCAACGGATCAGCAGTGCCGTGAACCACCAGCGTCGGTACGCGCAGTTGATTGAGCAGCGCCACACGACTGCGTTCGGCGAGGATCGCCATGATCTGGCGCTTCACGCCCTCGGGGTTGAACGCCCGGTCATAGGATTGCGCAGCCTGATGCAGCAATGCCTGCCGATCATCGCTCACCGTCGGGCTGCCCAGCGCCGCCAGCAAATCGGCCTGTTGCTCCAGCGCCACTTCGCGATTGGGCGCCTCACGACGCGACAACAATTGCACCAACGCCGCACTCGGCGCCGGCAAGCCTTCGGCCCCGGAACTGGTCATGATCAGGGTCAGGCTCTCGACCCGTTGCGGCGCCATCGCAGCCATGTGCTGGGCGATCATCCCGCCCATGCTCGCGCCCAGCACGTGGAACTGCTCGACGTGCAACGCATCCATCAAGCCAAAAGCATCATCCGCCATATCGGTCAGGGTGTACGGCGCCGACACCGGCAAACCGAGTTTGTAGCGCAGCACTTCGAAGGTCAGGTTGGCGTCAGCGGGGACTTGCCGCCAGGTCGAGAGCCCGACATCGCGATTGTCATAGCGAATCACCCGAAAACCCTGCTGACACAGCGCGACCACCACCTCATCCGGCCAGTGAATCAACTGCCCTCCCAGGCCCATCACCAACAACAACGCAGGGTCCGAGGCACGGCCGATGCTCTGGTACGCCAGGCTCACGTGTGCCAGAACGACCTGTTCGGTCGGAACATTGATATCGCAACGAGATGCCGCCAAGGACGGCAGGCCGAACAACAGCGCGGCCAGGAAAACCGCTGTGGAAAAAAATCGTGCACGCATGAAAAACACCGAAACGCAGAACTCCAGTAGAGCGCGAGTCTGATGAAGTTTGTTCAAGCGCGCTGCCACAGTTACGTGACAGTTTGATGAAGTTCGCTGAACGGTCAATGCGATAACTATGTACCACCACCGCCCGAGCCCCTTCGCATTCAATGCCTGCCAACCGTCCACTTTGAAAGCCAGGCAAACCATGCTCGAACAACATCACGACACTGACCCAAGCACCCTCAGCGATTTTGGCCTCGCACTCGCCACCGTCCCGGCGATGCAGAATGAACATTTATTCCTCCAGGCCTCGCAGCGCTGGCGAGACAGCCAGCAGCAAATGCTCAAGCTCATGGCGACCTCACCCAGCGTTCACAGCCTGTTGACGCAAACGCTCAAGCAGCAACTGGATCTGGATGGCGAGCGGGTCGGCCTGTTTTTTCCGGCCACCGCCGAGCGCTCTTCGCGCCGTTGCAGCCTGACAGAAGCCTGCGCCTTCCTGCTGCAACAACCGGATCTGGACCTGCGGCTTATCCCCACCTGTCGGGTGACGGGGATCGATCGCAGCCATCGACACTTCGCCACCTCTGCCGGCGAGCTGCTCAAACAACTCAAGGCATTGGGCCTGAAGCAACGCCTGACCGATGGCTGGAACACGTACTGGAACGGACGGGCCAACGGCTCGCCATTATCCAGACGGCACCTGGCCGCCCGGTTGTACCGCACACACGTTGACGCGGCAGGCCAACTGGCCCTCGCCGAGGGTGCGTTAAGTGCCGAGCAGTTAAAGCCGCTGCTGGCGATCCTCGATCCTGTCGACGGAAAATCCGAAGTGGCAGGCCAGCGAGTCATCGCCGAACAGTTGGCCCTGCAACGCGCTGACAATCGTTTCGCCAAACTTCCTGGTGTGCTGGGCATCAGTCTTTACGGGGGACAATCCACCGAGCAGTTGCTGTATTTGCCCACCCACCGGCCTGCACTGTTGCACTTCAGTCAGCGCAGCGAGCTGGACAGTTGGCTGATCAGGCATCAACACGAAATCCCCTGGAGTGTCACGACTGACGGTCACAGCGTCGTCGACTACAACAACCCGAGTGCCCCGCTGGAGGTCGGTGCAGCCCAATTGCTGGAGCGTTTGCATGCCATTCAACTGGAAAGCGCATGCACCGGCCTGGGCGACGACATTGCCGAACAGGCGGCCTATGCACTGCTCGCTGTCAATCAAGTCGACGCGCAACGCCGCGCAAAAGGAGGCTTTAGCGAAGCGCCGGACCTCCCCGCACCGGTACACGAGCAGGACGATCAGGCGCTCGCCCCCTCCTTCCCGCTCGGTAATCCCGGGCACGAATTTTCTTTGTTCGTGCGCAAGGCCGCATTCAGGCAGCAATACAGCGCCATCGAAAACATGCTGGAAAAACACGATCAGGAGACGTTCGACAATCCACAGGTGACAGCGCTCAAGGCCCTGTTTGCATCCCTGGACGAGGCCGAGCAGGCCGCCATGACCGCGGCATCCGCCCTGCTGGAACGCGAGCGCGTTTTCGATACGTCGACGATCAACACTCAATACACCGCACTCTATCAGGCGAGACTCAAGGCCCTTCAAGCCGAGGCCAACATCCAACTCAAGCTGGAGCAGATCGATACCGCCGAACACAAGCTGCTTGAAGCCGTGTTGAAAACGCCTGCCAGCGCCGATCGCTCCGATCAGAGCGCCGCTGCCTTCGTGACCTTATCGGTCAGCGAAACCGGCGACATTAAAACCGTTTCGCAGCGTCAGGAGCTGGAGGGGCTGCTGGTTTTCGCCGACACCGCGACGCTGCAAGACCCGTCCTCAACGCAAAGCCTGTTGCTCTACTGCACCGGTGCTGGCGGAGGTTTGCAACGGTTCGCCAATCGCCGGGAAATGGAGCGTTCCCTGTTTAAACTGCATGCCGCCGACGAGCACGCGGCGTTGCAACTGACCCCGATCGTCACCGATCCTTTCGAGTACAGCTTGCGTCAACAAGTCGCGACTTTCGAACGCCGCGCAGCCGAGATCCGCCAGCAATACCCCATCGGTACCCAACCCGCACAACACGCGAACGCACTGGGACAGTTACGCGAGCAAACGCTTACCGCCCTGCAGGTGCCCAGCCACCAGAACCGCGACCTCGCTTTCGCACAAATCGTCGAGCAAAACCTGAGCGCACGATTGACCCGCCAGTTCCCCCAATGGCTCACCCAGGCATCACCGGATGAACGCTTGCAACTCAATGCATTGATTGAACGCTATGTGCCAGCCTTGCAACGCGCCCACGCGTTGCACGAACTCACATTGCCGCTGGTCAGTGACTTCGCCGCCAAACGCATCGATGCCCGGCTGCGCAAGGATTTCTCACTCCAGCACAGCTTCGCCGTGCAATTGGACCTGCCTGATGCAGTGACATCCGAACAACACTTCACCGTGGCTCCAGGCGCACCGGGAACGCCGACCAAAACCGTATGGGTCGCCAGCCAAAGCCGCAGCAAACTGTCGATCCATGAACTGGCGCTGCTGAACATCGACGACAGCATCAAGCAGCGCTTGAGCTTCATGCGTGTCGAAGTCACCGCCAGCTCCGATACCGAGCGCAATGCGCTGGTCAAAGGCATCACCCTGTCGTACCTGTGCGCTCTCGTGCCGGAACTCGATCTGGCGCAGCACTACGAAGCGCTGATACGCACCACCTACAGCGGGCCGGCGACGGCATCGGCCTTCGAACGTGAGTATCACCACGAATGCCTGCTCGAACCCTACCGCTTGCAACTCACCATTCAGGGACGCTTTGCCCTCCTGCGAGGTGCAATCAACGCCACCGAGTGGCAAATCCTCAACGTCGCGATTGAGGCTGCGACGGCGCAGGACTGGTCCGCCAATGGCCAGCAGATCGTACTGCTGCCCGCCTTCTTGAGCGCGGGTGGCAAAGATACGGACTACAAGTCAACCACCCTTTCGGGCATTACCTTCATTGAGGAGAAAACCAGCGGTGTTACGCTGCTGTACCTGCCCGACACCCCGGACGGCGTGTTCCTGCGCCGATACGACAGTCTGGAGCAAGCCCGAAAGGCGTTGTTCGATCTGTGCCTTGGCAGTGAAATGGCCAACTATCTGGCAGAGCGTGCCCTTGATGGCCAAAAGGCGAATCACCTGGCCCGCATCACGCAAGCCTTGCTGAAAAACTTCGATGGGATCATCGGCGTCGGGCGCCCGTGGCCCAAAAGCACTTCATTGCCAGCCCATCTATTGCATGCCGAGATGGGCCGCCTGATCCTCGCTCATCGCAACACCTCACGCTCCAACAGCGAACTCTTTCTGGAGCAATACGCAGTCAAGGGCGAGAAGGTGTTCACCTACTTGAAAATGGCCATTGGCGTCTTGCCCATCATCGGTACCGGTGTCGGCCTCTATGATGCCTGGAACAGCGCCAATCAAGCCGTCGCGGCCTTTCGCAAAGGCAATCACGTGCAAGGCATGGCTGAAATAACCATGGTGCTGCAGGCGTTGATCGATGCAGGCATGGACTTTCTTTCGGGTTTCAGCTTGCGGCTCAGCGCGATCCGCACACGAACGTTTCATCGCCAGTTGAGCAGGATGTTCAGAGGCACTGACGCTTCGTCCACACCGCTGATATCGGCACGTGAGGCCCGGCATATTGCAGCCCGATTCGCTGGTTATCACTACGAAAAACCAGTTTCCCTGGCGGGCCTTCAACCCGGTACGGACGGCGTTTATCGCAATGTCTATCGACACGCCGACGGTGACTTCATTGTCAGGTACGGAATCATCTACAAGGTGGAATTGCATGACGGGGCCTGGCGGCTGAGCGGGACTGAGCTCAAAAGCTATAAACAACCCGTAGCCCTCGATGCCAGCGGGCAATGGAACACTCACTTCGCCGTTTACGGGACTGCCTTCAATGGCGGCCTGGCGGGAGGGGGTGGGGTACAAAGTTACCTGGCCAACAGGCTTGATCCGATCTGGCCGACGGTCATCCGCGAGCGACTGCCGCGTTGGTGGGTCGATCGGGTTTTTCGGCGCCAACAAGCACTGACAGCCAGCACCGATGCCAGGATCGAGCAACTCAGCACCCTGAGCACGCGCACAAATGAGACGCTGAAGCGCTACCAAAGTAGCCCACCTCAAACCCACATGGAACAAATCAAGCACCTGGAAGCCGCTTGCCTGAAAGAAATAGAACTGGCCAAAACCGCTTACCTGGAACTCGAAGAACTGTTGCCGTTGAGCCATGGCAACAAGCGGGCAGGTATTAACGACATAAAAAGCCGAATGGCCTGGGTGATAGTGGACCGCTCACTGCACCGGTTGAGGTTTGGCGCCCGGCGCATCGCTCAGCACCTGGAGGAACTCGACGATTTTGCAAACCAGTCGGATATTGTGCCCAGCACAGACTTCAAGCCCCTATTGAGCCTTCTGCAACAGCGCAAAAATGCACGGGTAGGGATGGTCAAGGCGCTCGAATTGATCGACGCGACCAGCGCACAGATTGATGAATGGAGCAAACGCATCACCAATGACGCTCAACGAAGAGTCGTAGCGACAGAAAAAAACAAAATGGTAGCCGCATTGCTGCCGGAGAACCGGCAGTACCTGAAAACGGGTCAATACTTGCAAGTCGTCAGTCGGTTTGATGCGGTTAATGATGTCTCCTGGTTTTATCTGCAAACCCAGATGGCTGACGCACGGGCCAGGATCGATCGGGTCCTGGCTACCCAACACTGTCTTCACCAAGTGAACGCCCGCCCCGCGGAACGCACCAGGATTCTTGAAGAGTGTCTGGCGGCCTACGATCAATTTCGCAAGGAGCTGACCGCATGGACGGCCAGCTATCCTCAACATTTCGATCTCACCTATGTCCCGCTGCTCCTGGACGGCATAGAAAAAACCGCCGAACGAGCTCGCCAGGCCATCAGGCAAACATCTGTGCCACGGCCGACCGGGCCTATCGTGAAAAAGATCTTTGAAACCGAACAAGGTCAATTGTTGATCGGTGACGTGATCAGCGGCCAGGATCGATTCACACTCAAGGGCATCGATGGCTATACCGAAAACTGGTTGCCAGGGTTACACGGCAAATACCGTCTGCAGGAGAATCCCCTGCGGGTCAGCCAACAGCATGCCCCCACGGATGTCAGGCCTTTGTTGGCGGAGGCAAAGAGTCGCCTGAACACCCAGGCGGCGTACCAGGACAAGGTCGAAGCCTACGCCAGGCAAAAAATGCTGCCCGTCGACCTTGAACACATGATGCTGACTGAAGCCACCGAGCTTCGCCTGCGCGCCAGCCAGATCGAACGCCTCGACCCCCAGGCCCCTCTCATCGGGCAACTGCGCGAAAAGGCTGCCGAACTGACGCGCAAAGGACAAGACTTACGCATCCGGCACTCCCTCATCAGCCAGACGCCCACAGAAGGGTATCTGGACTATCTGCTCAAACAGGGTGCGGTGCAGATTCGCAAGAACGGTGAATTGACGGAGCTCGCACGCCTGAAGGACGGGCGCAGGGACTTCCTGCAGGAATACGAAGTGCTCGACCTGACGCAAACTCCGACACAGCCCCTGTGGTATGCCCATTTTCACTACAACAAGCCCCAACCGCGCTTCGACGAGTTCGTCAGAGCTCATCTCAAAACAGCGCAACAACGCCATCTCGGCCTGCAATGGCAACAAAAGCAGGCGCAAACCGGTGCGCCGGTCGACTCTATCTGGCGTGGTGAAATCGGCAGGCCGTTAGCCTTGCAGCACGTCCAGAACCTCTGACACCACCAGCGCCGGGGGGCGGCAATGCTCCTGCGGCGTATGGGCGAAGCTTGCCACCCGTCTGAAAAGTGCCTTGACCTGTCACATTTGACAGTAGCCGGTTTCAACGCCGGAACCTTAAATAAGAGCCCATCCGCTGTGATCTGGCGGCATCAGTTCGCTCTGACTTGAGGACACATCATGAATATTGACGAACAACTGGTGGAAAATAGCCCCGCCCGGTTTGCCGCCTCGACCGTGAGCGAAAGCAGGATTGATATACCCGGCGCCCTCACGGCGATCGAAGACGCGGATGTGGGCATCAACCGAACGTTGGCCCGAGGCAACATCAACGGTATGGCGATCGTTATTCCCCCCACACAAATCTTCGTCGGTGACCGGGTGGAAGTGTTCATTCGCCACCCGACCTCGCCCGCCCTGCCGATCATCTGGTTCACCGTGCCAAGTGACTATAACGGCGAGCCGCTCTTGCGAAGAGTCCAGGTCAAGGACATTCCCGAGGGCTTCAGTACCTGGTTCTACCGGGTCAATAGCGTGGAGTCGGGGCATCTTGAGGTGTTCGTCAAAACCGAACTGCCCGGGGGAATCGACCCACAACCGGAATACCCGGGCCACAGGTTATTGCGGCCCCCCGTCATTACGCCGTCGATCATCGACGGCACACAGGACGTCATTGTCACCGTGCAGCCCTGGCAGGGCATGCGCCCCAACGATACCGTGGCGATTCAGTATGTCGGCTGGCGCATCGCACACAAGGTTCTGAAGTCCGAGATCGGTCAACCGGTCGAGCTCACGATTTCCCAGGAAATGATCGCGGCCGACGGCAGTGGCCAGGCCTTGCTTCAGTACTGGGTAACTGACGAGGTGGGCAACATGGCCTCTGACCACTCGATCGGGTTGATGGTCTATATCCAGGACGCCAATCACGCACAACGCCTGCCCGCCCCGGTGGTGTCCGAAACCGATCAGGACAACGCCATCTACATGACTGCGCTAGGGGCCAAGTCCGTCATCGTGACGGTCGCGACCCCGGCCTCGGTCTTTGCCCCAACGGATGTGGTGGAACTCGACTGGCGAGGCGAACCCCGCACAGGCCTGCCCCAGCTGTTCACCGACTCTCGAACGGTTGCCTCCCAGACAGCGCTGACCTTCGAGGTGTCCAACGCCGTGGTCCAGCGCCTGGCCGGTGGTTTTGCCAACGTGGCGTACACGCAAGTCACCGCCAGCGGCGAACGCCGACGCTCGAAGTACGTCCAGGTCTTCATTGTCGGCAACACCCGCAGGATCGATTGACTCCCATTACCCACCTGTTCAGAGGTAATCCGCCATGAGCGTTTTCAACACACCCGAGCCCCCTGTCAAAGCACGGCAAATTGACCTGCTTCCACCGCTGCCAAAACCCGGCGATATCAGAGTCAATAGCGTTCCTGTGCTCGTGATAACCAGCTTGATCAGCCTGCTGGCGGATGATGAGGCCGAATACGGTATCAATAGACGCGCGTTCCAGGAAGAAATAAACCAGCTAAAAGGGCTGATAACGGCGATCGACCCGTGGAGCAGCATGTCGGCAGGTGATCACTGGATAGTTGAAGCGATCTACTCGTCTGGGATCCCGATCACACTTGCGAATGGCACTGTCAGTGATACACAGGTGAATCTACGGATACTCCAGGTCATCTCACAGAATGATTTGCCCGACGGCGTGTGCGATCTGGTGGTCGGCGTACGCAGGATCAGCAATGTCGGGGGCGACTACGAACGCTCACCGGCACTGAAAGTACTGATCAAAACCACCCTGCCCGGCGGACCGGACCCGGATCCGACGGAGGCTTTCCATCAGGGACTGGCGCCTATCGAGGTGGAGCGGGACATCCTCGATAACGGCGTCACCAAGGACTATCTGGACGACAACAACGGGGTGCCCATCACCATCGCGCCCTACGAGAACATGCGCAAGAACTCCACCATTTTTGTCCTGTGGGGAGATAAAAAGATCGAGCTGCCCCTGGTCACTACCAGCCAGGTTGGCAAGCCCATAAAGTTCACGATCCCTAAAAACCTCCTGACGAATCTGCCCCCCGTAAATCCTTTGCGGCTCACTTATCACCTTAAGGATGTGGTGGACAATCACAGCGCTGCCGATGCGCCTCCGATCTTCTTCCTGTTCGACCCTACGCTCGTGCTACTCGAACCCCCCGTTATCGACAAGGCGGATGGCGAACAACAGCTCGACCTTGATGCACTGCTGGGGGAGGACGTCGAAACACATATCTTCTCCTCCAAAGTCAGTTTTGTACCTGGGGACGTGGTGGATCTGAGCTGGCGCGGCGTCAGCGCTGGTGGCCGTCAGGTGCCCGTGGATATGCAATGGAAACCCGAAGCGTCGAGCCGTTCGCACACGTTCATGATTCCCTATGACCGGGTCCACCTGATCGCTCGGGGTTTCGTAAAAGTTGACTATAGACTGACCCAAGCCGCCAAACCCACCACCCCGCGCTACTCACGCACGACCTACGCCAAGATGATCGGCATGCCCCTGAAGCTGGCTGCACCTGTGGTGCCTGAAGCCAAAGGGGGGTCTGTCGCGGTAGACACCGACCCGGCCCACGTGATCGTGAAAAGCCAGCCAGGCGCCATCATTCTCAACGATGTCGTTTACATTTACTGGTACGTCATAACGGCGGCAGGAATAGAGGATTTCTACGCGGCGTCCAGCCCCGTCAGCGCGGATATGGTGGACAAGGACATCGAGTTCACCGTCCCCAAAGACCATATTGAAAAATGGGAAGGGGCCAAGGTACTGGTCGAGTACACCGTCCGCCGCAAAGACACTGAAGACGTGGGTTCCGAAACCCTGGTGCTGGAAATCGGCGACATCACGGCCCAATTGCTGCGACCGGAAGTCATCGATGCGAAAGACGATGTGTTGATCCCGGAAAATGTACCCAACGGTGCAGCGGTCACCATCGAGCCTTATCCCGGCATGCGTGCCCTGCACATCGTCAGGCTCGACTTCATTGGGGCCAACCAGCAGGACTCCTGGTCGTCACCGCCGATAGAGGTGCAGCCTGAAATGGTGGGCAAAGACATTACGCGAACCGTGCCCTTCGAGAAACTGCTGGCCAATCGAAACAACACCGTCGAGCTGGTCTATACCGTCACCAACCCCTTTACCAAAACCCAACGGGTTTCGGAACGGCGGCGATTGAACATCGGCTCACCGATTCCGAACCCGGACATCACGATAGTCAAGGACGGCAATGGCAGCGATATCCCCCGCAACAGCCAGACATTTGCCACCCGGGCAACGCTGACGGGCACTGCTGGAGTGAGTGTCCCCGTAGAACTGCGCAACCATGGCGTGATCGTGGCCACACCAACCTCCACCGCAGGGAAAACCTGGTCACACACCCTCACCACCCTGGCGCCGGGCTCGTACAGTTTCACCGTGCAGAACCCCGGCACAAACCGGCCCTCCGCCATCTGGGCCTTTGTTGTGCAGGAAGCGCAGACGCCCATCATCGACTCGGTGAAGGCTGGCAGCTCGACGATCCCGAACGGTGGTGCGACTTACTACCAGAGCAATATCAGCATCAGCGGCTCGGCCTCACCAGGACATCAGATCGAAATCTACGATGGCGCCACCCTGCTGGGATCGGTCCCGACCACCAATACCGGAAGCTGGACCCTCCTAGCGCGCAACTTCTCGTTCGGCGGTCATTCCATTACCGCACGGACCACCGATGGCAGTAATAAAACCTCACTCGCCTACACCTTCACTGTGCAACAGGGGCTATCGACCGATATCACCAATTTCCACTATGGCCAATTCAATGGCTGGACCACGGGCGATGCCATTCGGCACCGGGACCTGACCTTTCATTTCAATCATGGGCAATACGTACTCAATAACTACACCTATACCAACTGGTCCAACGGAGTCTTGCTATACAAGACGTTCTACAACTTGCAACCCAATGTGTACTACTACTTCACTATTCGGATAGCACGTTTCTATCCTCAATACGCGCCACCACACATTAGGCTTCGCACCGACCAGTCAGCGGGTCAGGACTGGCACATTCACACTGCAAACATGTCTAACTTGACGATCGGTTTCAGCTCAACCACTCCACAGTTGACGTTGTACATCGATAGCCTTGAGGTCAGCGGTGTGGGTAACGATTGGGATATGGCGTGGATTCAGGTGAGTAAAGCTTAAACGTAATAACCCCGCCGACCTTGCAGTCGGCGGGTCTAACCATTGCAGCGATGAAAGGCTTGAGCGCACCGCCTTCACGGAACTACGTTCATCAGTTTCGCCTGCCTTAAGCCAGCTGACTCCTCAACTGCCGCGCCGCCGCCACCATGTTCACCAACGCCGCCTCAGTCTCCGGCCAAGCCCGGGTCTTCAGCCCGCAATCGGGGTTCACCCACAACCGCTCAGCCGGAATGCGCTTCACGGCTTTGCTCATCAACTTCACCATTTCCGCCGTGTCCGGCACCCGTGGCGAGTGGATGTCATACACGCCCGGCCCGATGTCATTCGGGTAGTCGAACGCTTCGAAAGCCTCCAGCAATTCCATGTCCGAGCGCGAGGTTTCGATGGTGATCACATCGGCGTCCATCGCCGCGATTGACTGGATCACGTCGTTGAATTCGCTGTAGCACATGTGGGTGTGGATCTGGGTTTCGTCCCGCACACCGGAGGCGCTCAAGCGGAACGCTTCTACCGCCCAGTCGAGGTATTCCTGCCATTGCGCACGGCGCAGCGGCAAGCCTTCACGGAAGGCGGCTTCGTCGATCTGCACGATCTTGATACCGGCAGCTTCCAGGTCCACCACTTCGTCACGCAGGGCCAGCGCCAGTTGCTGCGCCTGGATTTTGCGCGAGACGTCTTCACGCGGGAACGACCACATCAGCATGGTCACGGGACCGGTGAGCATGCCTTTCATGACCTTGTCGGTCAGGCTTTGCGCATAGGTGATCCAGTCGACCGTCATGGCGTTCGGCCGACTCAGGTCACCATAGATGATCGCCGGTTTCACACAGCGCGAACCGTAGCTTTGCACCCAGCCGAAACGGGTGAACAGGTAGCCGTCCAGTTGCTCGGCGAAGTACTCGACCATGTCGTTGCGTTCAGCTTCACCGTGCACCAGCACGTCCAGCCCCAGGCGTTCCTGGACTTGCACGGCATGACGGATTTCGCTGTGCATGGCGTCGGTGTAATCGTTGGCCGACAGCTTGCCTTGCTTGAACGCCTGGCGTGCCAGACGAATCGAACCGGTTTGCGGGAAGGAACCGATGGTGGTGGTCGGGAAGGCCGGCAGTTTCAATCGCGCACGTTGCTGCTCGATGCGTTTGGCGAACGGCGAATGGCGTTGGCTGTCCTTGTCACTGATGGCGTTTATCCGTGCCTGTACTTCGGCTTTATGGATACGCGGCGATTCGGCGCGACTGGCTTGAATGGCACGGCTTTCGGCGAGTGCTGCTTGTACCTTGGGTGACTGCGGGTCGTTGAGGGCATCGCGCAGCACGGCGATTTCACCGCACTTTTGTACGGCGAAGGCCAGCCAGCTTTTCAGTTCAGGGTCGAGTTTGTCTTCGCGATCCAGATCCACCGGGCTGTGCAGCAACGAGCAGGAACTGCTGACCCACAGGTTGTCGCCAAAACGTTCCTGGGCCGGCTGCAACTGAGCGAGCACTTGCTCCAGTTCGCAGCGCCAGACGTTGCGACCGTTGACCAAGCCCACCGAGAGAATCTTGTAGGTCGGCAGACGATCCAGCACCTGGCCGAGCTGATCCGGGGCGCGCACGGCATCGATGTGCAAGCCTTGCACCGGCAGGCTGACCGCCAGGCCGAGGTTATCTTCCAGACCGCTGAAGTAGGTGGCCACCAGTTTTTTCAGCGGCGAGTATTGAAGGATGTGATAGGCGCGTTCGAAGGCGTTTTTCCAGGCCTGTGGCAGGTCAAGGGTCAGGATCGGTTCGTCGATCTGCACCCATTCCACGCCCTGAGCGGCGAGGCGGCCGAGGATTTCGCCGTAGATCGGCAGCAGGCGTTCCAACAGGTCGAGTTTGTCGAAGTCATTGCCTTTGGCTTTGCCCAGCCACAGGTAAGTCAGTGGACCGATGATCACCGGTTTGACGCTATGGCCGAGGGCCTTCGCCTCGTCGACTTCGTCGAACAGCTGTTCCCAGCTCAGTTTGAATTGTTGATCAACGCTGAACTCCGGGACCAGGTAGTGGTAGTTGGTGTCGAACCACTTGGTCAGTTCCTGGGCGTATTGCGCTTTGCTGTGTTCGCCGCCGCAGCAGGCCGTCGTGGCGCCACGGGCCATGGCGAACAGGGTGTCGAGGGTCGGCAGGCCGCGCGAGTCCTTGGCGCTGTCGAAACGCTCGGGGATCACACCGAAGGTCAAGGAATGGGTCAGGACCTGGTCGTACCAGGCGAAGTCGCCCACGGGCAGCAGGTCGATGCCGGCGTCTTTCTGCAATTGCCAATGGGTGGCGCGCAATTGACGGCCGACGCTTTTCAGCGCGTCCTGATCCAGATCGCCCTTCCAGTAGGATTCGAGGGCTTTTTTCAGTTCGCGGTCAGCGCCGATGCGCGGGAAACCCAGTGTGTGTGCCAAGGCCATGTGAAATTGCTCCCTCTAAAAGTTGCTGTAAAACATGGCGCTATTGTCGACAGCTAACCCAACATGAGACAAACTCAACCTTTTCGTGTTGATCACAAGTTTTCCTCATGGAGCCCCCGGTGCTTGAAATCCGTCACCTGAAGACCCTGCACGCCTTGCGCGAAGCCGACAGCCTGGTGGATGCGGCCGACCGCTTGCACCTGACGCAGTCCGCCCTGTCCCATCAGTTCAAGGAACTTGAGGAACGGCTGGGGATGCCGTTGTTCGTGCGCAAGACCAAACCGGTGCGCTTCACCAGCGCCGGTTTGCGCCTGCTGCAACTGGCCGACGCCACCCTGCCGTTGCTGCGCGGCGCCGAGCGCGATATCGCGCGGCTGGCCGGTGGCACTGCCGGGCGTTTGCACATGGCGATCGAGTGCCACAGTTGCTTTCAGTGGCTGATGCCGACCATCGACCAGTTCCGCGATGCCTGGCCGGAAGTCGAACTGGACCTTGCCTCAGGATTTTCCTTTGCCCCGCTGCCTGCGCTGGCCCGTGGCGATCTGGATCTGGTGGTGACCTCCGACCCGCTGGAACTGGCCGGGATCACTTACGTGCCGTTGTTCACCTATGAAGCGATGCTCGCGGTCGCCAATCAGCACCGCTTGGCGAACAAGGCCTACATCGTCCCGGAAGATTTGCTCACCGAAACGCTGATTACCTACCCGGTGGAGCGTGATCGGCTGGACATCTTCACCCGTTTCCTCGAACCGGCCGACATCGAACCGGCGCAGGTCCGCACGTCGGAACTGACGGTGATGATGATGCAATTGGTGGCCAGCGGTCGCGGTGTGTGCGGCATGCCCCATTGGGCGCTGCATGAATACAGCTCACGGGGTTATGTGAAGGCCAAGCGGCTGGGCGAGAAAGGTTTGTTTGCGACGCTGTACGCCGGGATTCGCGCCGACATGCTGGATGCGCCGTACATGCGCGACTTCCTGCTGACGGCCAAGGACACGTCGTTCTCGACACTGGACGGCGTCAGCGCCGTTAAATAGCACACCCTCCCCTACCGATCGTTCCCACGCTCCGCGTGGGAATGCAGCCCGGGACGCTCCGCGTCCCTTCAAGGGCCGAACGCAGAGCGTCCGTTGAGGCATTCCCACGCGGAGCGTGGGAATGATCATGTTTGTGATCCCCAGATTCAGAGTTCACGCCACATGTGGATTTTGTCGAAGTAGTCTTCGCCAACGCGCACCGCCAGCGGTTCCAGGCCAAACTGGATGAAACCGCAACGCTGGTACAACTTGAACGCGGCGTCATTACCTGCGGTGACGGTCAGCTGGATCAGCCTCAGAGCTTTATGCTCCTGCGCTTCAGCCAGGGCAGCCTGCACCAGCTGATATCCGACCCCGCGCTGCCGGACCTTGCCCGACACGTACATGCCGAACAATGTCGACTTGTGCCGGGCCTTTTCCCGGGGTTCGAAAGCCAGGCCGACGATGCCCGCGAGCTCACCGCCTTCGAACGCGCCGAACACCACGTCCAGCTTGCTGGTAAGGCGTGATTCCCACCAACTCAATGGCATCACAGCACGTTCGCGCACGCTGGAGGTAAACGCCTGGGGATGCAGGTCATAGGCTTCGAGCATCAGCGCCCGATAATCCAGAGCATGACTGGCATCAAGCCGTTCAATCCACATGTTCAAGCCATCCGTCGTTGTTCCAGCATCAGTCGCACCGCCAGCGCCGACAGCACGAACCCCATGAAATAGCGCTGCACCGCCAGCCAGGACGGGTTGTTGACGAACCAGGAGGCGATGCCCGCAGCGAACAGAGCGATCAGCAGATTGACGCTGAAACTGACGCCGATCTGAGTCAGCCCCAGCGTGATGCTTTGCGTGAACACCGAGCCATGCTCAGGCGTAATGAACTGCGGAAACACCGACAAGTAAAACACGGCGATCTTCGGGTTCAGGGCACTGGTCAGAAAGCCCATGGTGATCAGTTTGCGCGACGAGTCCGGCGGCAACTGCTGCGCTTCGAACGGTGAACGCGCCCCCGGTTTGACGGCTTGCCAGGCCAACCACATCAGGTACAGCGCACCGGCCCACTTCAGCATTTCGTAGGCCATCGGCACCGCCAGAAACACCGCGGTCAAACCGGCAGCCGCCGCGAACAGGTGCACGAAAAACCCCGCGACCACACCCAGCAACGACGTCACACCGGCCTTGCGCCCCTGGCAAATCGAACGGGAGATCAGGTAGATCATGTTTGGCCCCGGCGTCAGCACCATCAGCAACGCGGCAGCGGCGAAAATCAGCAAGTCTTGAAGCGGGATCATGGGCAAGTCCTTTTAGTCCAGAAATGATCAAGCGATCGCGGTTAACGAGGCTCGATAAAACGGCAGGATCAGGTCCCGTGTCAATGGCGCCAGCGTGAGATTGCCGTCAGTGGCCGGGTCGATCCAGCGCACCTCTTCGATCTCGGCCGCCGGCGATACGTCCGAGTCGATGGTCAGCTGAAAGAGTTCGGCCTGGACGGTAAAACCCGGCTCATTGGCGGCCGGTGCCGAGAATTGCCCGAGATAAGTGGCGTGCGCCGGATCGATGACCAACCCCAATTCTTCTTCCAGTTCACGGGCCAGCGCGTGCACCGGTTGCTCATGGGCTTCGATCTTGCCCCCCGGCTGCATGAACGCTTCGGTGCCGCGCTTGCGGACCAACAGCGTTCGACCGTGCGGGCCGATCAACAGGGCAGCGGCGATGCGGATGAGATGGGGCGAAGCAGTGGCTGAAAGGGTCATGGATCAGGATCGTCCTTGGCAAAAGGCGCAAGGATCACATGGCTCCGCTGCCTCGTCACGCCGAAAAAACAGCTTCAAAGCAACACTGGCCCCTGTGGGAGCAGGCTCGCTCCCACAGGTTTTTTTGTAACGTCTGGAAAAACTAACCCACCTCGAGAATCGCGCCGTTCACTTCTTCCGGCACCTTCACAAAAATGCTGTATTTCGCGCCTTCCATCGCTTCGAAGGCGATCAACTTCTCCACCAATGGCCCATTCAACACCTTGCCGGCATTGAGCAGCAGCATGCCGTTGTCGGCATTGAGGTTGCGCGCCAGGATCATGCCCGCCGCCACTTCCCGTGTGGTCAGCACCTTGACCGACGGATCGGCCAACGAGACATCGCTCAGGTACGCGGCACAGACCTGGATGAAATCCTCCACCAGCTCGGGATCGTAGAGTCGCCCGGCATAGCTGCGGATGTAGACCAGCGCCTCATCGCTGTTCATCTGCCGCTCGAGAATCAGCCCGCGCTGCAACTCGATGAAATCCACCGCCAGTTTCAACAGCCGCGAACCGAACGGAATCGCCTCGCCCTTGAGCCGGTCGGGGAAGCCGCTGCCGTCCCAGCGCTCCTGATGATGAAGAATCAGGCGGGCGGCGTCCTTCATCGGGTCGAGCGTCATCAACAGCGATTCACTCTGCTTGGGATAACCGCGATAGCGTTCCCGATCGCTGTGATGCAGCAGGTCCGCGGGCGCGGTCATCATGCTGTCGGTCCAGCTCAGCTTGCCAATGTTGTAGAGCGCCGCGGCCATGGTCAGGTCGCGACCGGTACCCTCGTCCAGGCCATGAAGTTTGCAATACACCCGCACCAGTTCGATGATCTGGCGGTTGGTCTGTTTGGCCGGCGGCAGGCGCAGGTTGGCCAGCAGCGAGAACACCTCGGTGCCGGTGACATAGCTGTGCTTGAGTTCTTCGTAGGCCAGGTCGAGCATGTCGGCGGTCTGCTGGAGTTCGGCAGTGCGGGCGGCGACGTGTTTTTCCAGGGTGGTATTGAGCGACTTCAACTGGTCGTTCTGCACCCGGGTCAACTGCTCCAGGCGCTGGCGTTCGCGCTCGGAATGTTGATGAGCCAGGGCCTGGCGCAAGGTCAGGAGCATTTCCTCGTCGTTCCAGGGTTTGCTGATGTAGCGGTGAATCTTCCCTTCGTTGATCGCCTTGATGATCGTCGGCATGTCCGCGTAGCCGGTGAGCAGAATCCGGGTAGTCGCCGGGTATAGCTGATGGATGCGGGCCAACAGCGTGGCGCCATCCATATTGGGCATGCGGGCGTCCGTCATCACCAGCTCAATGGAATGTTGCTCCATGATCTCCAGCGCCTGGGCACCGCTGGTGGCCATCAGCAACTCGTAGGGCTGGCCGCGTAACAGGCGACGCAGGCTGTTGAGAATTGACTCCTCGTCATCGACCAGCAGCACCTTGGGTTTATCGTTCAGTGTCGTGGGGAGTTGCTCTTCCATGGCGTTACCTCAAGTGAAACGGGCAGATCGTTGTGGCAGGCCCCGAGGCAAACATCCCCTATTGCCGGAGCCTGACCTACAGGCTAGATGATTTTCCGCCCGCCAACCGAAATGATTCGGCTCATTGAGTTGCGCGAAATGCAGGACAGGCGACTATGCTCAGCTGACTCGGATCCATAATCTGTGCGTTCGGCCAGGTGATCAGGGAAAGGAAGCCCCGTATGAGAAAACCGCATCAAGCTGCCGCCGGTACTGGCGTATGTCGATAAATACGCTGCTGGCGCGGACCAATCGACGAATTCTTATCGTCGACGACACAGCCTCGATTCATGCGGACTACACCAAGATCCTCAGCCCGCCATCGATCGATGACGACAGCCTGATCAGCGCTGAAAATGCCCTGTTCGGCACTCCTGCGGCGCAATCGCTGCAAAGCTTCGTGCTCGACTCGGCGTTTCAGGGTCTCGAAGCCCTGAACAAGGTCGAGACGGCACTGGCCAACGACATGCCTTACGCGATGGCCTTCATCGACATGCGCATGCCGCCGGGCTGGGACGGGCTGCAAACCATCGAACGGTTGTGGCAGGTCGATCCCAAGCTGCAAGTGGCGCTTTGCACCGCTTATTCCGACTATTCCTGGGAAGACATCGACGACCGCCTGGAACTGGGCGATCGCCTGCTGATTCTGAAAAAACCCTTCGATGCCATCGAAATTCGCCAGATGGCCAGCGCATTGACGGCCAAGTGGCAAATGACCGAAGACGCAGAGCTGAAGATGTCGCTGCTCGAACAGGCGGTCGAAGAGCGCACCCGAGAGCTGTCCGACGCCAACATCATCGTGCAGAACAGCCCGACCATTCTGTATCGGTTGCGCGGCGAGCCGTCGTTTCCGTTGATGTATATCTCGCACAACATCACCAAATACGGTCATGTCGCGGCGCAACTGGTCGCTTCGGCCAACTGGGCCCAGGAACTCATCCATACCGATGATCAAAGCAAGGTCGACACTGCCATGGCCCGGGTTCTGGACCGGCATGCGGCAGGCGCTTCCATCGAGTTCCGGATGCGCACTGGCGAAGGAGCCTGGCGCTGGGTCGAAAACCGCTACATCCCGGTGCGCGACGATGAAGGCCGGTTGCTGGAAGTCGAAGGCATCATCATCGACATCACCGAACGTAAACTGGCCGAAGAGAAAATCGCCCTGTTGGCCCGTACCGACGGGCTGACCGGGCTGGCCAACCGTGCGACGCTGATCGAGCGCTTGCACCAGGCATTCGCCTCGGCGCGTCGGGGGGCGGCTCCGTTCGCCATGTTTTACCTGGACCTGGATCACTTCAAACGCATCAACGATACCCTCGGTCACCCGGTGGGCGATCTGTTGTTGCAAGAGGTTGCGCGCCGGATCAAGGACTGTGTGCGCGAAAACGATGTGGTCGCCCGCCTCGGCGGTGACGAGTTCGCGATCTTGCAGCTGGACGTCAGCGACCCGACCCAATCCGCGGCCCTGGCCGCCAAGATCCGCGACACGCTGGTACTGCCCTATTCCCTGGACGGCAATGATGTGCGGGTTTCGGTCAGTATCGGCATCAGCAGTTACACCCCGGCAAGCACCAGCGCCGACGGTCTGCTGACCCAGGCCGACATGGCGCTGTATCGCTCCAAGGAAAAGGGTCGCAACCAGTACCACTTCCACTCCGAGGAGATCAATCAGGAAGTGGTCGAACGCATGACCATCGCCAGCGACCTGAGAACGGCCATCGAACACGACGAACTCGAACTGCATTACTGGCCGGAAGTGGACCTGAGCAGCGGCAAGATCCTCGGCATGGAAGCGCAGGTCAGCTGGAACCACCCGGAGCGCGGTTTGCTGGAAGCCCCGGCGTTCCTGCCCGCGGCGGAAAAGACCGGCACCATCGTCGCGCTCGGTCACTGGGTCCTGGATCATGCCTGCCAGCAAATGCGTCAATGGCGCGATGAGGGCATGGCGCCGCCGGTGATTGCGATCAAGCTGTCCCTGGCCCAACTCAAGAGTGGTCCCGAACTGATCTATGACGTGTTGCGCACCACTGCACGCTGGGAACTCTGCCCCTGGGACCTGCGCTTCGATGTCACGGAAGCGACGCTGGCCCAGACCAAATGGACGCACAACGATGTGCTGCCGCGCCTGCGTGAACTGGGGGTGAAGATCGCCATCGACGACTTCGGCACCGAGTACTCCTCGTTCGACTACCTCAAGACCTATCAGGTCAATCACCTGAAACTCGCCCAGGCCTTCATCGACACCGCGGCCCGCGATCCGGCCAGTGCGAACACTTTGCGCGCCATCATCAACTTCGCCCGTGATGTCGGGATCGGCATCATTGCCGAGGGCGTCGAAACCCAGGAGCAGCGCAGCTCGCTGATGGCCACCGGTTCACCGATGAACGCCCAGGGTTACTTCTTCAGCAAAGCGGTCAGCAGCCAGCAGGCCGCCGAGCTGCTGAAGGCCGGCAGCATCGTGCCCCCCAGCCATGACATCGGGCCGATTCTGGACAACATGCCACGCCTCACGGAGGACAAAGGATGAAATCGCCTTTCGTGCGGACCAACCGGCGCATCCTGGTCATCGACGACACGCCCTCGATTCATGAAGACTTTCGCAAGATTCTTGGGCCTGAGGCCGATGACGAAAAGACCCTGGCCGGCACTGAAGAAGCCCTCTTCGGCACCGTGCAGCTGGATCGGCTGACGTTCCAGCTCGACTCGGCCTATCAAGGCCAGGAAGCCCTCGAACTGGTCACGCGCGCACGGGCCGAAGGTCGCCCCTATGCCATGGCGTTCACCGACATGCGCATGCCACCGGGCTGGGACGGCCTGGAAACCATCGAACAACTGTGGAAGGCCGACCCTCACCTGCAAATCGCGTTGTGCACCGCTTTTTCCGATTACACCTGGGAAGACATGGCCGAACGACTGGAATTCGGCGACCAGTTGCTGGTGCTGAAAAAACCCTTCGACAGCCTGGAAATCCGTCAGATGGCCAGTGCCCTGACCTGGAAATGGCAGATGGCACAGGACGCGGCGATGAAGGTCCTGAGCCTGGAGCAAACCATCGAGGCGCGGGTCCACGAACTGCTCAAGGTGTCGCACCTGTTGCAGTACGACGTACTGACCGAGCTGCCCAACAGCACGTTGCTCGGTGACCGGTTGAACCAGTCCCTGGCCCTGTCCCGGCGCCATGACAAACAACTGGCCGTGATGTTTCTGGGCCTCGATCGCTTCAAGCGCATCAACAATGCCCTGGGTCATCCGGTCGGTGACGAAATGCTTAAACAGGTCGGGCGCAATCTGGTGGCGACGGTGCGCGAGTCCGACTCGGTGTTCCGCTACGGTTCCGATGAATTCGTGGTGATCCTCGCCGACGTCCGCCATCCCCAGCAGACCAAAGGCATCGCCGAAAAACTCTTGAACGCCATCCGCGTGCCGCAGCACATTGCCGGCCACGACCTGAGCGTTACCGCCAGCCTGGGCATCAGCATTTACCCGGACGACGGCTTCGATGCCATCGCGCTGATCAAGAAAGCCGAAACTGCGATGCGCAACGTCAAGGAAAGCGGCCCCAACGATTTCAGTTTTTTCATCGACGAGATGAACCAGCGCGCCCGGGATCAGCAAAGCATCGAGAGCGGCATTCGCCTGGCGCTGGAGCGCAACGAATTTGTCCTGCATTACCAGCCCAAACTGGACCTGGGCAGTGGCCAGGTGGTCGGGGCCGAGGCGCTGATTCGCTGGCAAAAACCGGGGCACGGCCTGGTCTACCCCTCGGAGTTCATCAGTGTGGCCGAAGACAGCGGCTTGATCGTGCCGTTGAGCAAATGGGTGCTGGCCGAGGCGTGTCGCCAAAGCTGCGCCTGGCAGGCCGCGGGGCTGCCGAAGATCTGCATGTCGGTGAACATGTCGGCCATCGACTTCCGTCAGCGGGACTTTATCGACGGCATCGAACAGACACTCAAACAAACAGGCCTGGATCCGGCCTTGCTTGAGCTGGAAATCACCGAAGGCGTGTTGATGCAGAACGTCGAATCCACGGTGAACGCCCTGACCCGGCTCAAGGAGATGGGTGTGCGGCTGGCCATCGATGACTTCGGTACCGGTTATTCCAGCCTGAGCTACTTGCGGCGTTTTCCCATCGATGTGCTGAAAATCGACCAGTCGTTCATTCGCGGTTTAAGCAACGACAGCAGCGACGCCGCGCTGGTCAGCGCCATCATCAGCCTGGGCCGGAGCCTCAAGCTGACCATCATTGCCGAAGGGGTGGAAACCCTCGAACAACTGGACTTCCTCAAGGCCCATCGATGCGAAGAAGGCCAGGGTTTCTATTTCAGCAAAGCCGTCGAACCCGATGCCTTCGTCCGGTATCTGGGGTCGGTGAAGCCCTCTTCGCCCGCAGCCACGTGAACGATGCGCCACGACACACAGGCCCAAGCCAAGGAATCATCAGATGTCGCCTTTCTTTCACCGTCTGCTATTGGCGCCGTTGTTCGGGCTCTGCCTGAGCGCTGGCGCCGCGCCGCTGGATGAACCGCTCAAACCACTGCCGGCGGTGCCCCAGCAAAATCCGCTGCGGGTCGAACTTGGTCGCCAGTTGTTCAACGAGACACGTTTGTCAGTGAACAATTCCTTGTCCTGCGCCAGTTGTCATCGACTGGAAAACGGCGGTGCCGACAACAAGGCATTTTCCATCGGGTTCAACGGCGTTCCAGTGACGGTCAACACCCCCAGCGTGTTCAACTCCAGCCTGAATTTCCGGCAATTCTGGAACGGCCGCGCCGACACACTGGAAACCCAAATCCACGAAGTGGTGCAGAGCCCCAGCGAAATGGGCAGCAACTGGGTACACGTGGTGAAAATGCTGTCCGCTGACCCGGCTTACAAGACCTCGTTCAGTAACGCCTACCCCGACGGCGTGACCATGAACAATGCGCAAAATGCCCTGGCCGCCTACGAACGCACGCTGATCAGTGCCAACTCGCGTTTCGACCAATACCTGATGGGCGATACCGACATTCTCACCCGAGAGGAAAAGTACGGTTACCAACGCTTCAAGGAGTACGGCTGCATCGCCTGCCACCAAGGGGTGAACATCGGCGGCAACATGTACCAGAAGTTCGGGGTCATGGGCGATTACTTCCAGAGACGCGGCAACCCCACCGAGTCTGACCTGGGCCGTTATCTGGTCACCAAGGATGACGAAGACCGCAATGTGTTCAAGGTGCCGAGCTTGCGCAATGTCGCCGTGACCGCGCCGTACTTTCATGACGGCTCGGCCAAAACCCTCGAAGAGGCGGTGGACGTGATGTTCAAGTTCCAGCTCGGCCGTGACCCCTCTGACGACGACAAGACCCTGATCATCAAATTCCTCAAGACCTTGACCGGCGAATGGGGAGGCAAGCCCTTATGAACATTTCCCGTCGTCGCAACCTGATGCTGCTTGGTTTGGTAGCCGTGCTGCTGGCCTCGATGTTGCTGTTCCTGTACCTCAAATCCAATTCGAGCCAGACGACGACCTACGCCGAATCCCGGGACCTGATCGGCCGGATCAAACAACTGAACGCGCAGTGGGAGACCGAGATCCTCAAGGCCAGGATTGCCATCAGTCACAACTACGATCCGCTGGTCACACCGCCTACCCAGATGTCGGCGCTATGGGAACGGTTCGACACCATGGAAACCAGCCACGGCCGTAAAGAATCACCTATCTGGCGTGAAAGCCATGCTGCCTACCTCGCCGCCATTCAGGAAAAAACCCGTCTGGTGGAACGGTTCAAATCTCACAATGCGGTGCTGCGCAACTCGCTGGCATTTCTGCCGACCGCAGAAGACGACATTCAAGGGCAACTGGGTCAGGTGGTGGATGGCGACCAACTGCAACTGCAGAACATCGCCACCGACACCTATGACTTGCTGCTCAGCAGCCTGGAGTTCGCTCAGGTCACCTCCGACGACAAGGCCGCCGACATCTTGCTCGGGCTGAACAAACTGGGGGTCAACAAACAGAGGTTGCCGGAGCAGTTCCACAGCCCGATCGATATCTTGAGCAACCACATCGCGCTGATCCTGCGCGAACAACCGGTGGTCAATCGGTTACTGGAGAACATCGAAGCCGTTCCCGTGGCCCAACGCCTGGACGACATTACCAACCTGCTGAACACGGACCAGCAGCAGACCGATGCAATCGACCAGCGCTATCACTTCTACATGTTGTTGTTTTCGGTGCTGCTGGTGTTGCTGCTGGTGTACCTGGCGATTCACCTGATGCGCAGTTTCACGGTGATCAATCGCGTCAACAAAGCCCTGCAAACCGCCAATGACGACCTGGAACTGCGGGTTGAAGAACGCACCCGCGAACTCAAGGATACCCAGAGCGAACTGCTCGACACCGCACGTCAGGCCGGCATGGCCGAGATTGCCACGAACGTGCTGCACAACGTCGGCAACGTGCTCAACAGCGTGAACATTTCGGCCGACCTGGTGAGCCGCAAACTGCGCGCCAGCAAAACCCAGGGCCTGGGCAAGGCCATGCAACTGATCAACGACCATCAAGGGGACCTCGGTACCTTTCTGACCGAAGACGCAAAAGGCAAGTTGCTACCGGGTTACCTGAACCAACTGGTGGAGGCGATAGCCCTGGAACAACAAGGCATGAGCGACGAACTGGCCCAGCTGACCAAAAGCGTGGACCACATCAAGGACATCGTTGCCACCCAGCAGTCCTACGCGGGCGCCAACAGCCTGATGGAACCGCTGTACATCAGCGAATTGCTGGAGGACGCCCTGCGCATGAACTCCGGCGCCCTGACCCGACACCACGTCACGGTGGTCAAGGAATACGGCGATGTGCCACAGGTCATGGGGGACAAACACCGATTGCTGCTGATCCTGATCAACCTGATCAGCAACGCCAAATACGCCATGTCCGATCTCACCAATCGCCCGCGGCAAATGACCCTGGGGGTCAAAATCGTCGAAGACACGACCCTGCAAGTCAGCGTCAAGGACGACGGCGAAGGCATTGCCGAGGAAAACATGACACGCATCTTTGCCCACGGGTTTACGACCCGCAAGGAAGGCCACGGCTTTGGCCTGCACAGCTGCGCCCTGGCCGCTATCGAAATGAATGGCCACCTCACCGCCCATAGCGACGGACCGGGCAAGGGCGCGCTGTTCACGTTGCAGATCCCGCTGAAAACCGTACCGGAGGAAGCATGAGCGAGCTTTCGAACCGACGCATTCTACTGATCGATGACACCCCGTCGATTCACGTGGACTTCCGCAAGATTCTCACCCCCATGCCGGAGCAGACCGCCGAACTGGACGAGATGGAAGCCGCACTGTTTGGCAACGAAGTGAAATCAACCCGTGCACTGTTCGAGCTGGACTCGGCCTATGGCGGCCAGGAAGGCCTGGGCAAACTGAACGAAGCCTTGCAGCAAAACCACCCCTACGCCCTGGCATTCGTCGATATGCGCATGCCCGAGGGCTGGGACGGTGCACAAACCATCGAACATTTGTGGCAGGCCGACCCGCGCCTGCAAGTGGTGGTGTGCACCGCCTATTCCGACTATTCCTGGGATGAACTGCTGGACCGCTTGAAAGCGCATGACCGGCTGCTGATTCTGAAAAAACCGTTCGACAACATTGAAGTCCAGCAGATGGCCAATACCTTGCTGACCAAATGGGACATGACCGAACGAGCCAGCGTACAGATGGACCATCTGGGTCAGATGGTCGAGCGCCGAACCCGCCAGCTCACCGACGCCAGCGTCGAATTGCAGCGGGAAATCGACGAGCGCAAACAGCTGGAAACCCAATTGGTGCAATCGGAAAAACTCGCTTCACTGGGGCAACTCGCGGCCGGTGTCGCCCATGAAATCAACAACCCCATCGGCTTCATTTCCTCCAACCTCGGTACCCTGGACGGCTACTTCAAACAGCTGCAGGAAATGCTCGACGCCTATCGGGATGCGGAAGAAGCGATCGGCTCCAGCGAGCTCGTCGAGCGTTTGCACCAACTGCGTGAACGGGTCGAGCTGGAGTTCCTGCGCGAGGACATTCCGCTGCTGATCAAGGAATCCAAGGATGGCATCAACCGGGTCGGGCAGATCGTCAAGGACCTGAAGGACTTCTCCCGGGTGGACTCCAGTCAGGAATGGCAGTGGGCCAACCTGCAACAGGGCATCGAATCGACCTTGAACATTGTCGCCAACGAACTCAAGTACAAGGCCGATGTAATCAAGGAATATCAGGACCTGCCCGACATCGAATGCCTGCCTTCGCAAATCAATCAGGTGATCATGAACCTGATCGTCAACGCCTCTCAGGCCATCGGCCCGGAGCGCGGCACGATTACCTTGCGCACCGGGCTTGAAGCGCAGACGGTGTGGATCGAAGTCGCGGACACCGGCGCCGGCATTGCGCCGCAGTGCCTGCAAAAAATCTTCGACCCGTTCTTCACCACCAAACCGGTGGGCCAGGGGACGGGGCTGGGATTGTCCCTGTCCTATGGCATCGTGAAAAAACATCGCGGGGAAATTACGGTGCGCAGTGAGGTGGGCGTGGGCACAACCTTCAGGGTTCAGTTGCCCGTGCACCAGACAAAACCAGCCGCCTGAACACAATTCAAACTGTGGGAGCGAGCCTGCTCGCGAAGGGGCCATGTCAGTCAACATCGATAGTGACTGACACACCGCCTTCGCGAGGAGGCTCGCTCCCACAGGGTTCTTCACCGGTCCGGACGTCAGGTGGCTTCCTGGAAATCCATCTCCGGTGGCTGGCGACGGAAGCCGCCGGTCAGCACCGCCAGGTACACCACGCCAATCGCCAGCCAGCTCAGGCCCAGATAGATCGCCAGATGATCGAGGCTGACCATCAGCCACAAATCCGCCGCCAGACCGATAAACGGGAACAGCAGGAACAACACGAATTCACGCAGCCCTTTGTGCTCACCGCCAATCCAGTAGTGAAAGATCACCGACAGGTTCACCAGGCTGAACGCCAGGAACGCGCCGAAGTTGATGAACGAGGTCGAGGTGGTGACGTCCAGTTTCAGCGCCAGTAAAGCGACTGCGGCGCACAGCAGGATGCTGTTGACCGGCGTGCCAAAGCGTTCATGCAAGGTGCCGAAGAACGATTTTGGCAGCACGCCGTCACGGCCCATGGCGAACAGCAGCCGCGAGCCGCTGGCCTGCGCCGACAGGCCCGACGCGAACTGGCCGACGATAAGGCCGATCAGGAAGATCGACACGAACAGGTCACCACCGATGTTGCGGGCAATTTCATAGGCCGCCGAGTCGACGCTGTCGAACTGGAACGACGGATGCGCGATCTGCACGAAGTACGACACTCCGACAAAGATCAGCCCGCCGATCAGGGTGATCAGCATGATCGCCCGCGGGATGGTGCGGCGCGGGTCGCGGGTTTCTTCGGTCAGGGTGCTGACCGCGTCGAACCCCAGGAATGAATAACAGGCGATAGCTGCACCGCTCATGATCAGCGGCATCTGCATGTCACCGTTGAAGAACGGTTTGACCGACCACAACGGCGTGCTCGCATCACCACCGACGTAATGAACGCACAGCGCCACGAAGGCGATCAGCACCAGGAACTGCACCAGCATCAGTAACGCGTTGATGCCGTTGGCCAGTTTCAGGCCGACGATGTTGATCGCACTGGTGATGCCGATAAACGTCAGCACCCAGATCCACTGCGGCACGGCCGGGAACGCAGAGTGGAGGTAGGCCGCGCCGATCAGCCAGATCGCCATCGGCAGGAACAGGTAGTCGAGCAGCACGGCCCAACCGGCGATGAACCCGAGTTTCGGGCTGATCGCCTTGCGAACATAGCTATAGGCCGAGCCAGCGACGGGGAACGCCGCGGCCATTCGGCCGTAACTCATGGCGGTGAAAAACATCGCCACCAGCGCCGCCAGGTAAGCGGCCGGGACCATGCCGACGGTGGATTGAGCGAGGATGCCAAAGGTGCCGAGCACGATGATCGGCGTCATGTAGGCGATGCCGAACAGCACCACCGAACCCAATGACAGGGTGCGTTGCAAACGAGCCATGAGCGACTACTCCGAATTTATTGGATTTATGGCAGAGCCGAGTTCGGCGCTAAATTTCGGGTATTGCATGATCGTTCCCACGCTCCGCGTGGGAATGCAGCCCGGGATGCTCCGCGTCCCAAAAGCGGACGCGGAGCGTCCGTTGAGGCATTCCCACGCAGAGCGTGGGAACGATCGGTCTTCTTCAGTTTTTAGGAATCAGCAGCTCCCGCAATCCACAAGCATGCTCAACAACCTCCCCCGGCAACCGCAGCCGCTGATCATCCAGATACCGATAATCCTGCCGCGCCGCCGTCAGCTGAGTCAGGTCCAGCTCCACTGCAAACTGCCCCTCCTCCCGCCCGGCCTCGAACAGCAAAGTCCCCAGCGGATCCACCAGCGCACTGCCGCCCGCGAACACCAACCCGCCATCGCCCTCTTCCACCCGGTTGACCATCAGCGCAAACGCCTGGTTTTCCTGGGCGCGGGCCATGATTGCGGTGCGGTGAGTCGGGCCGTAAGGGTCCATGTTGCCGTTGGTGACGATCAACAGTTCTGCACCCAATTGCGCCAGGGCCCGAGCGGTTTCCGGAAATTCGATGTCGTAGCAAATCAGCAGGCCGACCCGCACACCGTTCCACTCACACGTCGCGTAACGGTCGCCAGCCTCGAACACTCCGCGATCCGACGCCCAGAGGTGCGTCTTGCGATATTTCAGCGCGATACCTTCGGGGGTGATCAGCAACGTGGTGTTGTAGAAGCGGCCGTTGTCGTTCTCGGCCATGCCGATCACCACGGCGATCTGGCGTTCACGGGCCGCGGCCAGCACCGCGCTGACGGTCGGGCCGTCCAGCGGTTCGGCGGTCTCGGCCAACGCCTCGAGGGCTGGAAAGCCCATCAAGTGGGTTTCGGGAAACACGATCATCTGCGTATCGGCAGCACAGCCGGCTATCGCCTTCAGCGTACGTTCGAGGTTGTAAGCCGTGTCGTTGTCACGGCCCGCCAACTGGGCGAGTTCGACTTTCATGGGTATTCCTTGTTCTTGACCAGGCTGGCAGAAAGATTGCCCGGTCGGTGTCTGTGCGCCAGTATGCGCAGCAAGCCACCGGCCGGGAAATCACGCCGCTGGGGTAACCCGATAGGGGTAGAGGCATGACACTCTCGTTAGACGACATCGCGTGGCACCGCTCGGTCGGGCAACTGATCGACGCCCTGGACAAGCCCAATTTCTGGACGCAACTGGTCCGGTTACTGGATCAGTACGTGACCTTCGACAGCTGGGTGGCGCTGCTTTTCAGCGCCGATCAGCACCCGCAAGTGTTCGCCGAATGCCCGGGCGCGGACGGCAGTCCTGATCAGTTGTTCCAGGACTATCTGCGCGGTCTGTACCTGCTCGATCCGTTCTACATCGCCTGTCGCGAGCAATCGCGCACCGGGCTCTATCGTCTGTCGGAAGTCGCGCCGGAGCATTTCGAACTGACCGAGTATTACCAGCGCTACTTTCGTCTGAATGTGGTGGCCGATGAAATCCAGTTCAATTGCCAACTCGAAGGCGACCGCACGCTGTGCCTGTCACTGGGCAGCAAGCAGCGTTTCAGTGGCCAGCAGATCGCCTTGCTGTCGCTGATCCAGCCCTGGGTGCTCGGCCTGTTGCGTCAGCGCCTGCCCTACGAAATCAACGAAGTCGCGGCCCTCGCACCCGCACCGCCGCAAGTCGACTGGCGTGTGCAGCTGGAAGCGTCGGTACAGCAACTCAAAGGCGCGCAATTGACCGCACGGGAGCTGGATGTCGGGCGCTTGATGCTCAGCGGTTGCTCCAGCAAAGAAATCGCCCGCAAGCTGGAAATCTCTGTCGAAACCGTGAAAGTCCATAAGAAACACATGTACAGCAAACTGGGGATCAAATCCCAGTCAGAGCTGTTTTCGATTTTTCTCCAGGCCCAAAATGCCTGATTACAACGCGGAGTGCTTTTTACTGTGGGAGCGAGTCTGCTCGCGATTGCGGTCTTTCATTCAGCATTGATGTCGACTGAACCACCGCAATCGCGAGCAGGCTCACTCCCACAGGGATCTGTGTGTATCCATGCCCCTGCTGCGTTGAAACTATTGAGTCCGAACCCAAGGAAACCGTATGAGCCTGTCACTCCTGAGCCGCTACGCCTTCTTTGCCGTCTGTGTGATCTTTACCCTCGCCAGCCTGCCCTTCCTGGCGCACGACTGGCTGTGGCCGATCACCGCCGTCACCGGCGTCCTAAGCCTCGTGGGCCTGTTCGATCTGCTGCAAAGCCCTCACGCGGTGCGCCGTAATTATCCGATCCTCGGCAACATCCGCTATCTGGTGGAGGGTATTCGCCCGGAAATCCGCCAGTACCTGCTCGAGTCCGACAGCGACGCCCTGCCCTTCTCCCGGGCCCAGCGTTCGCTGGTCTATTCACGGGCCAAGAATGAAAGCGCCGACAAACCCTTCGGCACCTTGATCGATGTGTATCAGTCGGGTTTCGAATTCATCGGCCATTCCATGCGCCCGGCGCCATTGAGCGACCCGAGCAGTTTCCGGGTAACGGTCGGCGGCCCGCAGTGCACGCAGCCGTACTCGGCGTCGGTGTTCAACATTTCGGCCATGAGCTTCGGCTCCCTCAGTGCCAACGCGATTCGAGCGTTGAACCAGGGGGCAAAACTCGGCAACTTCGCCCACGACACCGGCGAAGGCAGCATCAGCGCCTATCACCGGGAAAACGGCGGCGACCTGACCTGGGAACTGGGCAGCGGCTACTTCGGCTGCCGCACCGCGGACGGCCGTTTCGACCCGGAACGCTTCGCGGCACAAGCGCAGACGCCGCAAGTGCGGATGATCGAAATCAAGATGAGCCAGGGCGCCAAGCCCGGTCATGGCGGGATCCTGCCCAAGCACAAAGTCACCCGGGAAATCGCCGAAACCCGCGGCATCCTGATGGGCGAAGATTGCATCTCGCCGTCACGGCACAGTGCGTTTTCCACGCCGATCGAACTGATGCACTTCATCCAGCAGTTGCGCGAACTGTCCGGCGGCAAACCGGTGGGCTTCAAGTTCTGCCTGGGCCACCCGTGGGAATTCATGGGCATCGCCAAGGCCATGCTGGAAACCGGCATCCTCCCCGACTTCATCGTGGTCGATGGCAAGGAAGGCGGCACTGGCGCCGCGCCTGTGGAATTCACCGACCACATTGGTGTACCGATGCGCGAAGGCCTGTTGTTCGTGCACAACACGCTGGTCGGCCTGAACCTGCGAGACAAAATCAAACTCGGCGCCAGCGGCAAGATCGTCAGCGCCTTCGACATCGCCAGCGTCCTGGCCATCGGTGCAGACTGGGCCAACTCGGCACGCGGCTTCATGTTCGCCATCGGCTGCATCCAGTCGCAAAGCTGCCACACCAACAAATGCCCGACCGGTGTCGCCACCCAGGACACCCTGCGCCAACGCGCACTCGTCGTCCCGGACAAGGCCCAACGCGTCTTCAATTTCCACCGCAACACCCTCAAGGCCCTGGCCGAAATGCTCGCCGCTGCCGGGCTGGACCATCCTTCGCAATTGTCGGCCAAGCATTTGGTTCGACGCATGTCGGCGACCGAGATCAAACTGTTCTCGCAGTTGCATGTGTTCTTGAAACAGGGGGAATTGCTGACCGGGGAAGTGAATGGCGAGTTTTATTCACGGATGTGGCAGATGGCGCGGGCGGACAGCTTTGAGCCGAACGAGTCGGCTGCCGCGTAAACAACAATTGAACGCCAACCTCATCGGGAGGTTGGCTTTACACCAAGGAAGGACAGCATGCTGAAAGTCATCGCTCAGGATTTCATCAAACCCGAACACATTGAAACCGTTCGCCCGTGGTACGCCGAACTGGTCGAGAAGACGCGACTGGAGCCCGATTGCATTGCTTACGACCTGTTCGTCGATCAAAAAGACCCCGGGCACTTTATCTTCGTCGAACAATGGCCGAATCAGGCGGCGCTGGATGCTCATTGCCAGTCTGAGCACTTTCGGCGGCTGGTACCGCAGATCAATGCTTACCAGGCCAGAGATTGCATTGTCGTGCTGATGGATGCGTTCTGATGCCTGCCATTACCAGTGAAGAGCCGAAAATTCCGGATCGGCGTCTGAGACGCCTTCATGACTCACACCCACGAAACACCACAAACCTGGAAAAGAAGAACTCGCCGATCAGGTACAACAACCAAGACGATGTCACCGTCACCAAACCATGCACCTGCCACAGATCTGCGATATGTCCGACGCCATAGCTCACGACGCCCATGACAGCGCTGAACAACAGATAGCCCAGCACCATCGCCTTCCTGTCAAAGGTGTAAAGCGCATGCACATGAAAGGAAAAGGAGACGGCGACGCAAAACGCCACAAGGTTGCTGATCGCCTGACTGAGTTCGACGGCGACGGTGAGTACGAAAAAAATCTGCCAATGAATGAGCGCATTGATCACGCCAATGACCATGTAGCTACAGAATCCTTTCCATAACGTTTTCATTCCGGCACCTGCCAATATCCCTGTTTCAGGTGCCTTTCAAACTAAGTGACAACCCTGTAGCGGTCTACTGACAGTAATAACAGGTAGGTGATCATTTCAGACCAAAGGTCACATCTGACGATATCGTCGCGAACCGTATCCCTCACCTTTCACCAGCGCAGCCTCTTAATCGGCGCGGGCTCTTTCATGACAATAAAACCGTAATCGCCAATCAGATAAATCCGGTAGTACTGGCTCTCCACCAGCGGCGCAAAGTGCTGATAACCCACCCGGGTCGCGTTACGTCGCTCCTTCTCTGCAACAACGTTGGTGATCCCCACTTTCGGCAGGTTCTCGGCCAGCATGAAGAAGTCGATGTTCAGCAGATAGTGCAACACCGGCATCTGCTTGAACGAGCCCGCCGCCCCCCTCAGCCAGTAATCGGAATAGGTCACTGACATGTAAATGCGCTTGGCCTCGAGCAGCTGTCGACTCGACGCGATGTCGTGTTGAAGACTCAATAGCGCGCTGGCCGCGAAGGCTTTCTGCACCGTCAGCACGCGCCCGTAGGCGTACGACAGCGAAAGCATCGCCAGCAACGGAATCACCAACAACAGCGGCAACCGCTGGTGGATTCGTGCCAGCGCCAGATGGCTCAAATAGAACAACAGCACCAACAGGACCGCGAAGCCCATCAGGGTCCTGGCGCCTTCATTGAAGTCCCGGAAAAACAGCGCCATACCCGACACCAGTAAGGTCACTGCCGGTAATGCCAGCACGCAGATCAGGCCGATCAGCATTTTGTTCGCCGGGCGGTCCTGGCGCGCCACGACGTTGAGCCCCAGTCGCACCGCGCCAGCCATGGCACACAGCAACAACCCGGCGAACACCCAGGTAAATCCGCCATGAAACAGCAGCACGACTTTTTCCAGCACCCTGGCGATGTTGACGTGCAGTTGCAGCAACGGCTCCGCAGACCAGTTCAGCAGCAGGGTGCGCTTGTGCTGAGTGAACGGATAAGCACTGACGGCGTAAATCAGGCAGCCGAGAAAGGCCTGAGCGATTTTCCAGCCGATCAACCCGCACCATTGCGGCCAGGCCAGTTTGTCATTGGCGGCCCTGAGTACTTCCAGGCAACACAACCCGAGAAACACATTGAAACTCACCTGATACAGCCCTATCGCCAAGGCAACCAGGAAGGACGGCACCAGCCACTGCTGAATGCGCGAGGGGGGACGAAAGGTGATCGCATGGATGACCGCTACCACGCTCAACGCCATGGCGGGCCCGTCGTATTGATAAGACAGGTTTTGCAGGAAGAACGGGTTGTACCAGAGCGGTAGCGTTACCAGGCAGCAGGCGATTGTCGGTTGGGGATAGTAATGAAACGTCAGGCTGGTCAGTGCCGCGGCCATGGCCAGCGTGGCGATCAACAGCGGCAGCGGAAAGATGTTCGGCGCGGCCTGGCTGAACGTCAGCAGGTTGTAGAAGAACTCGGTGAATAACCGTCCCTGCTCCGCCCAAGCCATACCGGCCGACAAGGATCGCCAGTTGTCATCGATATACGGATAGTCCGCAAGGATCAGCGGCACCACATACACCAGGGTCGCCAGCAAAAAAAACAGCCAGACCTGCCGACGCCCGAGTTCCTTGCTGAAAAAGTCGCTGAACCGGCCCATGCTAAATCCCGAGCCGGTCTTTGCCGCCGATGATGTCTTTCACCACGTAGCGCGGCCGATGTTTGGCTTCGATGTAGATGCGGCCAACGTATTCACCAAGGATACCGATGCCGATCAGCTGCACGCCGCCGAGAAACAGAATCGCGGTCATCAACGACGGGTAACCAGGGACGCTGTTGCCGAAGAAAATCTTGTCCAGCACCATGTACACCGCGTAGAGCACCGCGAAGATCGAAATACCGCCGCCGACGTAAGTCCATAAGCGCAACGGCACCGTGCTGAACGACGTCACGCCTTCCAGCGCCAGGTTCCAGAGTTTCCAGCCATTGAACTTGCTGGTGCCCGCCACTCGCTCGGCGCGCTCGTATTCCACCACCACGGTGTTGAACCCGGCCCACGACAGCACACCTTTCATGAACAACTGGTGTTCGGGAAGCGTGCGAATCACGTCGACCACCTTGCGGTCCATCAGCCGAAAATCGCCGACGTTTTCTTCGATGCGGGTGTAGGCGATACGGTTCAGCACCCGGTAGAACAGCGAAGCGCTGTGGCGTTTCAGGTAACCGTCGGCGGTGCGATCCCGGCGTTTGGCAAGCACCACATCCGCGCCTTTTTGCCATTGGTCGATCAACCGCGGGATGACGCTGATCGGGTCCTGCAAATCGACATCCATGGGAATCACCGCATCGCCGGTGGCGTATTCCAGGCCGGCGAACAACGCCGGTTCCTTGCCGAAGTTGCGCGAAAAGTTGATCAGCAATATCTGTTCATCGGCCTGCGCCAAGGCCTTGACCTCCTCGGCCGTGCGGTCGGAACTGCCATCGTTGATGAACACGATTTCGACCTCGGTCTGGTCAAGCTTCAACTCGCGACGCACGGCCTGGTAAAACAGGCTGACCGCCTGTTCTTCATTGAATACCGGAACGATCAGCGAGACTTTCATGCGTTACGCCTGCGAAAGACCACGTACTTTGAAAACAGAAAGCCCAGCACCAGGCTCAACGCCGAAAAAATAGCCACCGTCAGCAGGCCATGAAGTCTCCATACGTCACCGGCATGGCCGACGCCCAGACTCAGCGCCCCCATGGCTCCCAAGAATAGAAGATAACCGCCGACCGACGCCTTGGCTTCGAAGGTATACAGCGCGTTCATGTAGAAGGAAAACGAGGCGGCAACGCAGAAGGCAGACAGGTTACTGACAGCCTGACTGAAGCCGGCCCCCACGCTCAGCAGGAAGAAGATTTGCCAGTGAATCAGCGTGTTGGCGACCCCGACCACCGTGTAACTGGAGAATCCTTTCCACAAGAGCCTCATGGTGATTCTCCCGTTTCACTTCATAAAACTTTGAACATGTCTACTGTCAGAAATCACAGGTCTGACGACCTTTCAGACCAGCGGTCAGGGCTTACCTCAATGCCAAGAGACATTCCGTAATATCCCCGTTTTGCAATTACCAGCGAATCACGCCACCCTGCGCGCCGCCTAAGTGCGGCGCGCAATCTTTAGCGCCCTTGGCTTTTTCCTTTCTCAACACCCGCCCACGAGCCTGCCGTCATGACGTTTGAGCGCGATCACCGAATCGACTTTTTTCGCGGCCTGGCACTGATCTTCATTTTTTGGGATCACGTGCCTCACAACCCCCTTGGCCAAATCACCCTGCGCAATGTCGGTTTCAGCGATGCGGTAGAAATATTCGTGTTTCTCGCCGGCTACGCGGCCGTTCTGGCCTACGGCAAAATCCTTGCGCGCGATGGTTACCTGATCGCCTGCGTGAAGATTCTGCGGCGCGCCTGGGTGCTCTACGTGGTCCATATTTTCCTGTTGGCCATGCTGATGGGCATCGTGTTCTTCGCCAACAGCCATGTGGAAACCCGCGATCTGGTAGAAGAAATGGGCCTGCATCACTTCATCACCAACCCCCAGCAAGCGTTGACGGATGAGTTACTGCTGCGCTTCAAGCCGAACCTGATGGACCCGCTGCCGCTGTACATCGTGCTGCTGGCGGGATTGCCGCTGGTCCTGCCGTTGCTGGTGCGCAAGCCGTGGGCGGTCGTCGCCGTGTCATTGGCGGTGTACTTGCTGGCTCCGCGGTTTGGCTGGAACCTGGCGGCCATCAAGGACGGTGTGTGGTACTTCAACCCCGTGACCTGGCAACTGCTGTTTGTCCTCGGCGGCTTCATGGCGATTCATGGGCAGCGGCCACGTGTGCCCGACACTCGCCCGCTGTTGCGTCAGCCGTTGTTTGTCAGCGCGGCGGTGTACGTGGTGGTGGCCGGGGTGATTACTGTCTCCTGGCGCTGGCCGCAAATACACGATGCCCTGATGCCGGCGAGCCTGAGCAACTTGTTGTACCCGATCAGCAAGACCGATCTGTCGCCGGTCCGTTTGCTGCACTTCCTGGCGCTGGCCTATGTCACCGCCAGGCTCTTGCCCGGCAGTGGCTGGACGCAAAACTGGCTGGCGCAGCAATGCTGCCGCATGGGGCGCTACTCACTGGAAGTTTTCTGCCTCGGCGTGCTGTTGGCGCCGTTGGCGGACATGCTCAACGCCCTGACCGACGATGCGTTTGCCATGCAGGTTTTCACCGCATTGGTGGGTGCCGGGGTGATGGCGTTGCTGGGGGCGTGGCTGGATTTCAACAAACGCCTGAATCGGCAACTGTCGGTGGCGACCGCTTAAGATCAAAAGATCGCAGCCTCGTTTCACTCGACAGCTGCTACAGGGGAACGTGTTTGCCGAATCCGTGTACGGTCGTCAATCGCGATTCCTGTAGCAGCTGTCGAGTGAAACGAGGCTGCGATCTTTTGACCCTCCAAACGCAAAAGCCCCGATCATCACGACCGGGGCTTTTTCATTTCAGGCGTTACACCTTACGAAGCCGAACGCACCGCACCCTGCGACACATTGGTCGGTTGCAGCTTGAACACGTAGAACAACACTGTCAGCAGGACCAGGAACGCCGGGCCCACATACAGCGCCACGCGAGTGTCCGGGAAGTACGCCATCAGGCCGACCACCAGCACCAAAAACGCCAGCGCCAGGTACGAGCTGACCGGGTACAGCCACATCTTGTATTTCAGGCCGGCACGTTCGCTGGCGCTCAGGCCTTGGCGGAACTTGAGCTGGGCCAGCAGGATCATCACCCAGGTCCAGATCGCGCCGAAGGTGGCAATCGCGGTGACCCAGACGAAGACTTTCTCCGGGACCATGTAGTTGAGCAGCACACCCAGCAACAGCACGAAAATCGACAACAGCAACGCGCGACGGGGCACCCCATTGCTCGAAGTCTGGGCGAAACCGGCCGGGGCCTGACCGTTCTGCGCCAGGCTGTAGAGCATGCGCCCGGTGCTGAAGATACCGCCGTTGCACGACGACAGTGCCGCGGTGATCACCACGAAGTTGATGATGCCAGCGGCGGTCTTGATGCCCAGGCGCTCAAAGGTCATCACGAACGGACTGCCCTGGGTGCCGATTTCGTTCCATGGGTAGATCGACAGGATCACGAACAGCGCGCCGACGTAGAACAGCAGAATCCGCCAGAACACCGAGCCGATCGCATTGGGAATGGTCTTCTGCGGGTTCTTCGCTTCACCGGCAGTCAGGCCGATCATCTCGACGCCGAGGTAGGCGAACATCACCATTTGCAGGGACATCAACACGCCTTGCACACCGTTGGGCATGAAGCCGCCGTGGGCCCAGAGATTGGAAATCCCCAGCGCCACACCGTCGTTGCCGAAACCGAATGCGATCACGCCGACACCGCCGATCACCATCGCAATGATGGTGACGATCTTGATCAGGGCGAACCAGAACTCGAACTCACCAAAGGCTTTTACTGCGATCAGGTTGATCGAGCCCATGCTGATCAATGCGGCAAGTGCCCAGATCCAGCGCGGCACATCAGGGAACCAGACGCCCATGTACACCGCCACCGCGGTGATTTCCGCAACGCAGGTCACCAGCCACAGGAACCAGTAGTTCCAGCCGGTCAGGAAGCCCGCCAATGGGCCGAGGTAGTCTTGAGCGTAGCGGCTGAAGGAGCCGGCGACGGGGTTGTGCACCGCCATCTCGCCGAGGGCGCGCATGATCACCAGGATCGCCAGACCGCCGATGATGTAGGACAGCATGATTGCCGGGCCAGCCATCTCGATGGCCTTGGCCGAACCGAGGAACAGACCGACACCGATACAGGCACCGAGCGCCATCAACCGAATATGCCGTTCGCCGAGTTCGCGTTTGAGCGGGCCGCCTTGAGCGGTCTCGCCATTGGGCAGGTGATTGCCTGGCATAGGAGTACAACCTCATCTTGTTATTGGATATGACCACCGAGTGTCGAAGCGCTGACCGGTAAGCCAATGCTTTTCTGAAACCGGGCCTGCTTTGTGGGCAAACCCGTCTTGCAGGACAAAACCGGCAAGATCAGCGGGGCGTGCAGTATAAAAAGCTTCTGACAGGGCTTTTCACTCTATAAACCACAACATTCAGCGAGAACTCTCGGGAAAAGAGCGGTTTACGGAGTGGCATTACCTGGCTTACGTAGGATTAGTTGCCGATTAAGCGGCGCAGAGTATTGCACGGTAATGGTGCATCGTCATGCCCCTACATGCGTAGAAGTTACCGTCTGATGGCTCTAGTTCAGGCGTTTCAGACTCCCCACCGCGCATGGTGAGGGGGCTCTTGTGGTGAGGGGCTTTGTGGCGAGGGGGCTCGCCCCCGTTCGGCTGCGCAGCAGTCGTATTACCGGTACACGCGATGTTCCTGATGGGACTGCTTCGCAGTCCAACGGGGGCAAGCCCCCTCGCCACAGCAAGCCCCCTCGCCACAAAAGCCCCCTCACCACAGGGAATGATGGGAAATCGATACTTGTGCATTCACAATTTTTTCACCAAGGCCAACCACCGTCTAAGCTTCAGACAAGTCCTCTCAATCTGCGTGAATGGATCAGTCGACTATGGGCGTTTTGTGGCAAACCGATTCGAGTAAAAATGTGGTTCAGACTGGACGTATGGACGAAACGCCTTTACCTGAAAAATCCCGAAGCAGTCGCACCAGGCACGGCTGGGGTGCGTTTTGGTTGTTGTTGCTGATTATCCTGATTGTCGTCGGGTTGGCCGCAGCCAAGGAAATGCGCACGTCGAAGTTTCAATCCCGGGAACTGAGCCAATACGCCGCCACTTTGAGTTACGAGCTCAAACCCGGTCCCAGCGATGCCATTCGCTATCCCGGTGCCGGTCCTTTCGACTTGCGCCTGGGCTACAGCTCTCTGGATGAATTCCTGCCACGTCTGATCAAGCGTGACTACGTTGTGGCAGCCCAGACCCGGTTTTCACAAAAACTGATGGACTACACCGACAAGGGCTTTTTCGTGCCCTACCCGGAAAAAATCCAGGCGGGATTGTCGATCACCGATTGCCGTGCGGCACCGCTTTACCAGTACAAGTACCCACAACAACTGTATTCAAGCTTTGCGGCAATCCCTCCCGTGGTGGTCAACAGCTTGCTGTTCATCGAAAACCGCTTCTTGCTCGATCCCCGTCAGCCCCGGGCCAACCCCGCCGTGGATTGGCCTCGGTTCGGCATGGCAGCGTGGTCCCAGGTTGCCAAGTTGATGCACCTGCCGGGCCAGTCGGCGGGCGGCAGTACCCTGGCGACGCAACTTGAAAAGTACCGGCATTCACCCGATGGCCTGACCGTGTCGGGCGCGGAAAAAATCCGTCAGATGATTTCTGCCAGCGTGCGCGCCTATCAGGCCGGGCCGGAGACCCTTGAAGCCCGGCAGAATGTGATTCGCGATTACCTCAACAGCGTGCCTCTGTCGGCGGTACCCGGCCACGGTGAAGTGCATGGCATGGCCGAAGGTTTGCGTGTCTGGTACGGCGCCGACTTCAACCAGGCCAACGAGCGGCTGGCCAGCAAGGAGACCGATCCGAAAAGCATGTCGGAAAAAGGTCTGGCCCTGCGGGAGATGCTGTCTTTGATGATTGCCCAGCGCCGCCCTTCCCACTACCTGACCAAGGGCCGCGAGGAACTGGCCAGCCTCACCGACAGCCACATCCGCCTGCTGGCTCAGAATGGCGTGATCGATGCGCCACTCGCGGCGGCGGCATTGGCCAGCAAAGTGACCTATCGCGACTGGCAGACACAACCCACCATTCAGCCCATCGAAACCAACAAGGGCATCAGCGTGGCACGCAGTCGTCTGGGCGGGTTGCTCAACCGTCCGCTGTACGACCTCGATCGCCTTGATCTTTCCGCCACCAGCACCCTGCAAGGCGAGTTGCAAGCCCAGGCCACCGAGTACCTCAAGCATCTGGCCGACCCTGAGTTTGCGGCGCAGATCGGCTTGATGGGCGAACGCCTGCTGACCCCCACCAGTACCGCCCAGGTGCGCTACAGCTTCACACTGTTCGAACTGACCCCGGATGGTTCGCGGGTGCGGGTGCAGACCGACAGCACCGACCAGCCGTTCGATATCAATGAAGGCAGCAAGCTGGAACTGGGCTCCACCGCCAAGATGCGTGTGCTGACCACCTATTTGCAGATCATCGCCGAGCTGCACGAAAAATACGCAGCCATGACCGTCCCGGAACTGAAGAAGGTCGACGTCCCGGATCAGGACCGCCTGAGTCGCTGGGCCGTCGATTACCTGATCCAGACCAAGGACCGCAATTTGCCAGGCATGCTCGGCGCTGCACTGGATCGCAAATACTCGGCCAGCCCCGGTGAAGCTTTTTTCACCGGTGGCGGGCTGCACACATTCGTTAACTTTCGCAAAGAAGACAACGGGCGCCTCCCGACCCTGCGCGATGCCCTGCGCGAGTCGATCAACCTGCCATTCATTCGGCTGATGCGTGACCTGGTGCGCTACACCACGTATTCCGGCCCCAATAGCAGCGCCGAATTGCTCAAAGACGACCGCGACCCTCGGCGTCAGGAATACCTGGCTTCGTTTGCCGACCGCGAAGGCACATCGTTCCTGCTGAAGTTCTGGAAGAAGTACAAGAACAAGGACACCCAGGCGCGACTCGAGACCTTCCTCGACGGAATGCGCCCGACCCCGATCCGCATGGCCGCGGTGCATAGGTATCTGTTGCCACAGGCCAGTCAGGAAAGCTTCAACATGTTCGTGCGCTCGCACCTCAAAGGCGCCAAGCTCACCGAAAAACTGACTGACGAACGTCTTCAGCGGCTTTACGAAAGCTACGGCCCTGGCGCCTATGACCTACCGGACCAAGGCTTCATCGCCAAGGTTCACCCGCTGGATCTCTGGTTGATCGGCTATTTGTTGAACAACCCCGACGCCAAGTTCAGCCAGATCGTCAAAGCCAGCCAGTTCGAACGCCAGGAAGTCTACAGTTGGCTGTTCAAAAGCCGTCACAAGGGTGCGCGCGACAGCCGCATTCGCACCATGCTGGAGATCGAGGCGTTTCTCGACATTCACCAGCGCTGGCAGAAAGTCGGCTATCCGTTCGATCACCTGGTGCCATCGCTGGCCACCGCCATCGGCAGCTCCGGCGATCGTCCGGCAGCCTTGGCGGAGCTGATCGGCACCATCCTCAACGATGGCGTGCGCATGCCCACGCTGCGCATCGACAGCCTGCATTTTGCAGCGAACACACCGTACGAAACCAAACTGATCAATAACCCGGATGTCGGTAAACGGGTGATGTCTTCCGAGGTGGCCACAGCCATGCGTGAAGCGTTGTCGCAGGTGGTGGATGCCGGTACAGCCAAACGCATCTCCGGCAGTTTCATAACGCCTGATGGCAAACCGTTGGGCATGGGCGGCAAAACCGGTACGGGCGATAACCGCATCGAAGCCTTCGGTTCGGGGGGGCGAATTCTGAGTTCGAAATCCATTAACCGCACCGCGACCTTCGTGTTCTACATCGGCGATCGTCACTTCGGCACGATGACCGCGTTCGTGCCCGGGCAAACGGCCGAAGCGTTCAAGTTCACCTCTGCCCTGCCAGTGCAAGTGCTCAAGGGGATGGCGCCGATTCTGACGCCGTATCTGCAACCGGGAAGCAGTGTCGCGTGTGCGCCGGTTCCGACATCGCGACTGTGAGTTTCAGACATTCAGTTCAATGGTGGCGGCCGATGCGCGAGCGCCTTGAAAACCGAAGCGCTGCTTGCGCTCACTCCCCCGGCGCCCTGGCGTTGAACAACAACAGTACGTTGCCGTCGTAATCCCCCGGGCGGTATCCCCCGGGCGGCTTCACTGGCGCGATTTCCAGCAACACCCGCGTGCCTGCCGCCGCTTCAGCCGCCGACACCACCAGCCGTGAAGAAAGGTCCGGGCTCAACTCCACCCCGTTGAAACTGACCCGCAATGCCATGTTGTCACTCGGCCTGCCGTTCGACAGGTAGGGGGTGGCCTCCAGGCGCGCTTCAATGGCGCTGGTGTCATGCCGCACATCGAAATACTTGCGCACGCTGCTCAGGGTCTTGGTGGAAGGGTTCCAGTTCAACCGCTGCGGTCGGTGAATCCAGTCCGACTCGGCCGGGATTACGTAAAACCCGAGGGTCGGAATATCCGCCGACACTTCGAACATGTGCTCCTCCCGCGCCGCGAAAGCGCAAGCACTTATCAGCGTCAAGGCCCCCACGCATCCGGCGACGGTCGCTTGCTTGATCATGTCAGTTATCTGTTGCATCACCGATCACCTCTTCATTGCTTGCTGGCGATGCGCAGCGTTTTTTTCGCGTTGCCCTCGACCAGATTGAAGCGGTACTCGCGACCGGGCTTTTTCTCGAATTCGAACGTCTTGCCCGCGAGGATGTGGTGTTTGGTAGTCGGCTCGCACTCGGTTTCATCCTTCAGCGAGCAGTTGCGAAACTCGTCGACCACCACGACCGTATTGCCGTTATTGCGCAGCGTGTAACGCTCGGCTGCGTCATCGATCACGCTGTCGAAACGAGTGTCCTTTGGCCGCACGAAGAACACCGTGCCAAACCCGGTCATGACGTTGACCCCCGCCGACAGATTCTTTTTGTACTCATCGCGTTCCTCGCTGGACACCGCAAAATCGTCTTCCTTTTCCGGCACCACCGGCACAAAGCGCACGCGAAAATATCGTTCGGTGTCCCGATTGCCCATCAGCAGCAAGCGTGTGCCCTGCATGCCATTGGCCGGCACGATCAAGCGCGCGGGACTGGCCATCAAGCCATCGCGGCCACTCGCATCCGCTTGGGTCTTGACCGGCACTTCACGGGACGTGCCATCGTCGTCGTAGAGGATCTCCAGGATGTTGACTTTGACGAACGCGGTGCTGTCACCGCGGTTGAACACACGCTTGAGGTACGTGCTCTTGTCACCATCCAGATAGTCGTAGACCGTTCCGACGTTAATCTGCGGCCCGGCCTGAAGACCCAATGAAAAACCGCTCAACCCCAACAGCAACCACAGACGTTTCATACCCTTGAACCTCATGACAATGAACACAACACGAATGGCACCTGGCGATACGTAGCCCATCAAAGATCCGAATCCCAGATCACCGTGACGTTGCCGGCGTAGTAGCCCGCCTGGCCGGGGCTGAGCATGAAACCCATCTGACTGGCTGGAATTTCGAAGTGCAGTACGCCTGGACGCCTTTCCACATAAAAGCTCGGTTGAAACTGCTGGGCATTCGCTGCACCGGTACGTAGCCGGCGTTGCTTGACCGGTTGGCCGGCGAGGTCGGTCAGGCCATTGGGCAGCGTGGTGCTGACCTGCACCTCAACCGCACGCCCGGTCTTGCGGTCCAGGATCATGCACTCAAAAGGGTTTATGGCGATTTCGCATTCCAGGTGCATTTTGAAACGCGTCGACGCCGAGATATTGAAACTCTGATCCCGGAACAGCCGTACAGGCTTTCGCCCTTCCTGCAGCCAGCTTTGCCAGCCACCTGCCGGGGTCAACCGGACTTTTTCCCCGCCAGGAGGGATATCGACTTTCAGCGTGTGCTGTACGTCCAGCACGAAGTCCAGGGTCAGGTTACTGTCGTTCGCAGGCATGCTTCCCAAGTCGAAATCAGCGCCTGGGCCGACCCGATAGCTCATCGATCCGGTATAGAGCCCGCTCGACATTCCCAGCGGGTTGGGCGTGCGCAGTTCATAGGCAATATCCAGATTTTCGAAGGACATGTGCGGGATAGCAAAGTAGGTTCTTTTGTTGCAGGCCGCCTCTGTCGGGGTTTTCCAGAAGAATCGATACGTACTGGGTGAGTACGCCCCTACACCGCTGTACTCGCAAGGAGGTGGCGCGTATACCCAGCTGCTGCCGTACCACAGTTTCTGATGTCCCTCGAGAATGTCTGTCACACCGACCAGGCTGGCGGCCGAATGACTCAGGACGTATTCGGAACCGACACCGGTAATGCGCACCTCGACCGTTTCGGTTTCCAGTGTTTGCCTGTTCGTCACCGTCAGTTGCCGCCAGTTGGCCGGTACTTTCACAGGGATGAGATCCAGACGCCCGATGTTTGCCCTCGGTCCGAAGCGAATCGGCAAACGAATGCTGAACATATTGTTGTCCTGGCACTGGTCCGGGTAAGTCGCGCAATAGCCGCTGTTCGGGGTCTTGTTGATGAATACGTTTTTTTGCGGCTGCGAGGGATCGGGGGTGAACAGCGCCCGGATCTCCTGATTCACCGCCCCAACCGATGGAGCCACCAGCGTCATCGCCAGCGCCAGGCCGATAGTAGAGATTTTCATGGCTTCAACCTGCCTTCTGGTCAGAGGAACTGGCATCGGCCAGCGTGTCCGGCGTGCACTGCAGATCACCGATCATCAACACGTTGTTTTCACTGCGATAACGATTGGCATCAAGGCGGAACTGGCACAACAGCTGATTGGCGTAACGCACCTCCAGGGTCGGTGAACCGGCGTTCATCTCCATCGAGAAAAACCCGTCGACTTCAGTCACCCCACGGCTGGCATGGTTGATCACGTGATGCCCCTTGAGCGGCTGTCCTTGTGCATCGAGCAAGCGTCCGAGCACAGTCAGGGTTTTCATCACCCGCACCTGGCGATATTCCACGCCGCCCTTGTTCAAGTGATAGCGGGTACGGGAAGGTTCGATGCTCGCCGCCGGCACATGGTTGCCTTCGAAATCAAAGCTCACCGAGCTGTTCCTGTAGGCCGTCAATGGAATGAAATTGCGCCCCGGGCGCAACGCCACGCTGCCGCCACTGAGGTCGTCGGCGCGCAGGGCGATGCCGTCGATATCGGACTCGATGTCGACAATCATCCCGGCGCCGCGCCCCTGATGCTGGCTGGTCAGGGCCATGCGCTGACCACCAACGACCACCGTGCTGTCGAGGTTTACGCCGCCTGTGAAGTTGCCGTTGAAGGAGGAACGCTGAACAAAACCGTCGCCGTTGATTGCATCGGTGCGAAAGTTCGTCAGGCTCGACAAGCCGACGCCGTAAGTGTCTGTGAGCGCGGTTACCGAGACACTTTGCAGCACATGGTCTTGCAGGTCTTTGCGGTAACCGAGTGACGCGTTGTTGTCGCGGCTGCCGTCACGGGCCGTACGCGAACCGATGCTGCCGGATACCTGCTGACCAGGTCCGCCCAGTGCCATGTTGATGCTTAGATCGACCCCGCGATTACGCGCATCGCCGCTGCTGAAGCTGCCCGGACGATCGAACAGCGACAGTCGCCAGTTGGCATCGCTGCCCAGCAGCGTCATGCGTTGCGTCCAACCCAGGTCCAGGCCGACGCCTTCAACGTTGCCGTCGCTGTGAGACACCCGCGCGTTGAGCGAACTTTTGCGGCTGATCCGGTGGTTCAACGCCAGCGATGAATTGCTGGTTTCGCCGGTGAACACGTTACGTTGGCGCACGCGGGTGCCGTCGGGCAATGTGTCGTAGGTGTTGGTGGTGTCGAGCCAGCTGCGGTTATGGCTCACGACCAGGCTGCCGGAACCATAGTTGTAGAGCGCTTGCAGATCGGCGCCGCTGCCGTGGTCTTCGGTCTGGTACAGATTGGCGTAGAGGTTGATGCTGTTGGCCAGGCTCCAGTCGATGGAACTGCCGTACTGAAGGGTGTTGCGGACCTGACGTGCCGACAACCCTAGAATCGCTCGAGGATGCAGCAGGTAGTTGATCGCAGCTCCCGCCGTCGCATCGCCGTCGTTCTGTTGATCCCAGTTGCTGAGCAGTTTGCTTTCCTGCCCGGCGAACAGGTTGTAGCGCCAGCGTTCATCGAGATTGCGCCAGTTGTTCGGTTTGTAGATCAGTTCCTGGGTGGTCGTGGTGGTTTGACCGTCTTCGATCAATCGCACTTCCACTTCGTAAATACCGCCGGGCAATGGCCGGGTGTCGAGGGTCTGCAAACCTGCCGGGACGGATTGGGTGTGGATCAGCAAACCATCGCGATAAATCTCCACCGAGGCCTGGCGATTGGCGGTGACATAAATCGGATAAACACTGGGTTTCGGGCTGTCGATCGCCAGGCTGTCAGAACTGCCGTACATCACGCCCACGGCGATGTCAGGGCTGGTGCCAAACGAGCGCGGCTGGCGAGTGAGGCCTTCGGAATTGGGGGTGAAATATCCCAGTCGAAAAAAACTGCCTTGCAGTTCGCGCTGGGTGTAGAGCTCATGCACCGCGTGGTAGGTCTTGGTGTCCGGGCCGCCAAGACGTGCCAGTTGCATGTTGAAGGTCTGGCTCCAGTTGCCAAGGCTGCCACTGGCTTCGAGGCCGAAGCGCCCCCCCAGATCCTGTTCCTGGCCTCCGTTGAGGTTGAGCTGGTTGCGCACCATCAGGCCGCTGCTGCCGCCTTCGGGCTGTTCGTAAAACCGCTTGGCTTGAGTGTCGCGCTCGGCATTTTCGGTGACGATCGACAGCAATGAGCTTTCCAGGTTGTAGTGAACCGCCAGCATCTGTTCCGGGCACTGGCCGGTACAGGCGCCCAGCGCCACGCCGGGCTTGAGAACATCGGCCCAGGTTTGGCGCTCACTGGCGTCAAAACGGCTTTCGCTGGTATCGGTGAAATCGAGCAACGTCACCCGGTCGTCGCGGGACAACACAATCATCGCCTCGCCGAGAGGCTGTTGATCGAGCTCGACCCGAACGGCCAACGGCACATCGAAGAAATGCTCCTCGAAATCCGCCGGCAGACCCTTGGCCTGGGCCAGCAAACTTCTGGGGGTATTATCAATAGAAGTCGGCGCCGCAAATGCGCTGCTACATAACAGCAACGCAAGCGCTGCCGCGATGGGCGTCATCGGGAACATGAACAAGTACTCTGATTACAAGGAAGTCAAAACCCGGCCGACAAACCGAAAGTTTGCCGACCGGTTACGTTACTTTGAATAAGTAAACGTTCTGCCGCGAGTGTTACTTAGACGGAAGGTTCAACGACCAGCAGGACAACGCCGGTGTAATCACCTGCATCAGGCTTGCCGCCTGTTGCACTGATTTTGAACGGTGCGCGATAGCGGACGTTGGACTCGGTTTCGCCAACAACTTCCTGCGAAGTGGTCGTCAGCGTTTTGCCGTTGAGCTCGACTTTCAGGTCGATGGTCTTGTTACCGGCAATCAGCTTCGGCACGCCTTCCAGGCGGGCGTGAACCTTGCCGGCGGTGTGCAGCACGTCAAAGTGCCCGTCGACTGTTCTCATGGAGTCGGTAGACGGGTTGTAGCTCATGTCCTGGTCCTTGTTGACCAGGTCCGCATCGACCGGTACCGCGTAGAAATCGTCGGCCGGAACGTGGGCCAAAATGTTGATGGAGTGCTTGGCCTCGGTAGCGGCAAACGCCATCGAGGAGCTCAGTGCCAGAACAGCCAAAGGAGCAGCAAACGCGATTTTCTTGAACATTAGTCAGTACCTGTCGTTTTAAATAATCGATTCGTTGAAAGTTCCTGAATAAGTAGAACTGTCACGAGCAGTTATGACTCAACTGAACTTTCAACGCCGAAAGATGATCGACCAATTGTTCTGGAAAGTAAGCAGGCAAGTTCCGACAACTGTGTAGCCAAAGTGCATCAGCGAGGAAAGAAAAAACCTGAAATAACATAAAAGTGACTGTCTGACTGTAAGACACAGACTACAAACCCTGCTCTATCAGCAATAACAACGAGATATTAACGAAGCAACTTCTGTAGGACTAACACTACATACCCAGCAAACATTAGGCACACACATAACATTAGAGAGTTAACACTAATTTCCGGCCTTTAACTGAATTAAAAACCACCATTTTTCTGATATTGCAGGCTTCGACCCGACGCGACGTTCGGGGTAGCCACTGGTCGGGAGTCCTTGCCTTCTCGTTAAGATATATCTTAAGTTGTATCTAAACACGACGAGAGAAAGCAAAAAATGAGAGACCATCATTCCCCCCACCGTGAACACGGTGACGGCCGCGACGGCTTCGAGAAACGTCCCGGCCGCGAACGCGGTGGACGCGGCCCCCGGGTGTTTGCCCCCGGTGACCTGAAATTGCTGCTGTTGGCGCTGATCGCCGAACAGCCGTGCCATGGCTATGACCTGATCCGCCAGATAGAAAGCATGTTCGACGGCGCCTACTGCCCCAGCCCCGGTGTGATCTACCCGACCCTGACCTTCCTCGAAGAAAGCGAAATGATCCTGGGCGACGCCGAGGGCGGAAAAAAACGCTACACCATCACCGAGGCCGGACGTCTGTCATTAAGCGATCAGGCGATCGCACTGGACGGCGTGCGGATGCGCATCGAAGTCAGCAAGCGCTCATTGCGCGGCCATGACCGTCCCGCCGAAATTCACGAAGCAGTGCACAACTTGCGTCATGCCTTGCAGATGCATCACGGCCGCTGGAGCCCGGAAGAAATCCTGCGGGTGCGCGACCTGCTGAACAACACCGCCAAAGCCATCGTCGACGGCCCTGCCGTTCAACCCGCTCAGGAGCAAGCCGAATGACTGAAGTGATCGTGCAAACCATCCACCGTGTCAGCCACGAGATCAAACGCCGTCGTCTGGAAGTGTTGCGGGTGGTCGACCTGACGCCGCGCATGCGTCGCATCACGCTGGGTGGTCCGGAATTGGCGGGCTTCGTCAGCCTCGGCACGGACGACCACGTCAAACTGCTGTTTCCACAAAACGCGGCGGAACAAGCGGCGCTGGAAACCCTGGTGCTCGGTGCCGGCAAAACCGATCAGCCGATGCCGGCCATGCGCGATTACACGCCGCGTCGTTACGATCTCGACACGCTGGAACTGGACATCGACTTCGTGCTGCACGGCGACGGCCCGGCCTCGACCTGGGCCGAGCAAGCCAAACCCGGCCAGTTCCTGCACATCGGCGGGCCACGGGGATCGATGGTCGTGCCGGACATCTTCGACAGCTACTTGCTGATCGGTGACGAAACGGCCCTGCCTGCGATCGCTCGACGCCTGGAAGGCCTGGCGGCCGATCGCCGGGTGCTGGCGGTCATCGAAGTGGAGAACGGTGCCGAGCAACAGAAGCTGGAAAGCGCTGCGCAGGTGAATGTGATCTGGGTCTTGCGCGAAGGCGGGAAGAACAACTTGCTCAACACCGTGAAGGAACTGCAAGTGCCCAGCGGCAACCTGTACGCCTGGGTGGCGACCGAAAGCAAAGTGTCGCGGCAGATCCGCCGGGTGTTGCTCGATGAGCATGGGCTGGATGAAAAGTTCGTCAAAGCCGTGGGTTACTGGCGGCTGGATGATAGCGTTGATGAGTGATCAAGGCTTATAAGCTTTTTTGTGGCGAGGGAGCTTGCTCCCGCTCGGCTGCGAAGCAGTCGTGAAATCAGCATACGCGGTGTTTCAGTTAAAACTCAGTCGCAGGTTTTAGCACTGCTACGCAGCGCAACGGGAGCAAGCTCCCTCGCCACAAAAGTAATCAAATCACCATCAGTGTTCACTTTCGACCCGCGCGCCAGCGATCCAGCCCAATCAACACAAGCGCAATCACCACAAATCCCACCAATACCCCCCCGGCATTCACAAACACCTGTGGATAACCCAGCTTCTCGACATCAATGAACGGATAGGGATAAACCGCCAGCAGATGCCCCCGCCACAATGAATACGCGAAGTACACCACTGGATAGATCACCCACGCAGCGATATGCCGCAGTCGCAACGCGCCTTTCGGCACACAGCACCACCAATACGCCAGAAACAGCAGGGGCATGACGTCATGCATCAGCTCATCGGCCAGCCATTGCCAGCCTTGTGGATGCCATAAATGGCGCAACAACACGTTGTAGGCCAGGCCGACCACGGCGATGCTCACGGCAATGCCGCTACTCACCCACGGCTGCAAAAACCAGCGGCGTGTCGCCGACTCGCGGGACGTCAGTTCACAGGTCAGCACGGTCGCCACCAGCGTATTGGTCAGCACCGTGAAATAGCTGAAGAAGCTGACCAGCCCGCCGAGCAGGCTGGCCTCCAGCGTCCAGCGTGAGTAGAAAATCAGGTACAGCTGAATGCTCAGTCCCGCCCAGCCGAGCACCGTCGCCACTGCAACAAAACGACGCCTCGCGGCGGCCCCCGGCGTCGAGAGGCTAACCATGCTCAGACCGGGCGCTTGGTGCGCATCAACTTCACGTATAAGCGTTCGACCTTTTCCCGCGCCCACGGGGTTTTGCGCAGGAAAGTCAGGCTCGACTTGATGCTCGGATCACTTTTGAAGCAGCGGATATCGATGCGTTCGGCCAGCCCCGACCACTCGTAGTGTTCAACCAGCGCGTTGAGGATTTGTTCCAGGGTCACGCCGTGCAGCGGGTTGTTGTTCTGTTCGGTCATGCCGGGCCTTCGAGCGGTGAAAGAATGGGAAGCCGCGCACCTTAGCCGAGGGTGTGGTCGGGTGGAAGCGCTCTGTGTGTTCCTCCATTAAATGTAGGTGACCTGCAAAAGAACGCACCCGGACCTGTAGGAGCAAGCGGTGCGCACTGTTACCAAATCCGAAACGCTCCATGTCAGTAAAAGCGCTTTCTCTATTTGTAACAGGACATTATCCTTGCGCCCGTCAAGCTGAAACGCTTCCGTTGCCCGCGACATACTGCCGCTTCAGTTCACTTCCCAGAAAAAGACCCAGAATTACTTCCCCTATGCCTTATCTTCAAACTCCGCGAGACAGCGCTGTCTGCCCCCCTATTGCTCATCGAAAAGCCCTGAACCTGATCGGCGGATTCACCGCGTTGGGCCTCGCCACTTGCACCCAGGCCGCTCCGGCTTTCGACAGTGAGTCGCCGTGGATGCTCGGCGACTGGAACGGCACGCGCACCGAACTTTCGGAAAAAGGCTACGACTTCAAAGTCGATTACACCGGCGAAATGGGCAGCAATCTGCACGGCGGTTACGACCACGACCGTACCGCTCGCTACAGCGACCAGTTCGGCTTTGGCACTCATCTGGACTTGCAGAAAATTCTGGGCTGGGACGACGCCGAATTTCAGCTGACCATCACCGAGCGCAACGGCAACAACATCAGCAACGACCGCATCAATGATCCGCGCGTGGGCGGGTTCACCTCGGCTCAGGAAGTCTGGGGCCGTGGGCAAACCTGGCGCCTGACGCAGATGTGGTATCAGCAGAAATTCTTCGATCAGAAGCTCGACATCAAAGTCGGCCGTTTCGGCGAAGGCGAAGATTTCAACAGCTTCCCCTGCGACTTCCAGAACCTGGCGTTCTGCGGCTCCCAGGTCGGTAACTGGGTGGGCGACATCTGGTACAACTGGCCGGTCAGCCAATGGGCGATGCGGGTCAAATATCACCTGACGCCCGAGCTGTACGCGCAAGTCGGCGCCTACGAGCAAAACCCGTCGAACCTTGATCGCGACAATGGTTTCAAGCTCAGCGGCAGCGGCACCCAGGGGGCGATCCTGCCGGTGGAACTGGTCTGGTCGCCGAAGCTCAACGGCCTGCCGGGTGAATACCGTGCCGGCTATTACTACAGCAATGCCAATGCCACCGACGCTTACAAGGACAGCAACGGTCAGCCGGCTGCCCTGAGTGGCGAGGCTTACCGCAGCGCGTCGAGCAAACACGGCGTGTGGCTCGGTGTGCAGCAGCAATTGACCAGCCGCGCCAGCGACCACTCTCGGGGCCTGAGCGTGTTTGCCAACGGCACGATGCACGACAAGAAGACCAACGCCATCGACAACTATGTCCAGGCGGGCGTCGTCTACAAAGGCTTGTTCGATGCACGCGCCAGGGACGACATCGGTTTCGCCCTGGCTCGCGTCCACGTCAACCCGGCCTATCGCAAGAACGCCGAGGCGACCAATCAGGCCCGCGCCGTGTTCGACTACAACGACCCGTCCTTCCTGCCACCGCAAGACACCGAATACAGCGCCGAACTCTATTACGGCGTGCACGTCACGAACTGGCTGACCGTGCGCCCGAACCTGCAATACATCCGCCACCCCGGTGGCGTTGACCAGGTCGATGACGCGCTGATTGGCGGGATCAAGATCCAGTCGTCGTTCTAATTAAAACCACAAGACCTGTGGGAGCTGGCTTGCCTGCGATGAGGGTGTGTCAGCCGACACTTTTGCCAACTGACACACCGTCATCGCAGGCAAGCCAGCTCCCACAGGGATTGAATCAACCGCACACCTTTCTTAACTGAACCCTGCCCGCGCCGGATCGTCATCTACAGTGAACTGGCGCGGGACTACTTAAAACGTCACGGAGAACCACACTATGAGCACTGATGGTGCTTTGAGTCGAAGCCGTCTGCTGCCGAGCCTGCTCGGTATCCTGCTTCTGCTAATGGGCCTGGCCATGCTGGCCGGGGGGATCAAGCTGAGCATGCTCGGCGGCTCGCTGTATTACCTGCTGGCCGGTATCGGCCTGGCGCTGACCGGCGTGCTGCTGCTTGCCGACCGTTATGCCGCGCTGAGCCTGTACGCGGTGGTGTTGTTCGCCAGTACCGTCTGGGCACTGTGGGAAGTCGGCCTCGACTGGTGGCAACTGGTGCCACGCCTGGCGCTGCTCTTCGCCCTCGGTATCGTCATGCTGCTGCCATGGTTTCGTCGTCCATTGCGTATCGGCGAATTCAACCCGGTCGGCACTGGCGTACTGAGCGCTGCCGTGGTCATTGCCGGTATCGCCGCGCTGGCCAGCCTGTTCACCAACCCGGGTGAAATCAAAGGCCAACTGGATCGCGACAGCGTGCCGGGCATGAGCAACACCGCCCCGGCCATGCCGGACGGTGACTGGAATTCCTACGGCCGTAGCGCCCATGGCGATCGTTACTCGCCACTGAGCCAGATCACCCCGCAGAACGTGAACAAGCTCGTTCCGGCCTGGACCTTCCGCACCGGCGACCTGCCAGGGCCGAACGATCCGGGCGAAACCACCGCCGAAAACACCCCGCTCAAAGCCAACGGCATGCTCTACGTCTGCACGCCGCACAGCCAGGTGATCGCGCTGGACCCGGACACCGGCAAGGAAATCTGGCGTTTCGATCCGAAGCTCTCCACGCAAAACGCGGCGAACTTCAAGGGTTGGGCGCACATGACCTGCCGTGGCGTGACCTATCACGATGACGCCGCCTACGCATCCGAGCAGAGCCCTACCGGCACTGCCAACGCGCCAGTCGCCAGTGTTTGCCCGCGCCGGATCTTCCTGCCGACCGCCGACACCCGCCTGATCGCCCTGAACGCCGACACCGGCAAAATGTGCGAAGACTTCGGCAACGGTGGTCAGGTTGACCTGACGACCAACATCGGTGAATTCACCGCCGGCGGTTACTACTCCACCTCTCCACCAGCGGTCACCAAAGACCTGGTGGTGATTGGCGGCCACGTCACCGACAACGTTTCCATCGACGAGCCAAGCGGCGTGATCCGCGCGTTCGACGTGCACACCGGCAAACTGGTGTGGAACTGGGACAGCGGCAACCCGGACGACACCACGCCGATTGCCGAAGGCAAGGTCTACACCCGCAACTCGCCGAACATGTGGTCGATTTTCAGCGTCGACGAAAAACTCGGCATGATCTACCTGCCGATGGGCAACCAGACCCCGGATCAGTTCGGTGGCGCACGCACCCCTGAATCGGAACTGCACGCCGCCGGCCTGACCGCCCTCGACATCGCCACCGGTAAAGTGCGCTGGCACTTCCAGTTCACCCACCACGACCTGTGGGACATGGACGTCGGCGGCCAGCCAACCCTGATGGACCTGAAAACCGCTGACGGCGTCAAGCCAGCGGTACTCGCGTCCACCAAGCAAGGCAGCATCTACGTGCTGGACCGCAGCAATGGTCAGCCGATCGTGCCGATCAAGGAAATCCCGGTGCCGCAAGGCGCAGTGGAAGGCGACCACACTTCGCCGACCCAACCGATGTCCGACCTCAACTTCGTGCCGCCGACCCTCAAGGAACGCGACATGTGGGGCGTGACCCCGTTCGATCAGATGCTGTGCCGGATCGACTTCAAATCCCTGCGCTACGACGGCATGTTCACCCCGCCATCGCTGCAAGGCTCGATCGTTTATCCCGGTAACTTCGGCGTGTTCGACTGGGGCGGCATCTCGGTTGACCCGGTGCGTCAGATTGCTTTCGTGAACCCGAGCTACATGGCGTTCAAATCGAAACTGATCCCGGCCGCCGAAATAGCCAAACAAGGCCCTCGCGTCAGCGAAACCGAAGGCGTACAGCCCAACAAAGGCGCGCCTTACGGCGTGATCCTCGAAGCCCTGCTGTCGCCAATGGGCCTGCCGTGCCAGGCACCGGCCTGGGGTTACGTGGCCGCGGTCGACTTGACCACCAACAAAACCATCTGGATGCACAAGAACGGCACCGTGCGCGACAGCTCACCGGTTCCGATCCCGCTGAGCATGGGCGTGCCTAGCCTGGGCGGGGCCTTCACCACGGCCAGTGGCGTGGCCTTCCTGAGCGGCACCCTCGACCAATACCTGCGCGCCTACGACGTGAAAAACGGTAACCAGTTGTGGGAAGGCCGCCTGCCAGCCGGTGCACAAACCACGCCGATGACCTACACCGGCAAGGACGGCAAGCAATACGTGCTCGTTGTTGCGGGTGGTCATGGGTCGCTGGGCACCAAGCAAGGTGATTATGTGATTGCGTACAAACTGTCCGAGTAAGTTTTAGCGGCGGTTAAAGGAAAGGCGCCTCCCGTTTGGGGAGGCGCCTTTTTTGCGAGTGACTACTCAAATCGGCTCGGTATGCGTTCACTCAGGGTTGGTAGCCGAATACCTTGGGCAAGAATCTCTCAGCCATTTCATCACCCGCAATAACCAATCGACCATTGTCCTGAATATCCAACCCCGAGACGCCGCTCCCGCCTGGGCCTATGACCCACCCCTTGTCCGTGAATGTTTTATCAAAGCTCCCATCCTCAAGCACTCGCCCGAGTATCAATGCCTGTGAAATACCGCGCAGGCCCGCCGTTCCGGCCATGACGATGGCTTTATTTTGTTGCAGAGCACCTGCCGCCCAATCGGTTTGCTGTTCGGCATCAACCAAAGCGGGTTCGCCTTTATTGAACGAACCATCCGGTTGACCGTTTTCAGTGAATCTCATCACCAAAGCACTCCAATGGGGTAAGGAACCCTCTTTCTGATACGACCCCATTACCAGAATTCCCTGATCAACAGCATCAGCCTGCAACAACACTTTCGATGCTTTGTAATAGCCGGGAAGAGGCCCATACACAATAGATCCATATTCACCGAAATTCAGATCAGGCCAGCCATCAGCGTCGTAGCGATTCAAGAGAATACGATCTTCTCCTGAAGACAGAGTGACATAGCCGCCTGCAATGAGTTTTCCGCTCTTCAAGCGTGCAATGCTGTTAATGACCGTGTTCAAACCTCGGTATTGAACGGGATGCGTTCTGATCAACTCTCCCGTCACATCATTGACTGTCAGCAGTAATGTGGTGCCAGTGCCGATTCCTCCAGCAATGTCCACGTAGGGAAATGTCATTAAAAGTTCTCCGGGGGCCCCTGACACAACATCAACCTCCCCCAGAAAAATGCTGTATTCCGCACCGGGGCGCCCCTTGAAAACAACTTTGCCGTCCACCCCGAATTGATGATCAGGGCTACCCTTGTCGTCCAATCGGGCAAGAGCCGGCAAACCTTTCGAAAGGTTCAGTTGGAACCGTACTCCCGCCAACAATATCTTCCCGTCAGGCTGAATCAGGATGTGGTTAACCCGGGTATCAAATCCTGCTTCGAACTCAACCAGCACACTACCGTTCATGCCGAACGAGCGATCAACCGTGCCATGTTGATCCAGTCGAAACACTTCGCATGCCCTATTGGCCCAGACCGCGACGATCAAGCGATCCTGCTGATCTTTCGCCACAGCTCGACACTGCCCTTGTAATCCGGGAAAGCCGACGATGCCTCCTGATCCGAAGGAGGGGTCCAGATTTCCTGTGTTCAATGCGGATACCAACTCAAAATTGCTGCTCATCTTTCCTCCCTGACGCAAGCGATATGCAGCACGGCATATCCTGCGGCGCGCGATAGTTTTGTGATGAGTTCCTGAAACCTCTCACCTGACTACTGAACCATGCTCTTCACCTGCTGGGACCTGACAGAAATAACAGCGTTTGAATCCTTAAAAGCCAAATTGATGTCTTTGTATACCAAGCAGCCCCAATCGTCCGCGGCGTAATTACAGCTGGCGCAGCGAATCAGAAATATCCCGAGCCATTGAAACCACCCCCCACTTGCCCCATCTAACACCCATACCCAATTGCGCAGGTGCCCCATGACCGACCAGCAAGAATTCCCCGAAGACCCGAGCGACTACGCCGACCCAGAGAACGCCGAACACCACTCCACCGGCAAAGGCCTCGCCCTGCCAGGCCAGAACCTGCCGGACAAGGTCTACATCATCCCGATCCACAACCGCCCGTTCTTCCCGGCCCAAGTGCTGCCGGTCATCGTCAATGAAGAACCGTGGGCGGAAACGCTGGATCTGGTGAGCAAATCCGATCACCACTGCCTGGCCCTGTTCTACATGGACACGCCCCAGGAAGACCCGCGCCATTTCGACACCTCGGCCCTGCCGCTCTACGGCACGCTGGTCAAGGTGCATCACGCCAGTCGCGAAAACGGCAAACTGCAATTCGTCGCCCAGGGCCTGACCCGCGTCCGCCTCAAGACCTGGCTCAAGCACCATCGCCCGCCGTACCTGGTGGAAGTCGAATACCCGCACCAGCCCACCGAGCCGACCGACGAGGTCAAGGCCTACGGCATGGCGCTGATCAACGCGATCAAGGAACTGCTGCCGCTCAACCCGCTGTACAGCGAAGAGCTGAAGAACTACCTCAACCGCTTCAGCCCCAACGATCCGTCGCCGCTGACCGACTTCGCCGCCGCACTGACCTCGGCCACCGGCAGCGAGCTGCAAGAAGTGCTCGACTGTGTGCCGATGCTCAAGCGCATGGAAAAAGTCCTGCCGATGTTGCGCAAGGAAGTCGAAGTCGCGCGCCTGCAAAAAGAAATCTCCGCCGAAGTGAACCGCAAGATCGGCGAGCACCAGCGCGAGTTCTTCCTCAAGGAACAGCTCAAGGTCATCCAGCAAGAACTGGGCCTGACCAAGGACGATCGCAGCGCTGACATCGAGCAGTTCGAACAGCGGCTGACCGGCAAGGTTCTGCCGCCTCAGGCGCAAAAACGCGTCGAAGAGGAAATGAACAAACTGTCGATCCTCGAAACCGGTTCGCCGGAGTATGCGGTTACCCGCAACTACCTCGACTGGGCGACCTCGGTGCCGTGGGGCGTGTACGGCGAGGACAAACTCGACCTCAAGCATGCACGCAAGGTGTTGGACAAACACCATGCCGGCCTCGACGACATCAAGGACCGCATCCTCGAGTTCCTCGCGGTCGGCGCCTATAAAGGCGAAATCAGCGGCTCCATCGTGCTGCTGGTCGGCCCGCCGGGCGTGGGTAAAACCAGTGTCGGCAAATCCATCGCCGAATCCCTCGGTCGGCCGTTCTACCGCTTCAGCGTCGGCGGCATGCGCGACGAAGCCGAGATCAAGGGCCACCGCCGTACCTACATCGGCGCGCAGCCGGGCAAACTCGTCCATGCGTTGAAAGATGTCGAAGTGATGAACCCGGTGATCATGCTCGACGAGATCGACAAGATGGGCCAGAGCTTCCAGGGCGACCCGGCCTCGGCGCTGCTGGAAACCCTCGACCCGGAACAGAACGTCGAATTCCTCGACCACTACCTGGACTTGCGTCTGGACCTGTCGAAAGTGCTGTTCATCTGCACCGCCAACACCCTGGACTCGATCCCCGGCCCGTTGCTGGACCGGATGGAAGTGATTCGCCTGTCGGGCTACATCACCGAAGAAAAAATCGCCATCGCCAAACGTCACCTGTGGCCCAAGCAACTGGAGAAGGCCGGCGTGTCCAAAGGCAGCCTGTCGATCAGCGACAGCGCGTTGAAGGCGTTGATCGATGGCTACGCCCGCGAAGCCGGCGTGCGGCAGTTGGAAAAACAACTGGGCAAACTGGTGCGCAAAGCCGTGGTGAAACTGATCGACGAGCCGAAAGCGGTGATCAAGCTCGGGCCGAAAGACCTGGAAGCCTCACTCGGTCATCCGGTGTTCCGTAATGAACAAGTGCTGTCGGGGACTGGTGTGATCACGGGCCTGGCCTGGACCAGCATGGGCGGCGCAACCTTGCCGATCGAAGCCACGCGGATTCACACCTTGAACCGCGGCTTCAAACTCACCGGGCAATTGGGCGACGTGATGAAGGAGTCGGCGGAAATCGCCTACAGCTACGTCAGCTCCAACCTCAAATCGTTCGGCGGTGATCCGAAGTTCTTCGACGAAGCCTTCGTTCACCTGCACGTCCCGGAAGGCGCCACCCCGAAAGACGGCCCGAGTGCCGGCGTGACCATGGCCAGCGCCCTGCTTTCGCTCGCCCGAAACCAGCCACCGAAAAAAGGCATCGCCATGACTGGCGAACTGACGCTGACCGGGCATGTGCTGCCGATTGGCGGCGTGCGTGAAAAGGTGATTGCGGCGCGGCGGCAGAAAATATTCGAGTTGATCCTGCCCGAGCCTAACCGCGGCAGCTTTGAGGAGTTGCCGGATTATTTGAAGGAAGGGATTACCGTGCACTTTGCCAAGCGCTTTGCGGATGTGGCGAAAATTCTGTTCTGACAGAACTGTAGCGCCTGTACCGACGCCTTCGCGGGCAAGCCCGCTCCCACAGGTTTGGGGTGGACACAAATGTGTGACCACACTCGATCCCTGTGGGAGCGGGCTTGCCCGCGAAGGCGTCGGCACTTACAACACATCTCCTTCTGTGCCGTCACACTTTGTCTCATCTTCAGTTATGCTCGCCGTTCGTCGTGAATGCCGGAGCCACTGACCTTATGTCCCCCACCCGCCTGTTTGTCCCCCTCGCCCTCTCCTTGCTGGCCGCCTGCGCCACGCAACCGAAACAGAACGTGACCGTGGAAAAACAAAGCGAATGCCCAGTGCAATTGCACAACGGGCAAAACCTGATCCTGACCCTGCCAAGCAACCCGACCACGGGTTATCGCTGGACGATCCAGGATTCGGCCGGTGGCGTATTGCGCGCGCTCAGCCCCGAGGTTTACAGCAATCCGCAAGACGCGGGGATCGTCGGCAGCGCCGGCCTCTCCACCTGGCGCTTCCAGTCCTTCGCCGCGGGCACTGGCCGTTTGCGCCTGATTTACTCACAGCCATGGGAACCGGAAGTACCGGCAGTGGAAACCTTCGACTGCGCGATCTCGGTTAACTGATCGTGGGCTGGCTGATTCTGGCGCTGATGGGCGCGGTGACGTTCCTCTACGGCGTCAGTGTGCATGCAGCGTTGCTCTGCCTGCTGGTCAAACCGCTGCCGGTATTGGCGCTGCTCGGTTGGTTGCATGACGCACCGCCCAGCGAATATCGGCGCTGGATCAGCCTTGGATTGATTTTCTCCCTGCTCGGCGATGTGTTGCTGGCATGGCCCGGGGACTTGTTTGTGTTCGGACTCGGCGCGTTTTTGGTCGCGCACCTGGCGTACCTGAAAGCCTACTTGAGTGATTGCCAGCGACTGGCGCTATTGCCACTGATCATCGCGTTGGGCGTCGGCGCGGTGTTGTTGGGGATTCTGATTTCCAATGGCTTGGGGCCGCTGCTGATCCCGGTGATCGTCTATGGTCTGGCCATCAGCGCCATGCTTTGGCGCGCCCTCGCCCGACTCGACACCGATGTGCCCAAGCGCTCGGCGCTGCTGGCGGCCGCAGGTGCGGTGGCGTTTGTGTTTTCGGACAGCGTGATTGGCATTAATCGGTTTGTGATGCCATTCCATGCCGCGCCTTACGTCATCATCCTCAGCTATTGGTTGGGGCAATGGGGGATTGCGGCGTCGGCCTTTTCTCAATCCGCTCACCGCCCCCAATAGATCGTTCCCACGCTCTGCGTGGGAATGCCGCCCGGGACGCTCCGCGTCCCTGCGCAAGCGTGACGCAGAGCGTCACAGGATGCATTCCCACGCGGAGCGTGGGAACGATCAGTGCGTAACCCCGTCAATTTGGCTAAAATGCCGGCCTTTTCCACCTACACCGCTGGAACCGCCGTGAGCAAAGAATCCGATCGCCTTTTCGCCCAGCCTCTGGCCCAGGTGCCTGACTTCGCCTTTAACGAGGACGTGGTGCGGGTGTTCCCGGACATGATCAAGCGCTCGGTGCCAGGTTATCCGACCATCGTTGAAAACCTGGGCGTACTTGCCGCGCAATTCGCCCAGCCCAACAGCATGCTTTACGACCTCGGTTCGTCCCTCGGCGCAGTGACCCAGGCCCTGCGCCGTCACGTGCGCACCGACGGCTGCCGCGTCATCGCTGTGGATAACTCGGCGGCGATGGTCGAACGCTGCCGCGAATACCTCAACGGTCAGGACTCGATGTTCCAGGAGTTGCTGCCGGTGGAAGTGATCGAAGGCGACATCCTGGCCCTCGAATTCCAGCCAGCCTCGGTGGTGGCGCTGAACTTCACCCTGCAATTCATCGCTCCGGAGCAGCGCACCGCCTTGCTTTCGCGCATCCGCCAATCGCTGCTGCCCGGTGGTGCGTTGATCCTCTCGGAGAAGCTGCGCTTCAACGACCCCGAAGAACATGCGCTGCTCACCGACCTGCACGTCGCGTTCAAACGCGCCAATGGCTACAGCGAACTCGAGATTGCCCAGAAGCGCAGCGCCATCGAAAACGTCATGAAGCCCGACAGCCTCGAAGAACACCGCGAGCGCTTGCTGGCCGCCGGGTTCTCGAAAGTCGTGCCGTGGTTCCAGTGTCTTAACTTTGCCTCGTTGATTGCCTTGCCATGATTGATCTCTCCCCCCTCGCCCGCCGTCTGGCCGGTACTCCGCTGGCCGACTGGGCGAACACCCTGCAGGCGCAACTCGACAAGAAAATGGAAAAAGGTCACGGCGATCTGGAGCGCTGGCAGAGTGCGCTGGACGCCTTGCCGAAGATTCAGCCGAAGGTCGTCGATTTACTGAATGGCCTGACGCTGGACACCGATTGCGATGACGAAACCCGCGTTCAGATGCGCACCGCACTGATGGGTTTATCGCCGTGGCGCAAAGGGCCGTTCGATCTGTTTGGCGTGCACGTCGATACCGAATGGCGGTCGGACTGGAAGTGGTCGCGGGTTGCACCGCATCTGGATCTGAAGGGTAAACGCATCCTCGATGTCGGCTGCGGCAACGGCTATTACATGTGGCGCATGCTCGGTGCCGGGGCCGACAGTGTGATTGGTGTCGACCCGAACTGGCTGTTTTTCTGTCAGTTCCAGGCGGTACAGCGCTACCTGTCCGAACCCAACGCCTGGCACCTGCCGTTCCCGTTCGAAGACCTGCCGCCGAACATGGAAGGCTTCGACACGGTGTTCTCCATGGGGGTGTTCTATCACCGTCGTTCACCGATCGAGCATTTGCTGGCGCTGAAGGATTGCTTGGTCAAGGGCGGCGAACTGGTGCTGGAAACGCTGGTGATTGAAGGCGATCAGCAACAGGTGCTGGTACCGGAAGACCGTTATGCACAGATGCGTAACGTGTGGTTCCTGCCATCAGTGCCCGCGCTGGAACTGTGGCTGCGCCGCGCCGGGTTCACGGATGTTCGCTGTGTGGACGTTAGCGTGACCACGGTCGAGGAACAGCGCGGGACGGAGTGGATGAAGTATCAGTCGCTGAGCGATTTCCTTGATCCGCAAGATCACAGCAAGACGATTGAAGGCTTGCCGGCGCCGATGCGCGCCGTCATCGTCGCCCGCAAATAAATCCCCTTCCAATGATCGTTCCCACGCTCCGCGTGGGAATGCCGCCCCGGGACGCTCCGCGTCCCTTGCGGATGTGACGCAGAGCGTCACTGGATGCATTCCCACGCGGAGCGTGGGAACGATCAGTCTCTACTGGCTCTTCGGGCCTTGAAGAACTCGCTCAACACCGCCCCGCATTCCTCGGCCAACACCCCGCCTTCATACAGCACCCGGTGGTTCAAGAATCCCTGGGTAAAAAACTGCCCCTGACTCTGCACAATCCCGGCCTTCGGCTCCAGCGCCCCATACACCACCCGCGCAATCCGCGAATGCACGATCAGCCCGGCGCACATGCTGCATGGCTCAAGCGTTACATACAGCGTGCTGCCGGGCAGACGATAGTTGCTGGCGGCCAACGCGGCAGCGCGGATCGCCACCATCTCGGCGTGGGCACTCGGGTCGTTGCCGCTGATCGGGCAGTTGAAACCCCGACCGATGATTTCACCATCCTGCACCAGCACCGCACCCACCGGCACTTCACCGAGCGCCGCGCCTTGGGCGGCCAGGGCCAGGGCTTCACGCATGAAGTCACGATCACGGCTGCGATCAATGATTGCTGTCGGGCGTATCTGACGCATCAGGCCACCTCAATGGCGGCCATCAGGCCGGTTTCCATGTGGTCGATCACATGGCAGTGGAACATCCAGATCCCAGGGTTATCCGCCACCAGCGCCACTTGTGCGCGCTCGTTCTTGCCCAGCAAGTAGGTGTCCGTGAAATACGGAATAACCTTGTGCCGGTTCGACGCAATCACCTTGAAACTCATGCCGTGCAGGTGAATCGGGTGTTGATACTGAGTCATGTTCTTCAATTCGAAAATGTAGCTCTTGCCCTTCTCGAGCTTGGCAATCGGGCGGTCGGCGCACGTCTTGTCGGTGATGTCCCAGGCCTTGCCGTTGATCTGCCACAGGCTCGGCGGCTTGCCATTGTCGACGTTCACCGACACTGAGCCTACCCATTCGAAATTGAAGTTGAGTTTCTCCGCGTTAGCCAGGTCCGGCTCGGCCACCGGGTTGGCGGGCAGTGCGGGTGGCCACTCGGTCGGTGCATCGGCGTTCGCCACCGAACGGAGCGTGCCCAGGCGTACCGGGCCATTGCGCAGGGACATTTCTTCACCGGCCGGCGGGGCCTTGATCGCCAGGCAAATGCGCATGCCCGGGCCGAGCCAGTATTCCTTGCCCAACGGCCGCGGTTCGATGGGGTTGCCGTCCAGCGCGTAGATCTGCGCTTCGACGCCAGGGATGTTGAGGCGGTAAGTCAGGGTGTTATCGAGGTTGAGCAGGCGCACCCGGGTGATCTGCCCGGCGGGCAATTCAATCACAGCTTGCGCGACACCGTTGATGGTCGACAGGCGCCCCGCCGTGCCACCACGGGCCGCTTCGCGAGGAATGCTGAACGCGACAAAAGCGCCCTCTTCATCGACGTGCCAGCTCTTGAGGCTCAAGGTCTTTTCGTACTTGAAGCCGGTAGGCTCGCGCTCTTCGATGATCAACGGGCCAACCAGCCCGCGACCCAGTTCCTCGCTGCTGTTCACATGCGGGTGATACCAGTAACTGCCGGCGTCGGGCACGCGGAATTTGTAGTCGAAGTATTCGCCCGGCAGCACTGGAAGCTGCGAGACGTAGGGCACGCCGTCCATTTCCAGTGGCAGGCGGATGCCGTGCCAGTGAATGGTGGTGGCAACCGGCAGGTGGTTGATGAAGCGCACCCGCAGCCATTCCCCCTGACGCACGCGCAACTCGGTGCCCGGCGCCGACGGGCCGAACGCCCAGGCTTCGGTCTTGTGCCCGGGCACCAGTTCAACGTCCAGCGGTGCGGCGATCAGCTCGTAGTCGTGGCCCGCGTCGGCGTCGGCCATCTTGCCCAACCAGTACCGCGACGCGCCCCCCGCTCCGACACCAACGACAACAAGACCGGCCAGGCCACCGAGGATTTGGCGACGGGTAAAGGACATGAACTCAACTACCTCACGTATCAGCGACAGGCACGGGGGCCTGTAAAAGGCGAATACGATACACCTGCGGATGAGAAACAGTAAGGGTGGGGTGGCGGATGGCCGCAGAGGCCACCCCTCACCCTAACCCTCTCCCCAGGGGGTAGAGGGGACTGACCGAGTTGTTCTTGGAGCTACATCGACCTGAGAAATCGAGTCGAACTCAGGTTTGAAAAGCTTGAAGATCTGCTCCCTTTCCCCTTTTCCCCCGTGGGGAGAGGGAACTGACCGAGTTGCTCTTGGAGCTACATCGACCTGAAAAACCGAGTCGAACTCAGGTTTGAAAAGCTTGAAGATCTGCTCCCTTTCCCCTCTCCCCCATGGGGAGAGGGCTGGGGTGAGGGGTGGCTCTTGAATCTGATCACCTAACGTCCGGCAACCACCAACCCCATCAACAAATGCACAACGCCTTCGTCCAGCATCATCACGCCCGGCACCCCGGCCACCTTTAAAGCCTGCCGATCCATCCGCGCCACATCCCGCAATTCAACCCGAACCCGGGTCAGCGCCACCGGCCGCTGTGCCTTCAGGTTATCCACACCACCCAAAGCGGCCACAATTTCCGGAGCCAGACCAGAAACAGGCTGAGCCAGCACTTTCGGCTCATCCACCACCAAGTCCGGCGTCAACGCTTTCCAGAACGCCCGCTGCATTTTCTCGAACATGTTCAGTTCTCCAGTACCAGTGAAGTATCGACCGTCGCCTCGTGATACAGCCGCAGCGCCTCGCGCACTTGCTCGGCGCTTTCCAGGCCCAGCACTTGCTGGGCGATGGCCTGGCAGTCCAGCAGATCCACTTCGCGAACCGCCGCTTTGATCGCCGGAATCAACGGCACGCTCACCGACAGTTCATCCACCCCAAGTCCCAGTAACAACGGCACCGCCAGGGTTTCCGAGGCCATGGCGCCACACACGCCGACCCATTTGCCATGGGCGTGGGCGGCCTTCACGGTGCTGGCAATCAAACGCAGCACCGACGGATGAAAGCTGTCGGCCTGACTGGCCAGGCGCGGGTGATCGCGGTCCATGGCCAGGGTGTATTGGGTCAGGTCGTTGGTGCCGATCGAGAAGAAATCCACTTCGGGCGCAAACAGGTCAGCCATCAGCGCCGCTGCCGGCACTTCGATCATGATCCCCAGTTTCGGCCGTTCGGTGAGGGCCAAAGCCAGCGCCTCTTCCTCAAGCAGCTGCCGAGCCAGGCGCAACTCCGACAGCTGCGTGACCATGGGCAACATGATGTGCAGACGGGCCAGCCCGGCGCTGTTCAGGATCGCCTTGAACTGGTCGCGCAACAGCTGCGGGCGCTCCAGGCACAAACGAATTCCGCGCATGCCGAGGAACGGATTGGTTTCGCTCTCCATCGGCACGTAGGCCAACGGTTTGTCGCCGCCGACATCCAGTGTGCGCACCACCAGATTGCGCGCCGGCCCCAGGGCGCGGGCGATGGCGCTGTAGGTGGACGCCTGTTCGTCATGGCTTGGCGCATGATTGCGGTTCAGATAAAGAAACTCCGAACGCAACAGTCCAACGCCCTCGCCTCCCAGTGCCATGGCCTGCTCCGCTTCAGCCAGCGAGGCGATGTTGGCCGTCACTTCAACGTGGTGTCCATCGCGGGTACACGCCGCCAGCGCTGCGTGCGCCAACTCATGTTGATGGCGTTTCTGCTGGCGCTGACGGTTGGCTTGCAGCTGCTCGATGGCCGCCAGATCCGGGTCCAGGTGCAGCTCGCCCTTGTCGGCGTCGAGCAACACCTGAGTGCCGTTGGCCAGCCCCAGCACCTGAACGGGCAACCCGCAGATCGCCGGCAAACCGGACGCCCGAGCGAGGATCGCGACGTGGCTGGTAGCGCCGCCACCGACCGTGGCGAAACCCAGTACCTTGCGGGTATCGAGCCCGGCGGTCTGCGACGGTGTCAGTTGTTCGGCGATCAGGATCGCCCCTTCAGGCAGCTCCATCGCCTGATCCTGTACGCCGAGGATCAGCTTGAGCACTCGCTGGCCGACATCGGCCAGGTCCGCCGCCCGCTCCGCCAGCAAGGCATTGCCCAGGCTGTTGAACACGGTTACCGCCGACTCGGTGGCCGCGCGCCAGGCGAACCCGGCACTTTTGCCTTCGTCGATCTGCACGTGAGCCACCTCAAGCAAACCCGGATCTTCGAGCAATTCCTGATGAGCCTTGAAGATGTCTGCCTGCGCACTGCCAACGGCGGTGTCACGCAATTGTTGCAGGGCCAGCAGCGCCTCGGCCAAGGCGCGGGACAGATGATCGCGTTCAACCTGTGGTGTGGCGCCGAATTCATTCACGTCCAGGTGTTGTTCGGCTATCTGCACCACTTGGCCAAACGCCGACCCGGCCGATGCGCACACCCCACGCAACACCGTCAGCGATGAAGCCTCAATCGCAACCGCCTCAACCGGCGCCGGGGCCGCCCCCGCTTCACCGCATCCAGTCGCCAGCAATTCGGCGAGTGTCTTGATCGCCGCTTCAGCATCCGGGCCGGCCGCGCTGACTTGCACAACGTCACCATGAACCGTCTGCAACGCCATGATCGCTACCAGGGATTTCGCGTTCGCACTCGCCTGCTGTTTATGCAGATAAATACTCGCCGAAAAACCTTTCGCCGCCTGGGCGAACACCGCTGCCGGACGGGCGTGCAAGCCGTTCGGATTGGCCAGCGTCACTGGTTTGGAAAACACTGCTTCGCCCGCTTCCGGCACCGGCTCATCTGTTGCCTGCTCGATGGGCTTCAAGCTCAGTAACGGCTGGCCACTGTCGACCACACCCGTTTCCGGCGTCAGCCAAGTGAACGGCTCACCGCTGACCACCAGCATCAACGTCAGCAGGCTGCGGGCATTCAACGCCACAAAATCGGCATCGAACTCTATCAGCGACTGCCCAACGTCAACCTGCTGGCCCTCCTCCACCAACCGCGTGAAGCCTTTCCCGGCGAGGTTCACCGTGTCGAGGCCAATGTGCATCAACACCTGCACGCCATTTTCGTCGGTGATGCTGATCGCATGCCCGCTGGCCTGCACGTTGCTGACAACCCCTGCCAGCGGCGCGCACAACGTCGTTGAAGTCGGATCGATGCACAGGCCATCGCCGATCACGCGGGTGGAAAACACCGGATCGGGCACGAGGTCCAGTGGCATCAATACGCCAGACAGGGGCGCGTGCAGTTGCAATAGTTGGGGTGTGGCCATGACGTCACCTGCTGTTTTGTTCTTTGAAGTGCCGATGGAGCGCGAGGCTCCGACAGCATCGCTTATTTCCACCAGTACTCGACCTGCAATCCGACGTTCGAACCGTGCCGCGCCGTGCCAAACGCCCCGGTGTCGGACAACGCCGAGCCCTGCGCCTGTTCATTGGCCGCCCGTTTGGCCGCCTCGTTCCAGCTCGCATAGGTGTAATACAAACGCACCTCGGGCCGTGCCCAGAATTCCGGCCCCTTGGGCGACCAGGTCGGGGCGAAGGTGAACTTGCTCAGCTTGCGCGTGCCGCCCGTGGCGTCGACCTGATCGTGACCCAGTTCGGTCACCAGTTTGAACTGCTCGGTGAGCGCATAGGCCGGGCGAACACCCAGGGAAATCCAGTTCTGATCACTGCCGTCCGGGCGAATGTCTTTCTGGTAAACCGCCTCGATCTGCCCGCCAAATCGCGGCGTCACTTGCCAGTCGAAGAACTCCACCACCCGATAACTTTTGTTGCTGTCGTCGAGCTTCACGTTACCGGTATAACCCAACCCAGTGCCGGGACCTTCGCCGTACTGGAAGGCCAGTTTGTTCTTGCCGCCCAAAAAGCCCTTCTGCACATGCTGGGTGGTGATCGCCCAGCCACGATGAGCGTCGCGGCTGTCGGGTTTATCGATGTAGCTCAGCCCGAATTCCAACGCACCGCCGGGGTTGGTGTTGAAGCCGGCAACGTTGAAGTCATGTCGGTTGATGTAGTCCTTCTGGTACAGGTTGTCCTTGCGCGAGAAGGCGTAGCTGTATTTCAGATCGCCAATCAGCACGTCCTCGATACCGCCGCCGGTGGCGCTCTGGTTCCAATAGTAGAAGTCGGAAATGTGAATATCGTTCCGTTTGTAGTAACGCCGGCCGGCCCACAGCGAACCGCCGTTGAGGCTTGGCATGTTCGACCATTGCGCGTACGCCTGCGGCAAGCGCACCGAGCCGTTGTCACCGTTGAAGGTCAGGTCCTTGTCGTACTGGTTGTACAACGAAGCCATGCCGTCGATGCTCAGTACCGAACCGTCATCCAGGGTGTAAAGATCCTGGCGCAACTCCAGTTCGGCGTACTGCTCGCATTCATTGCCCAAGCGGTACTTGGTCTGCGCACCCGGCAGTTGGAAGCACTGCTGTTTACCGCTGTTGACCGAGGTGCCGACGCCGCTGCGCAAGTAACCGGCGAACTCCAGCGCCTGGGCCGAAAGAGGCAAAGCCAGGCACACGCCCGCCATTGCAAGGCTGCGATTTATTGTTGTTTTCAAGAGCTACCCCATTATTTTTATTGTGTGCAGCGGCAAAATCGGCGCGCAAAACTCCCCCGCGCAGCGTTCTGCGTGTTTTTTTGTTCGGTGTTTTTTGCGCTCGGTCAGTCGGTCATATGCAGCACGAACGATTCATAGGGCCGTAAGTGGACCTGCCGATTTCGCGTCGGACAGTCCGGGTAATTGCTAATGACCAAACGTTGGGCCATGGTTTCGCTGATCACTTCATCGGGCAGTTCGACTTCGCATGGCGTGCCGTAGAAGTTGTTCAGCACCAACAATCGTTCGCCATTGCCCTCACGCACATACGCCCAGATTTGCGTGTGCTCGGACAACAATTGCCGGTAAATGCCGTCGGATATCAGCGCCTCAGTGCGACGCAAGGCGATCAACTGACGGTAGTGATGCAGGACCGAATCCGGGTCATCGAGCTGAGCGGCAACGTTGATCTGCCCGGCGTTCACCGGCACCCCGATCCACGGCTCGACAACGCTGAAACCCGCGTTGGGCTCGGCGTTCCAGTGCATCGGCGTACGGCCGTTATCCCGGGACTTCTGCATGATCGCCGCCATGTTGTCGGCATCGCTCGCACCCGCCTCGCGCTTGAGCCGGAAGATGTTCAGCGTCTCGACATCGCGGTACTGATCGATGTGATCGAAGCCCGGATTGGTCATGCCCAGTTCCTCGCCCTGGTACACGAACGGTGTGCCCTGGAGGAAATGCAGCGCCGTGCCGAGCATCTTCGCCGAGAGCACCCGATATTCGCCGTCATGACCAAAACGCGAGACCACACGAGGCTGGTCATGGTTACACCAGAACAGCGCGTTCCAGCCACCGCCGGCCTGCATGCCGGTTTGCCAATCGGAAAGAATGCGCTTGAGTTCGAGGAAGTCGAAATCGGCGCGAATCCACTTCTGCAGGTTCGGGTAATCGACCTTCAGGTGATGGAAGTTGAAGGTCATCGACAGCTCTTTCGACTCGGGTCGCGAGTATCGAATGCAGTGCTCCAGACTGGTGGACGACATCTCGCCAACGTTGATCAGGTCATGGCCTTCGAACACTTCGCGGTGCATCTGCTGCAAGTACTCGTGAACGTTCGGGCCGTCGGTATAGAAACGTCGACCGTCGGTATTGTCCTCGGGGAAGTCCGCCGGTTTGGAGATCAGGTTGATCACGTCCAGACGGAACCCGCCCACGCCCTTGTCGCGCCAGAAACGCATCATCTTGAAGACTTCGGCACGCACCTTTGGGTTATCCCAGTTCAGGTCGGCCTGAGTGTGGTCGAACAGGTGCAGGTAATACTGACCGGTCTGGGCTTCGTATTCCCACGCCGAGCCACCGAACTTTGACTCCCAGTTGTTCGGCTGGTCGCGCCAGATGTAGAAATCCCGGTACGGGTTGTCGAGGCTGCTGCGGGCCTGCTGGAACCAGGTGTGTTCGATCGAGGTGTGATTGACCACGATGTCGAGCATCAACTTGATGCCGCGCTTGCCGGCCTCGGCGATCAGCAATTCGCAATCGGCCATGGTCCCGTAGCTCGGGTCGATGGCGTAGTAGTCACTGATGTCGTAGCCGTTGTCGCGCTGGGGCGAGCGCAGGAACGGCGTGATCCACAGACAATCGACACCCAGCCAGTGCAGGTAATCGAGCTTGGCCACAACGCCGAGCAAATCACCCGTGGGGTTGCCGGCGTGGCTGTGAAAACTCTTCGGGTAGATCTGGTAGATCACCGAACGTTGCCAGTCTTGCATGACTGAGTTCCTTCAATTTGGTTTGATACTGGCCTTGCGGGCCTCTTCGCGAGCAGGCTCGCTCCCACAGTTGATCGCGTTCCAATGTGGGAGCCTGCTCGCGATAGCGATCAGTCAGGCAACCCGATACCCAGGCCGAACAATCTTCATGCTCAACCCGCAGGTCAGAACAAACGGCACGACCATGGCAATCACCATCCCGATCACGAACATCGGAATGAACTGCGGGATGATCGAGATAAAACCGGGCAAGCCACCGACGCCGATTGCCGAGGCCTGAACCTTGTTCAGCGACAGGAAAATGCAGCCCAGGGCCGAACCGATCAGGGCCGCATAAAACGGAAACTTGTAGCGCAAGTTGACCCCGAACATGGCCGGTTCGGTGATGCCGAAGTAAGCCGAAATCGCCGAGGTCGAGGCCATGCTTTTATCCCGCACACTGCGGGTCATGTAGAACACCGACAATGCCGCGCTGCCCTGGGCCAGATTGGACATGACGATCATCGGCCAGATGAAAGTGCCGCCCTGGGTGGAAATCAACTGCAAGTCGACCGCGAGGAACATGTGGTGCATGCCAGTGATCACCAGCGGTGCGTAGAGCAAACCGAAAATCGCCCCGCCGACCATCGGCGCCAGGTCGAACAGCATGACCACGCCTTCGGTGATGAGAATCCCCAGATGCCGGGTCACCGGGCCGATCACGGCCAGCGCCAGCACGCCGGTGACGACGATGGTGGTGATCGGCACCACCAGCAATTGCACCGCATTTGGCACCCGCGCCCGCAGCCATTTTTCGATGACGCTCATCACGTAGGCTGCCATCAGGATCGGCAGGATCTGCCCTTGGTAACCCACCTTCTCGATCTGGAACAAACCGAGGATGTCGAAGTACGGCAGGCTCTGCCCGTCCAACCCGGCCACCGCTTTGCCGTAGTTCCAGGCATTGAGCAGATCGGGGTGAACGAGCATCAAACCGAGCACGATGCCGAGGATTTCGCTGCCGCCAAACCGCTTGGCCGCCGACCAGCCCACCAGCGCCGGCAGGAACACGAACGAAGTGTTGGCCATGAGGTTGATCAGGCTCCAGAGCCCGTCAAGCTTGGGATAGGCATCAAGCAGGGTCTTGCCCTCGATGAACATGCCTTTGGCGCCGATCAGATTGTTGATGCCCATCAACAGGCCGGCAATGATCAGCGCCGGCAGAATCGGCATGAAGACGTCGGAAAACACCCGCACCAGACGCTGCACGGCGTTGATCTTGTCAGCGCTTTTTTGTTTAACGTCGGCGATGGTCGAGGCGGCGAGACCGGTTTGCCGGCGCAGTTCGGCGTAGACCTTTTCCACTTCACCGGGACCGATGACCACCTGGAACAGGCCGCCGGTGAAGAACGAACCTTTGACCAGATCGATCTGGTTCAGCGTGGCGCTGTTGACCAGGCTCGGGTCCTTAAGAGCCAGGCGCAACCGTGTGACACAGTGCGCGGCCTGCTCGAGGTTGTCGCTGCCACCGAGGCTTTGCAGCAGCTCGCTGGCGATATTCGGATAGTCGTGGCTCATGCTTGTTCTTCCGCTGTAGTTTTTTGTTATTGGCAGCACGCCGAAACGAAAAGTACTCGTCTGTACGAGTTAAAGCAACAACTCGTACAGACGAGTTTGAATTTGTTTATCCTGAACCCGACAGGCGGCGATGTTTCCTACCTCCAAAGTCAAAGAAACCTAACGCCGCATGGACAAACCCCTACCCTGCCCTTAAGGTTCGAAGCCTTGAGTACAGCGCGGCATAGAGCCATTCCCATGAGTAAATACAACCAGATCTACAGCGATCTGCTTGCCAGCATCACGACCGAACGTCTGGAACGCGGCGCCCGGTTGCCTTCCGAAACCGAACTGATGGACAGCTATCAGGCCAGTCGCGGCACCGTGCGCAAGGCCATCGAGCAATTGCAGGAACGCGGTTTCGCGCAGAAGGTTCACGGCAAAGGCACGTTCGTGCTGTCGACCAACCCGATCGAATTCCAGCTCGGCGGGATCGTCAGCTTTCAGGAAACGTATCCACGCCTGGGTAACGACGTCAGCACCGAGGTGGTCGAGTTCACTCAAATCCCCCTTGAGGGCACGCTGCTGGAACACATCCAGGCCGAAGCCGGCAGCCAGATCACGCGGATCAAGCGAGTACGGTGGATCGACGGTAAACGCGTGATCCTGGACATCAACCATTTCGTCAGCGACGTGATCCCCGGCCTGTCCCGGGACATTGCCGAGCACTCGATCTACGCCTTCATTGAGCAGACCTTGCAACTGCAAATCGCCTACGCCCAGCGCACCATCGAAGCGGTGCCCCGCAGCAAGGACGATCAGCAACACCTGGACCTCGACGGCCAGAGCCATGTGATAGTGGTCAGCAATCAGACGTTTTTGCAGGATGGTCGGCAGTTCGAATACACAGAGTCGCGGCATACGCTGGACAAGTTTTACTTTTCTGACATTGCGCGCCGCTGAGCCTGACTCTGGTACTCATCATTTCCTACGTCTTGCGTCAGCAACTGACCACCGCCAGCGACCCAGTGCCTTACAGCTGGAATCGATGCCCCTTGAGATAGTGAGCGCCCCGACCACCTCTCAAGGAAGACATCATGGACGATACCCAAGAAATTACCCTGCCCGACGCTGCCGATGTGTTGGCCCTCCAGCCCCTGATCACTGATCTCGTTGCCGATTGCCCCGACCTGCACGCGTTGGCATATCAGGTCGCCAAGGACATTCTCGTCAAGCACGACATCACGGATATCGAACCCGACAAAGTCTACTGGCACCGGTTCCATGGCGCCCAAAGCAGCTCCACGGCTTTTACCGGCTGGCAGCACATCCTTGAAAAACCCAAGGAATCCATGACCTTCCCGCAACTGGTCATGCAACGTTTCAGCGTCCACGATCAGGACAATGCCGACCTGCTGGACCTCTACGGCGGCTTTTATCGTGTGGGGGCGGACGCCGAATCCTACGATGAAACCAATGAAGTGCGCCTGCACGGCAACGACGTGCTGAAAGCCTTCTGGGACATCAATTTCGCTGATCGCTACAAAACGGCCATTGCGACATTCTGGGAAAAACACAGCGCCAACTTCCGTGCGCTGGCCAAGTGCACGTTCATCGCCAAAGCGATTGAAGACTATGAGAAGGGTTACTTGACCCAAGAACACTTCAGCACGGTGCTCAGCGCCTGCGCCGGTAATGTCAGCAGGCCGCTCACCCGGCAAATGCTGATGGACGAGGCGACCACACCCAGCGGTTTATCGATTCGCAAGTTTTGCATTGACCACTTCGTGTCGACGGACATCCTCAGCATCACTGACGACAGTGACCTGAACATTCTCTACATTCCGGGCGAGCTCAGAGGTTTTCACTGTTTCAACAAGGTCGAAGAGCTGCACGAATGGCTGGTCAATGAGGTCAAGGACGCCGAAGGCCGTGAACGCATGCTCATGCACTTCAAGCAGGAAGAGCGCGACATCGTTCAGGAAAAGCCCACTTCCCTAGGGCACAAACTGGCCAACTTCACCGGCATTGGTCTGATCGTTCATTTCCTGGAAAACACGGAACATGAAAATGTCGGCCTCACCCACGCCTATGACGTTCTACCCAGTGACAATGAAGCCGGGAACGTTCATTTGCTCCACTATCGTGGCGAGAAAATTGCCGGTGATGCGTTCACCTATCTGAATCAGTCCACCCATGAGCGCATGCTCAGCGACGCCAATTTCCTGCTGCACTCCAACGGCGAGATCAGGAAAAAGCTGTGGATCGGCTACCTCAATGCCTTCAACCACACGTTCGGACCGATGGCCGCCCTTGCATGGCCGGCAGCGCTGGTCGTCATCGGTGCCGGCATCGCCAATGTCGGCCTGCACATCGACCAGGCCATCAACGGCACCACTGCGATGGAACGTAAGGCCGCGGTCAAAGCTGCGATTTTTGGCAGTGTGGATGTACTGTTTAATTTGCCATTTCTGCGCGGCGCAGTTGAACTGGCAGATGCCGCCGAGATCGCAGAGGCCGCCGAGACAGAAGAGGCGCTTGCCTCCGGGGAAGCGCCGAAGACAGACATAGAATCGCCGGCGATACCTTCCCTTTCCGTCGACGCCGAGGCTATTGGCCCCTCAGACAGGGACATACTGGCGCCCTTTGAAACCAATGAGGTTCTCGACGGCGAATTCCCGGTGAGTGTTGAAGGTAAATTTCAAGGCATCTATCAACCCGCAACCGGGGGTCACTACATTACTATCGACGACCGTTTTTTTCAGGTGCGTTACAGCAATGAACTGCGGTCCTGGGCAATCGTCGCCCCCACCAATCCCTACTCCTTTTTCCGCAACATTCCGGTACGTCTGAATGAAGCAGATGAATGGGAAATGTTCTCGCGACAGGGTTTGAAGGGCGGTGGCAAAAACCTCTCTAAACCGGCGACACCGAAGCCCGGCCAGAGCACCAGCAACTCCGCGCCACCAGCCCCTGTCCCCCTTGAACCAGTAGCTTCTACCT
>NZ_JBYTAJ010000027.1:0-86976 GCF_058788075.1 Pseudomonas sp. FW305-20 | reverse complement strand
CATGGATGCCGGGTTAGCCGCCCCCGGCCATGGATGGCCGATGGCGGCGGGCCCACGGAGCAGGACCGGAGCGAGGGTATGGCGAGCCTAGGCGAGCCACCGTACGAAAGGGGCAAAAGCCCTTGGTTACTTGGGGCTTTTCCAAGTGACCCGCCGTAAGGGCGGAACCCTAAGCCGCCGTGACTGCGGAAACGGATATGTACCCCGACCTCGGTGAACACCCATGCAGCCAGCCTACCCGGCAGGCGGCACCAGCCACTGCAATCAATCATCCTCATGCAACTTGATACCGCGAGCATGCAGCACATACGGAACCAACAGCACCAACAGCGTCAGCGCAAGGAACGCCGCCGATATCGGTTGCGTCACAAACACCAGCCAGTCTCCTTCGCTGATCGATAACGCATTGCGCAGCTGCTTTTCAGCCATCGGCCCCAGCAGCATGCCGACGATCACCGGCGCGACGGGAAAGTCGAAACGACGCATCAAGACCCCGCCCCACCCAATCGCCAACATCAGCAAAAGATCGAAGGAAGAGTGACGCATGCCGTACACCCCGATGGTGGCAAACACCAGAATGCCCGCGTTCAGGTACGGCCGGGGAATCTGCAGAAGCTTGACCCACAGCCCCACCAACGGAAGATTCAACACCAACAAAATCACGTTGCCGACATACAGCGAAGCCACCAGCGTCCAGACCAATTCTCCCGACGTCTGGAAGAGCATCGGCCCCGGTTGCAGGTTGTAGTTCTGGAACGCGGCCAACAGAATCGCCGCGGTGGCGGACGTCGGAATGCCGAGCGTCAGCAGTGGTACCAAAGAACCCGTCGCGCTCGCGTTGTTGGCCGCCTCGGGTCCGGCAACCCCCTCGATCGCCCCCTTGCCCTTGTTGCCCGCAAACTCTTTCGGGTATTTGCTCAGTTTGCGTTCTGCCGAATAGGACAGGAACGTCGGAATCTCAGCGCCCCCCGCAGGAATCGACCCGAATGGAAAGCCGATCAACGTGCCGCGCAACCAGGCAGGAACCGAGCGTTTCCAGTCAGCGCGCGTCATCCACAACGAGGTTAAACGGTGCCGGCCAGACGCTTCTTCTTTCTGATAAAGCAGGCTGTACAACGCCTCACCTACTGCAAACAAACCGACCGCCACGAGCACGACTTCGATGCCATCCACCAACTCCGGCACCGCCAGGGTGTAACGGGCAATGCCCGAGGTCGAGTCCAGGCCGATCAAGCCGATGGTCAGCCCAATCCCGAGCGAAACAAAACCGCGCAGCATCGAAGCGCCGAGTACCGCAGACACCGTGGTGAAGGACAGCACCAGAATCGCGAAATACTCGGCAGGACCAAACCTGAGCGCCAGCGTGGCAACAATCGGGGCAAACAACGTCAGGAACACCGTCGCGATGGTGCCGGCCACAAATGAGCCTATCGCAGCCGTCGCCAGGGCCGGTCCTGCCCGGCCGTTGCGCGCCATGAGATTGCCTTCCAGGGCCGTGACCATGGAGGACGATTCACCGGGCGTATTGAGCAGGATGGAAGTGGTCGAGCCACCAAACTGCGCGCCGTAATAAATCCCGGCGAACATGATCAAGGCCCCCGTAGGATCGACCTTGGCGGTGATCGGCAGCAGCAGCGCAACGGTCAGCGCCGGCCCGATACCCGGCAAGACACCGATGGCGGTGCCGAGCAAACAGCCGATAAAGCCCCACATCAAATTGATCGGGGTCAGCGCAGCGGAAAAACCAATGGCCAGGTTCGCGAGAGTATCCACCTTGTTTACCTCCTTCGGCCCGGATCAGATCCAGGCGTTGACAAGGGGCGGCAGGGAAACCCCTAGCCCGGCGTTGAACAGCCAGTAAATCGGCAGGGTCAAGGCAATGCCGATGGCGAGGTCCTTCACCGGGCGACGACTGCCAAACCCCCGCGCCGAACAGGCAAACAGCAGCCCGGCGGCCAAGACGAAGCCGATGAGGTTAATCAGCACGGCCACCCCCACCAGCCCCGCGGTCACCCAGGCTGCGCCGGCTTTGCCGCCGGGCAGCGCTTGGGCAGCTTCGGCGCTGTGGTCTGCCAGCTCGCGAAAACCACCGGTGACGGCCTGATAACACAGCAACAGCCCGACCACGCCCAGGAACACCGCGACACCGTACGGATAGACGTGGGCTCCCAGGATGACGAACCCCATCTCGGGCGGAAACCGGAATGCGCCCACCGCCAACACGGCGCTGATGGCAATCACGCCCACGCCGATCGCCAGTTGTACCGGCACGATTGCGCGAGGCTGGGTCATTTCGAAACCAGCCCGACCTCGACCAGCATCGCACGCAGCCGCACATGCTCTTCGTCGACGAATTTGCCGAACTCATCGCCGGTCAGGACGTTGGGTGACCATTTGTTGGTGTCGATATTGTCTTTCCAGACTTTGCTGTTGCTGGCGGCCACGACAGCGTCGATCACTTCCTTGCGCTGCTCGGGCGTAAGGCCAGCGGCACCGTAAACACCTCGCCAGTTGCCGATGGTCACGTCGTAGCCTTTCTCTTTGAGGGTCGGCGCATCGATGCCTTCAACGCGTTCTGGCGCGCCGATGGCGAGTACTCGGAACTGGCCGTTCCTGATGTATTGGCCAAGCTCGGCATAACCACCGGTGATCACCTTGATCTGACCGCCCAATGCCTGAGCAACGACTTCACCCCCACCCGCGAAGGCGACGTAATTCACCTTGTTGACCGGGACACCCATTTTCGCGGCCAACTCGGCAATGCCGATGTGATCGATCGACCCCTTGGAGCCACCGCCCCAGGAAATACTGGTCGGCTTTTCCTTGAAGACTTTCAACAAGTCCTCCAGGGTTTTGAATTCAGATTCCTTGCGCACGGCAATCACGTTGTATTCGGTGAACAGACGGGCAATCGGCGTCACGTCCTTCAAGGTGATTTGCGGCTTGTTCTGTTCAATGGCAGTGACCATGATCGCGCCGACAACCAGCAGCGCATTCGGATCGCCCTTGGTGCTGTTGGCGAACTGCGCCAGCCCCAACGTCCCCCCTGCTCCGCCCTTGTTCTCGAACGTGGTGGATTTGGCCGTGTTGGCCTCGACCATGGCTTTGCCCAAGACCCTGGCGGTCTGGTCATAGCCACCCCCCACGGAACCCGGGGCCATGAACTTGACGGTGTCCAGCGCAAAGGCCGGTGTCGCGAGCGCAGCTGCGGTAACGGCCGTTGCGATGCAGCGGCTGAATCGACGGAACAAAGCGGACATAAGTTGTCTCCCGATTGCATTGTTTTTATAGGTGCCGGGGCAATCGACCAGGGCGAAAAGCCTGCTCGATGCACATTGGCCTGCCAATAAGCGTAGGCCATGGTTAGGGAGACAGCATTTAACGAATTCGCTATCGTCACTCGCCTATGAAACGGACTCGCTCGAACCAGGAAGATGAACACATGACCAACCCTCATACCGATGACCGCAGCAGCGCGTGGTCGGTGTTTTTGATCTTCCTGCGCCTCGGGCTGACTTCTTTCGGCGGGCCCATTGCACACCTGGGTTACTTCCGTGAGGAGTTCGTCACACGACGACGCTGGCTGACCGAGCGCAGCTATGCGGATCTGGTTGCGCTCTGCCAATTCCTGCCGGGTCCGGCCAGCAGTCAGGTCGGCATGGCGCTGGGTCTGTCTCGGGCGGGATATCGTGGGGCGCTGGCCGCCTGGACGGGTTTCACGCTGCCTTCGGCCATTGCACTGATCCTGTTTGCCCTGGGCATTTCCCATTACGGCACGGCCCTCGCGCCCGGCGCGTTGCACGGCCTCAAAGTGGTGGCTGTCGCGGTGGTTGCGCAAGCGGTCTGGGGCATGGCACGCAACCTGTGCACGGACGTGCTGCGAGTCACCCTCATGGTGATTGCAGCCTGCGTCGCCCTGCTTGAACCGTCCGCCTGGGGACAGGTCAGCGTGATTGCCGCTGCGGGCCTGGCCGGCCTACTGTTGTTCAAACCCGATCAGAGTGCCAGGCACGAGCCACTGCCAATCACGATCAGCCCCCGGGCCGGGGCGCTCTGGCTGTCGCTGTTCCTGGCATTGCTGGTTGGCTTGCCGCTCATGACCCAGTTGCTGCCCAGTCAAACCGTGGCGATGGTGGATGCTTTCTACCGGTCCGGCTCACTGGTATTCGGCGGGGGGCACGTTGTTTTGCCACTGCTGCAAGCCGAGGTGGTGCCTTCTGGCTGGGTCGACAACGAAACCTTTCTTGCCGGATATGGTGCCGCGCAGGCCGTTCCCGGCCCCTTGTTCACCTTCGCCGCGTTCCTCGGCGCCTCGATGAACCTCGCCCCGTCGGGCTGGATCGGCGGCATGATCTGCTTGTTGGCGATCTTTGTGCCGTCCTTTCTGTTGATCGTGGGGGTCTTGCCTTTTTGGGAGCGCTTGCGCCGCAGTTTGCGCACACAGGCCGCGCTGGCCGGCGTCAATGCAGCGGTGGTCGGCTTGTTGTTGGCGGCGCTGTACCAGCCTGTCTGGACCAGTGCCATTTTCAAGCCGCAGGACTTCGGTTTGGCACTGATCGCTTTGGTTGCATTGATGTTCTGGAAACTCCCGCCGTGGCTGGTAGTGGTCGGCTGCGGGGTCGCGGGGTGGCTGTCGAGTGTCCTGTTGTGAAGAACAAGCCGAAGCAAGTTATTGATATTCAATCATCTACTTCTTCAGAAACATTTGCTCGGCGCAATGCTGAAAAATGTCGGGCTATTCTAAAAACCTCTGTGGCGAAAACACGTCAGGACTCACGTTGATCAATGATCTGCAACAGGAGACTTGTCATGAAAGGCATGCTCGGCAGCATTGGATTGTCACTGTTACTGGCTGCGACGGCGGCGTTCGCGCATCACGGCTGGAGTGAATACGACTCCAGCAATCCCCTGCAGCTGAACGGCACGATAGAAGAATCCGGTTACTCCCATCCGCACGGCTTCGTGCGTCTCAAAACACCAGACAAAACCTGGAACGTCGTCCTGGCACCGCCCTCGCGCATGGAGAACCGCGGCCTTTCCCGGGAGATGCTGAGTGTGGGTAACACCGCCAGTGTGGTCGGCTATCAGAATCGCAACAAACCCGATGAGATGCGCGCCGAACGCATCACGGTCGGCGACAAGACCACCGAGTTGCGGTGATGCAGGCCAGTGATACCAGCGCCGGATCGAGTCCGGGCAGCTGGCTGGACTGGGTCGGCGACTCGCAGCTTGGCGCGGCCATGCGCGGTGACCTGTGGCTGTATCCGATGGTCGAGGTGGTTCACATCATCGGATTTTCAGTGCTGGTCGGCTCTGTCGTGATGTTCGATCTGCGGGTCCTGGGGCTGTCGAAAGAGATTGCAGTAACGGCCCTGGCTCGCCACCTGCTGACCTGGTCCGTCCTCGCCCTGCTGTTGATCGTGCCCGCCGGGCTGATGATGTTTTCCGCCCATCCCCACGACTTCGCATCGAATGACATCTTCATCCTGAAGCTATGCCTGATCGCTACTGCCGGGCTCAACGCTGCGCTTTTCCACGTCGGGATTTTCCGCTCGGTCACCCAGTGGAACACGGGTGCTGCAGCGCCTGGAATCGCAAAAATCCAGGCGCTGTTTTCGATTGGGTTATGGGTCAGCGTGGTGTTGTGCGGTCGGTTATTGGCCTACACCTGATCATCAGGTATTGGTTTTCAACTTGGTCCACAGGCGGGTCGTCAGCCGTGCGATGGCCGCGGGGAGTTCCTCTACGGTAAACAACTTTTCCAGCACACCTGTCGGCGGATAAATCGCCAGGTCCTGCTTCACCGCAGGAACAACATACTGGTCCGCCGCCAGGTTGGGGTTGGCGTAATGGATGCTGTTGCTGATGTTGGCAATGACTTGCGGCGTCAGCAGGTAGTTCATGTAGGCGTAGCCATTCTTTTCGTGCGGCGCGCTCTTGGGCATGACCACCATGTCGAACCACAGTGTCGAGCCTTCGTCAGGGATCGAATAAGCGATTTCGATGCCGTTGTTGGCTTCCTTGGCGCTGGCGGCCGCCTGCACGATGTCGCCGTTGAAACCGATCACCGCGCAGACATTGCCGTTCGCCAGGTCGCTGATGTACTTGGAGGCGTGGAAATACTGGACATAAGGTCTGATCTTGAGCAGCGCCTGCTCGGCTTTCTTGTAATCCGCCGGCTCGTGACTATGGGACGGCAGCCCCAGGTAATTCAGGGTGATCGGCAGGATCTGCGTAGGGTTATCGATAATCGCCACGCCGCACTGGCTCAGTTTCTTGATGTTGTTTTCATCAAAAAACAGATTCCACGAATGGGTGACATCGGTGTTGCCGAAGATCGCCTTGATCTTCTCGACGTTGTAGCCGATACCCGCCGTGCCCCACATATACGGATAACCGTACTGGTTGCCCGGATCATTGACCTCGAGTTTTTTCATCAGCGCCGGATCGAGGTTTTTCCAGTTCGGCAGCTGGCTTTTATCGAGTTTCTGCACCGCCCCGGCTTTGATCAACCGGGACAGAAAATGGTTTGAAGGGCTCACCACGTCATAGCCGGTGTTGCCAGTCATCAACTTGGATTCCAGCACTTCGTTGCTGTCGTGAATGTCGTACGTTGCCTTGATCCCCGATTCCCTGGTGAACGTGGTCAAGGTGTCGTCGGCAATGTAGCCGTTCCAGTTTGAAATATTGACGACTTCGTCAGCGTAGGTGGCTGCCGACAACGTCGTGAGCACGACCATCAGGGAAATGTTATTGACGCGCATGTTCAATCACCGTGTGTTGGATGAGTTTTTATTGTTTGATCGCCGGGTGTTCTAGATTTCTGTTTTGGCCCTGATCGCCTCCACGCGCATTCGAAGCATGGCACCGATATCGAGAAAGGGGCGCGGCGGCAGCCACCCCGGTTGGGCCCTGCGCATCACCGATTCGAGGATGGGCGAGCTGTCACCGGATGCCAGTTCGGCGAGCAAGCGCCCCCAAAGGGTGCCGCGTGCGACGCCCGAACCATTGCAGCCGGCCACCGCAAACACCCCTTCGTCGACCTTTGAAAAATACGGTTGCCCGGTGCGCGAAGCGCTCAAGTGTCCGGTCCAGGTGTATTGAATGTCCTGCTCGTTCAAGAATGGAAAACGGCGTTGCAAGCCCAGCACATGGTGTTTGCGACGGTGCAGCAGCTCACTGTCGGATATATCCCGGGAACGGTATTCCGCGGTGTTGCGGATCATCACGCGGCGGTCTGGAGTCAGTCGCACCGTAGCGCCCAATGGCCGGGTGGACAGCACGCCCCAAGGCTCAACCGCGCCGATGGACGTGAACTCGGCGTCGCTGAGCGGCCGTGTCAGGCTGGCGCTGAGTTCCATCGGGAACGTCCCGCTGTCCTCTATCCCTGAGCGCGGAATGAACGCGTTCAGGCACACCAGGACTTGCCTGGCCTCGATGCTTCCATCGGCACCATTGGCGCGAATACGCCCTTTGCCCAAACGCTCCAGGCCAGTGATATCGGTGTTTTCGAACAGGGTCACGTTAGCTGGCAGCGTATCCAGCAGGCCCTTCACATATTTCGCCGGTTGCAGCAGCGCGTTGCCATTGCCGCACCAGATCGCGGCCTGGTAATGCGCGGTGCCCAGTTTTTTGCTCAGCGGTTCACCTTCCAGAAAATCCGCAGAGGCGCCGACAGCACGTAGCGTCGCCAGCTTGGCCGCGACGTCGGTCAACTTGCCGGGATCGTTGACAGCGAAGAAGTAGCCCGATTCCCTGAATTCACATTCGATGCCCAGATGAGCGATGCGCTGACGCACTTCGTCACTGGCGGCACGTGAAATCGAGGTATCGACTTCAAAACCAGCAAACCCCGGGTTGCCGATCAACTCATCCTTGGAGGGATGTTCATGCCCGACCACGAAGCCCGAATTGCGCGCCGAAGCGCCCTGCGCGGCCCGCTGCCTGTCGACAATCACGATCCGCGCCTGCGGGTGCATTTCAGCGAGTGTGTGAGCGGCGCACAGCCCGGTGATACCGGCACCGACAATCAGCCAATCGGCTTTTTGCGTGCCTTTGAGAGCATCGCGAGCGGGAGAACTCCCCGCCTGCGCAATCCAGCCACATACATTGGTCATGCATCACCTCGTCTGCCTGTAGTTCCGCAAGCGCCGCACATGACGTCATCGCATGAGTCTTTCCGGCCGGCGCTGGCTAGAGCTAGAATCTATAAGGCCTGTAGTGATACAACCAACGTTATAAACTCATCGAGCCATTCAAAAAGCGCATGGATAAAATTCACCACGTTCCTTCTCTCCAGGCCTTGCAGGCGCTGGTCGAGGTCGCAGGCTCGGGCAGCTTCACGCAAGCGGCGCAAAAGCTCTGTCTGACCCAAAGCGCAGTGAGTCGAAAAATCCAGCAGTTGGAGAGCCACTTCGACTTGCCGATGTTCGTCAGGAACAGCCGCAGTGTTCGGCTGACACCGGAAGGCGAACAGGTGCTTGCGACCGCCCGAAGTATCCTGGCGCAACTGAAAACCCTGGAAGATCGGCTGACACCGCAAAAACGCCCCTTCCGCATCCGCATGCATGTATCGCTGGCGGTTCGATGGTTGCTGCCAAAGTTGAGCGAGTTCTATCGAAGTCATCCGCAGGTTTCGCTGTCGATCGAAACCGTGGCCACGGAAGTGGTGGAACCGGCCATCGACAGCGACGCCTACATCCTCTATCTGCCCGAGCCGTCCCGCGATCCTGACTGCCTGACCTTGTTCGAAGAGGCGCTGGTGCCGGTGTGCGCCCCTGGCCTGGGCAGCACGACCCAGCCGTTGGAATCGGTGGCCGATCTTATGCGTTTCCCACTGTTGCATCGCTCGGCGGACAAGCATGACTGGGGCCAGTGGCTGCACGCCAATGACGGCCAGTCACTGGAGGACTACCGCCATATCCCCTTCAACCTCGACGAGTTGGCGCTCGATGCGGCGGCGCGAGGGTTGGGCGTCGCCATGACTGACCTGACCCTGGCAGGCGAATCACTGGAACGAGGCGTGCTCGTCGTTCCGTTCGGCCACCCCTTGAAGACCCGCGGCATTTACGCCTTGAACCTTCAGCCATCTGCGGCTGCTCATCCCGCCTGCTCGCTGATCATGCAGTGGTTTGCCCAACAGGCCGAACGGCCAGCAGGCGAAGTTTGACCATCAGGATTTGACCCCTACGTTCCGCGCCCCAACCCTTCTGTCGCATTGGCAAAAGCAGCGCTCGCCTCTTGAACCAGCTTGCGCCATTCAACGCTGTTGATGAGCCCGGTGCGCTCCATCTCATCGGCTGCCTTGAGCAACTGGTCATATTGCTCTTCGGCATCCATCCGGATTTCGGGCACTTTCAGCAGCTGATACCAAGCCGCCAGGGCTTCGCTCTTTTGATCATCACTCATGCTCAAACTCCCAAAGACAGTCTTCGTTTCGAAGTTTTTTCATGAGTGACGTTCCTCGCTCCCGACATATGGCAGGCAGGAGCGCGACCACCATCGAGCTGCCATCGAGCCACATGCCTTGAAGCCGCCGGTCGCCCCCCGTCATTTCGGCGCCGTTTCATTACAGAATTGACATTCAACCGTGGGTCGATTGTGCGGATCGACTGGCTGACCTGGCTTCACTGCCAGGCAACCCATCGGCAGCCAACCCGCCCCTGAATAGAGGAAGTCATCATGAAAATGTTAATCCTCGGGTTTGCTGCTCTCCTCGCCACGAGTTCGGCCGTTGCCGATACCCAGACCGCCGAACCTGTCATTCACGACAAGACCGGTTTCTTCGTCCACCTGGATATCGCCAAAGACCTGTCCAGCAACATCATCACGCAGGATTGCGGCATCGTCCCCGCGCAGCTGATATACCTCGACCATCAGGGTCGCAAACACGTGCTGGATTACCAGGTCCAGGGCATGGGTTGCATCGGCGCTAACTGATCAGTCGCCTGTATTCGCAGAGGACCGGGCTACATTGGCGCCACTGGCTGACCTCTGTAGCCCGCCGCTGTGACAGGTCAGGTTGCCGACACCGCTTAAGGTTTGGGTACATATCCGTTTCAGGGAATAGGCTCAATGAAGCTGACGATGTCTCTGTAGCTCCGTCTTCAGCCAGGTGCTCGTCGGCTGAACGCCAGTTGCGCACCGCACTTCATAGGCTTTGCCAGACATGCTGCTTTTAGTGGCAGCAAGATCGATGAAGTCTTCTGCGCTGCTCACCAGGTTCTTGCCTTCGAGATAATTCAGCTTCTTTTCGAGATGTGCCCGAGCCTCGGGTCCAGGGTACTCACTGCCGTTGCGCACGAACTTGCACTCGCTGCGCTCCACAAAATCCAGCAAGCCCTTTATCTCCTGGTTCGCCTGTGTCGAGGTTTGAGCCTGTACACCGCCCGCCACAAAAAGGCCGATAGAAGCAGCGATCAGCCATTGGCGGAAAATGGATTGATTCACCGCTTCTTTCAAAATCCACATGATTACTTCCTTGTCCTGAAAGGGGTGACTTTCTGTGGAAAAAAAGGGGATCAATGAGCCCAATGCCTGTGCGCGAGCAGTTGGCCAAAGTCGCAGTTACTTATCCCTGTATCGGCATCAGACTCATTGATCGTTGCCCAGCTCAATGTTGGGCGATTTCCATCTAACAGAATGGAGATGCATTGGCGCGTCAACAGCGACCATGCACTATTTTTTTAGCAAAACTACTTCTGCACGTCTAATCACCTTTTTCCCCCGCCTTATAGGCTCAGGAAATATCCCGTTAAAGCCCCGCCACCACCATTCGTCGCATCAGAAACGCAGCGCGATTTTTTTGACAATGCTGGCTCAAGGTTTGCACAAGACGGTCGTAGCTGCCCCAGAACGACGTAATTCTGACGCGACAGCACTTACTTAACGCTTAGGACGCCAGCGATGCGCTTGGTCAGTCACCGGGAGATGTAACGTGTCAACTCTCAACGAAATCGCAGCGAACCACGCGAGAATGGCCAAGGCTCTTGTCGAAGCGTCGACCGGGCCGAGTGAGCGCCACACCCAGATTGTGGAGACTTTCGAAGTTCCAACCCTGGATGCGCAACACATGCCTCTGCACCTTATCGCCAGCGTGCAGGACAACCCTTTCGGGCAAGCAACGGCTTATTTGCTCTGACAAAGTTTGATCCGGCCAGCTTGTCGGGCAAGCGGAAAAGGTCCGCTTGCCGGCGCGGTAAGGTCGGGTACCACTTATTGGCCTAAACTCACTTGACTAGCCCGTTGGGGAGCTGCCGGAGTGGCATTCCCATGCTCGAAAATTTAGAGATGTCACGCGTCAAGCGCTTCGCTGCAAACGTTGCCGGCCGGGATTTCGCGGTCGGGGATATTCATGGCCATTTCACTCGGTTGCAGGATGCTCTGGATGCCGCCGGGTTCAACCACCTGGTAGATCGCCTGTTCAGTGTTGGCGATCTGATTGACCGTGGGCCGGAATGCCATGATGCCCTCGATTGGCTGGGCAAGGCATGGTTCCACCCGGTGCGAGGCAACCATGACGACTACGTGGTTTACTTCGACACCTGCGACGTCGACAGCTGGCTCGACAACGGCGGTTCATGGTTCATGGACCTCCCTCTGATCGAGAAGCACGCCTTCGCGGCGCAGTTCGCCAGGCTTCCTATCGCGATTGAAGTCGAAACAGCCTACGGCCTGATCGGCATCGTGCATGCCGATTGTCCATTTCCGTCATGGCAGCAATTGCGAAAGGAACTGGAGTCGCCGGAAAGCAACAGGCGTCTGCAGGAGGTGCAGCACTTCTGCATGTGGTCACGACGGCGGCTCGATCAGCAGGAGACCCATGGCGTCGAAGGCCTGCGCGCACTGGTCGTGGGGCATACGCCGCTTTATATGCCCGTCAGCCTTGGCAATGTGATTCACATCGATACGGGGGGCTGGAGGCCGGACCGTGGTTATTTCACCCTGCTGGATCTCGAAACGCTCGAAACCATTCCCGCAAGCTGACTCAACACGGATCGGCCACTCAAAAAAAACCCGGCTTCATCAGCCGGGTTCTTTATTAGCGATTCAGGTGGCATTACTGCCACCGTCCATCAACAGCACTTCGGTCCAGCCTTGCTTCCGTAACGCGCTTCCTGGCGTTCCCGAAAGAACACCTCATAACTCATCACCGGTTTGTCCGGGTGTTTGGTTTGCATGTGCTCGACGTAGGTGTCGTAGTCGGGCATTCCGACCATCAGGCGCGCGGCCTGACCGAGGTATTTACCTAGGCGACTCAGGTCATTGAACATGCTGCACTCCTCGATCAAGCATCCGGTAGTGCCTGGAATGGCGCTTCTTTGTCCGTACGTTCCTTGCTGCCCCAGGCGGCAATACCGACCTTGAGTGCAAAGAACAGGATGCTGAAGACCACCAGCAAGAACAGCGCCGTCAGCGTTGCGTTGGTGTAGGCGTTGTAGATCACGTGTTGCATCTGGTCGATGCTCTTCGCCGGAGCGAGAATTTGACCGTTGGCCAGGGCATCGCTGTACTTCTTGGCCAAGGCCAGGAAACCGATCGCCGGGTTGGCGTCGAACAGCTTGATGAAACCTGCCGTGGTGGTGCAGATCAGCAGCCACACAGCCGGCAGCATGGTGACCCAGACGTAGCGCTGGCGTTTCATTTTGATCAGCACGACAGTCGCCAACATCAGCGCGATACCGGCCAGCATCTGGTTGGAAATACCGAACAGCGGCCACAAGGTATTGATGCCACCCAGCGGATCGATCACGCCCTGGTACAACAAGTAACCCCACATCGCCACACAACCGGCGGTGGCGATCAGGTTGGCGGTCCAGGATTCGGTGCGTTTCAGCGCTGGCACGAAGGAACCGAGCAAGTCCTGCAGCATGAAGCGACCGGCACGGGTACCGGCGTCTACAGCCGTCAGGATGAACAGCGCCTCAAACAGGATCGCGAAGTGGTACCAGAACGCCATGGTGTTTTCACCCGGCAGAAGCTGGTGCAGGATCTGCGCGATACCGACCGCCAGGGTCGGCGCACCGCCGGCACGGGCCAGGATGGTGGTTTCACCGATGTCCCTGGCGACCGCTTGCAGCGCTTCCGGGGTGATTGCAAAGCCCCAGCTGCTGACGGTCTGAGCAACCGTAACAGCATCAGAGCCGACAAGCGCCGCCGGGCTGTTCATGGCGAAGTACACGCCCGGCTCGATCACCGACGCGGCGACCATGGCCATGATGGCAACGAAGGATTCCATCAGCATGCCGCCGTAACCGATGTAACGGGCATGGCCTTCACTGGCCAGCAACTTCGGCGTGGTGCCGGAAGCAATCAGTGCGTGGAAACCGGAAACCGCACCACAGGCGATGGTGATGAACAGGAACGGGAACAGACCGCCCTTCCACACCGGCCCGGTGCCGTCGACGAACTGGGTGAGTGCCGGCATTTTCAGGTCGGGCATGGTGATCAGGATGCCGATCGCCAGGGCCACGATGGTGCCGATTTTCAGGAAGGTCGACAGGTAGTCCCGCGGCGCCAGAATCAGCCACACCGGCAATACCGCGGCGACGAAACCGTAGCCGATCAGCATCCAGGTGATCTGGATCCCGGTAAAGGTAAAGGCCTTGGCCCAGACCGGATCAGCAGCAATCTGCCCGCCGAGCCAGATCGAACCCAGCAGCAACAGCACACCGACGATGGAGATTTCACCGATGCGGCCCGGGCGGATGTAGCGCATGTAAATGCCCATGAACATCGCGATCGGGATGGTCGCCATCACCGTGAAAATGCCCCACGGGCTCTCGGCCAGGGCTTTCACAACGATCAGCGCCAGCACCGCGAGGATGATGATCATGATCAGGAAGCAGCCAAACAGCGCGATGGTCCCGGGGATGCGGCCCATTTCTTCACGGACCATGTCACCGAGGGAACGGCCGTTGCGGCGGGTGGACATGAACAGGACCATGAAATCCTGAACGGCACCGGCCAGCACCACGCCGGCAATCAGCCACAGCGTACCGGGCAGGTAACCCATCTGCGCCGCCAGCACCGGACCGACCAGCGGCCCCGCACCAGCAATGGCTGCGAAGTGGTGACCGAAGAGCACGTGTTTATTGGTCGGCACGTAGTCCAGACCGTCATTGTTAACGACAGCGGGCGTGGCACGATTGGGGTCGAGTTGCATCACTTTGGTAGCGATGAACAGGCTGTAGTAGCGGTATGCAACGAGATAGATAGCGACTGCTGCGACTACGATCCAGAGGGCATTGATCGCTTCGCCGCGGCGCAGGGCCACGACACTTAGCGCAAACGCTCCCAGGACAGCCACGGCAAACCAGGCGAGGTGTTTAGCCAGACGGGGCATAGCGTGTCTCCTGCCGACAGCCAATGGACTGCGGCGGTAATTTTTATAATTGTGTCCGCTGTGCGGAGCTGGCCCAATATCCCCGCATGCCGTCTACAAATAAATCCGCGTTACTACGTACGTGGCGCCTACGTAGTTCTACGTAGATGACGGTGGACTTCTTGTTGGAGCGACGGCGCAGCGATTCGACTTGGTTGCGAATGCGAGTTGTCATTCAAGATTGATGTCGTCTGATATACCGCCATCGCGAGCAGGCTCGCACACAGGGGAATGGTGTACACCTGCAAGTAATTGGTCGGCTGTCAGGCCGCCTTCGCAGGCAAGCCAGCTCCCACAGGGATTGGATGTTTGGCAGGAAGTGATTGGTCGGCTGTCAGGCCGCCATCGCGAGCAGGCTCGCTGCCACAGGAGATCGGCGTACGCCTTTCGCCTTTCGCCCCTCACCACTCATCAGGCCGAGCGTTAGCTCGCCTGCAGCTCTTGATCTTGATCCACCCGCCCCTTCGGGAGGCTGAGTGGAGGTGTTCATCTGGGGGGCAGGCGCGCAGCGCCGTTCGACGCAGTCGAACACATCGAGAGGAGGTCGAAGCGAAGCCGACCGGAGGCGATGCCCCCAGATGAACACCGGAACGAAGGAACGCCGAGCCCAAGCGAGGGGCCGGACGCCGGGGCGAGACTTTTTGGTTCCTTTTGTGGCGTTTGACAAAAGGGACTCGCCGTAAGGGCGAAACCCTAAGCCGCCGTTACCGCAGCAATGGATATGTACACCTGAAAGAGATTGGTCGGCTGTCAGGCCGCCATCGCGAGCAAGCTCAGCTCCTACAGAAATCCAAGCCACAAGTCATTCCGTCCAGCACCGCTACTGGCCCCGCATATCTTTGGCATATGATGCCGGGCCTTCGCCTTCCCTCGGTCCGGACAGGAGCACAGATGCAGCTCAAACACAAAATCGTCGCGCTCGGGATTCTGCCGCTGATGCTGGCCATCGCCGTCATCTGCGCGCTGGTGATTTCCATGAACCGGCAACTGGGTGAACAACAGGCGCAACTGATCGAAGACAGCATTCTGGCCAGCAAGCGCGCAGAACTTAAGAACTACGTCGAAATGGCGCAAAGCCTGATCGAACCGCTGTACGACGACGGCCACGGCGACGAACACGCCCAGCAAAAAGTGCTGGAAGAACTGCGCAAGCTCAGCTTTGGCATCAATGGCTACTTCTTCGTCTACGACCACGAAGGCCGCAGCCTGATGCACGCGCGCCAGTCCGAGCTGGTAGGCAAATACCTGTGGGACATGAAGGACCCTCACGGTTTGCCGGTGATCCAGGCATTGCTCAAAAGTGCGCAATCGGGCGAAGGCTTTCAGCGCTACGCCTGGAACAAACCCTCCTCCGGCCAGGTGACCGACAAGCTCGCCTATGTGGTGATGCTGGATCGTTGGGGCTGGATGCTCGGCACCGGCATCTACCTTGAAGACGTTGAGCGCGCGACCCAGCAGGCGCGTGACGAAGTGGCCCAGGGCATTCGCAAGACCATGCTGGCGATTGCCGCAGTGGCCCTCGTGGCGGTGCTGTTTGTCTTCGCCAGCGGCATGACATTGAACGTCAGCGAGCATCGTCTGGCCGACAAAAAACTGCAGCGCCTGACCCAGCGTATCGTCAGCTTGCAAGAGGAAGAACGCTCACGGGTTTCCCGTGAACTGCACGACGGCATCAGCCAGTTACTGGTCTCGATCAAGTTTCAGTTCGAACTGGCCAGCCACCTGCTCGAGAATGGCCAAGCACATGACAAGGGTTTGAGTACGCTAAGAGACGCCACGGAGCGCCTGGGCGAAGCGATTGGCGAGGTTCGCAGCCTCTCCCACGACCTGCGTTCCTCGCTGCTCGACACCCTGGGCCTGCCGGCGGCGATCGGTCAACTCGCCGCAGAATTCGAGCAACGCAGCGGCCTGGTGGTGACTTTTAACGACAACGAATTCGACTGCCACCTGGTCGATGGAGCAGCGGTCTCGCTGTTTCGCATCGTGCAAGAAGGCCTGACCAATATTGAACGACACGCCCAAGCTAAAAACGTCTCCATTACCCTGCACGGGTCCGAAGATTCAATTCGGTTGACGGTGGTCGATGACGGTATCGGTTTCAACGTTGCCCAGGTCGAACGTCGTCATACGGGCATTGGCCTGCGTAATATCCGTGAGCGTGTCGAGCATTTTGGTGGACGATTCGATCTGATCTCGATGCCGGGAAGAAGCGAGCTGGACGTTTGGCTGCCAATGAAAACGCCCGGTACAACACACTGACTCGCCCCCACAACAAGAGTGAATACCCGCGATGAACCTGCCCTACCCGATCCGCGTCGCACTGGTCGACGATCACGCCCTGGTCCGCGACGGGATCAAAGCGCTGCTGGCGGTCATGCCTCCCCTGGAAGTCGTGGGCGAAGCCGAGAGTGGCGCGGATGCCATTGAAATGGTCGGGCGCTGCCAGCCGGACCTGTTGCTGGTCGACATCAGCCTGCGGGACATGAACGGGCTCGAGCTGACCCGGGTATTACGCAGCCAGTACCCGTCGCTCAAGGTGCTGGTGCTGAGCATGTACGACAATAACGAATACGTAAGTGAGTCCGTTCGCGCGGGGGCCAGCGGCTATGTCCTGAAGAACTCACCGTCACGGGAAATCATCGCGGCGATCGAAGCCATCGCCAGTGGCGGCACGTTCTACAGCGCCGAGATCGCCCAGCGGCTCATCGCCGATAAAAATACCGACAACGAGCTGACACCGCGCGAGAGCCAGGTGTTGTACAAGATGGCTCAAGGGCTGAACAACAAGGAGATGGCCCGTGAACTGGACATCAGCGTTCGCACGGTAGAAACCCATCGCCTGAGCATCCGGCGCAAACTCAACATCGACAAACCCGCGGCCCTGGTCAAATACGCGATCGATCACGGGATCATTTCGCGGTAGCGGATATACATTTGTCGCGAATTTCAGGCAAAAAAAATCCCAGGCAGCTGATGGACGCCTGGGACTCAAAATGCATAAACCGTGGTGGTGAACGCGGGCGAATATTACTTAATATTTCTGCCTGTAACAAGATATTTTGACTCACCAACCAGTTACTAAACCTTCTAACTCATTCAATATCCACACATTTTTTATGGACGCACCTTAACAAGGGCTGACTTAGAGGTACCAGCGATACTCCCGCGCGCTGATGTCGTGCAGGAATGCCAAATGGTCCTGGCGCTTGTTTTCGCAGTAGACATCCACAAACTCTGCCCCCAAACCCTCGCGCAGTTGCACATTGTTTTGCATTGCACGCACGGCCTCCAGCATCTCCAGCGGGAAGTCGACTCCGCTGCCACGATCTTCGTTGAGGGATGCAATCGGTTCACGACCCACTTCCAACCCGTGCTCCAGCCCGACCAGAATCGCCGCCAACACCAGATATGGATTGGCATCCGCGCCCGCCAGGCGATGTTCGATGCGCAGATTCTTCGCGTCCGACTCAGGCACCCGCAGGCAGGCGTCACGATCTTCAAAGCCCCAACTGGCGCGCGTCGCCACATTCACCGTGCCGCTCAAGCGCCGCATGGCGTTGTGATTCGGTGCAAAGATCGGCATGCAATGCGGCAATACCTCAAGGCAACCGGCCACTGCATGGCGCAGCGCCTGCTGATCGTTTGCCGCCAACAGGTTGGTTCCCGCCTCGTCGTAAAGGCTCACATGCACATGCATGCCGCTACCGGGATGCTGCAAGTAGGGTTTTGCCATGAAGCTGGCGCGGTGATTGTGCTTGAGGGCCACGCCCCGCGTGCTGCGGCAGAACAGGGCTGCCCAGTCGGCCGCACGCAGGCCATCGTCAAGGTGACCGAAATTGATTTCGAACTGGCCCGGGCCCAGCTCCGCAGTGATCACCGTGGCATCAATGCCTTGGGCCCTCGCCGTCTCGACCATGTCATCGAGTACCGGTGAAAATCTCGACAGCCGTTCGATGTGCATATTCGGCTGATCATCGGCATCGTCAGTCAGCTGATCGCGAGGGAACTGTGGCAAGCCGTCACGCAGCTGGCGATCGAACAGATAGAACTCCAGTTCGAACGCGACCACAGGGAAAATCCCTTTTCGGCCAAGACGCTCAAGCACCTGCGCCAACACCTCACGCGGCTCGAAAACGATAGGCTTCTCAGTACCGCTCGAGGTAATCAGCATTTGCCCCAGCAGTTGGTTTTCCCAACTCACGGGCTTGAGCGTACCGGGCACCAGGCGGCGGGGAGCATCCGGGTCGCCGTCGTTGAAACAGTAGTCACCGATTGTGAACAGACCGCCCTGCGTACCCAGCAACACGCAGTTTTGCGGCAGCTTGAGCGCGCTGCCAGCGGCGACCTTCTCGAGCATTTCTATCGGGTAGCGCTTGCCATAAAAATGCCCGGGAATATCCAGGGAAATCAGGTCAACGTAACGCACCTGCGGGAAGCGCTGGCGAAACGCGCGAACCTCAGCAACCAGATCAGAGCAGACAGCATCCATCATTAGTGTTCCTTGTTGTTTTTATCAGGTGTAAACCCAAAGCACCCGGGCGAGCCGATCCGAGAGGTTGCCGTAGCGGCAATGTGTGTGACTGGCCAGCTGGAAACTGTCGCCAGTGCGCAACGTCACCGGTTTGTCGTCATCCAGCCACAGCGTCAGTTCCCCTTCGAGGACATAGCCACCCTGCTCCGAGCTGTCGTTCATGTGCCGGTCACCACTGCTGGCGCCGGGCTCCAGTTGGCTTTCAAGCATTGAGAAGGACGCCCGCATCTTCGGTGAGACAAGGATGTCGGTGATCCCGTCGGCGTAATACAACGTGCGTCGCTCATCCGGACGGGTCACCCAAGGCAACGCCATGGGCTTGGGCAAGCTATAGAAATAGGTGGTCGGCACGCCGAGGGTTTCGCTGATGGCGGTCAAGTCCGCCACCGTGGGACGCGACAACCCCCGCTCGACTTGGGAGAGAAACCCCACCGAACGACCGATTTTGTCCGCCAAGTCTTTCAGCGTGTATTTTTTGTGTTTGCGCAGGTCCTGGATCAGGATCGCCAGCGCCGAGATTTCTTCTTGCATGTCCATCAGGAGGTTTCCGGAAATTGATGTTTCAAAGGCTGTCGCGCAGGCGATACCAGGCTTTGCCGATGGCTTCCAGCGGTGCGGCCAAATACTTCCCTCCGGGAAAGCGGCCGTTGATCAACCCCTGGTACAACGCCAGCTCATCGGGCTGGCCAAGGATGGCATCGGACACAGCACGCGCCCCGGCCAACGTCGGCAGCACGCCATGCCCTGAGTAACCCTGTAGCCAGTAGAGGTCGCCACGTCGACCGATGTCAGGCGTGCGCTTGAGGGTCAGATCGATGTGCCCTCCCCAGGCGAAGTCCAGTTCTACGCCCTTGAGTTGGGGAAACACGCGTTCCAGATAGGGCCGTGTCGCAGCGGCGATGTCCTTCGGCATGCCGCCCAGGTAAGTGCATCCACCGCCGAACAGCAGGCGGTTGTCTGGCGTACGGCGGAAATAATCGAGGACAAACTGGTTGTCGGTGACGCACACATTGCTCGGTATCAGCGCAGTCGCCTGTCGCTCTGAGAGTGGCGCGGTTGCCACCTGATAAGTGCCAACCGGCAACACACAACTCGACAGCTTCGGATCAAGCCGATCAAGGTAGGCGTTGCACGCCAGCACCAGCACGTCGGCGCGAATCTGCCCGCGCTCAGTGGCAACTACATACTGACCGCCCTCTTCGCGATAACTCAGCGCCTTGCTCTGCTCATGAATGCATCCACCGGCCTGCTCAATCGCAGCGGCGAGGCCGAGCGCCAGTTTCAGCGGATTCAAATGCCCGCCTTCAGGATCGAACAGGCCCGCCTGATAGCGCTCACTGGAGACCCAATCAGGCAACGCCTCGCGCGAAATGAACTGCAAATTATCGTGGCCCCACTTGTGGCTGGCCTCGTGTTGCCATTCTGTCAGCAGACTCACCCGACGCGGCATCACCGACGTCCACAGGTGACCAGGCCGATAGTCACAATCGAAACCATGGCGGCCAGGCAAGTCTCGCAACTCCCGGGCAGCCCAACGCATGCTGTCCCATAACCGGCGCGCACGCTCATAACCCAACGCCGCCTCCAACGGCGGCATGTCACACGACCAACCGAGAATGGCCTGACCGCCATTGCGCCCTGAGGCGGCCCAGGCGACCCGACTGGCTTCGAGCAACGTCACGCGCTTACCGGCCAGGGCCAGACGCAACGCTGTGTGCAATCCACTGAAGCCGGCCCCGATGATCAACACCTCGGTGTCCTGCTCACCCTCAAAAACAGCTCGAGCCACCAAGCGATCCGCGCAGGTGTGGGCGTAATAGCTGGCGACGTGCCGGGAAGATTGCTGGAACATACAGCCTCGTGAATTTTTATACTTTTAATTTCATGAAAAAGTACACACTAAATTTCACGACCGCAACCGTTCAAGGCGCAAAAAAAAATCCCTCCCAGGAAACCCTGGCGGGATTTTTTTAAACAGACAGCGTTATCGAAGCAACGCTGCCGAGATTTCAGGCAACAGGAATCATCGGATCCGCAGAAGCCAGCGCAGTGACACGATCAGCTGCGGGCGGGTAGATCCACATTGTGTTGATCTGGGTCTTCAACGCCTTGCCTTCCTCCTTGACCAACTTCACCTGGCGGTCCCAACCCTCGGTGTAGACGGCGCCCCAGGCGCCCAGATCCAGGCAGGTCACGTATTTAGGCTGGCTGTATGGAGTCGGGTCCACGCCTAGAATCTGTGCGGCAACGTTGTTGCCGGCATGACGACCCAGCGAAATAGCGTGCTGGCAAGTCATCAATGCGAAGTTGCCGATGTCATCGCTGGCGGCGTAGGCGACGTCGCCGGTGGCGAAGATGTCTTCCTGGCCAATGACTTTCAAGTGCGCGTCGACGTGCAGACGACCGAGGTGATCGCGTTCGGCCGGAATCTGCTCGGTCAACGAGCTGGCGCGCACACCGGTGGTCCAGACCACCGTTTTAGCATCGATGCGCTGGCCATCGGTCAGGGTCACGCCATTTTCATCGACAGCCACGACCGACGATTTCAAGCGCCATGTCACGCCCGTTTCAATACTGGCTTCAACGATCGACTTGGCGATCTCGGCGCCCATGGACCCGCCAACTTTCTCGCCACGATCAACGATGATCACTTCGATGTCGGCGCGATCACCCAGGATGGCACGCAACCGCGCAGGCATTTCAGTCGCGGTTTCAATCCCGGTGAAGCCACCGCCGGCCACCACTACGGTGTTGCGAGCCTGGCTTTCTGGCAGATTGACCAAGGACTTGAGGTGATTTTCCAGGCGTATGGCCTGTTCGATCTGATCCACGTCGAAGGCGTGTTCCGCCACACCTGGCGTGTTCGGCAAGGCCAGGCGGCTGCCGGTCGCCAGAACGAGTTTGTCGTAGTTGCACACCCGCTGGTTGCCGGACGCATCAACGTAGCCGACCCGTTTTTGCTCAACGTCGATGGTTTCGGCAGAGCCCTTGATGAACTGGACGCCAACCGCATCGAACAGTTCGCCAATCGGTGCAGCCAACTGGTGCGCATTCGGCTCGTAGAAGCGCGGACGCACTCGCAGCTCGGCCTGAGGAGCCAGAACGGTCACTTCAACGTCGTTGTGGCCATGAATGTCGAACAGACGCGTGGCGCTCAAAGCCGTCCACATGCCACCGAAACCTGCGCCAATAACCAGGATGTGTTGTTTCATTTTTAACTCCGGGGAAAAGACCAAGTGATGAATTCGTTAAAGGTCACGCGCTTCGGTAGCGGCTGCTTCCCAATGCGGACCTGACAACGGCGACTATATTGATCCTAGTTACAGGGCACAAAACGAAATTACTGATGGTTGGTATCGAAAAGTTCGATTTGTCCGAAAAAGGCTTATCGAGAGGCAAAACTGCCGCGCGACGCATAACGGAGAAGCGACAGGACGCGTTGCCCTGCTCGCGTCCCGCTGTTAGCATTTGCGACTACTTTGGTCGGAGATAGATATGTCTCTTTACAGCGCAGGCGTTGAGTACGGCATTCACTGCCTGGTTTTTTTGGTCGGCAGCAGCGGCGACACCCGTGAGGCGAGCGTGCGCGACCTTGCCGAGCTGCAAGGCGTACCACAGGACTATCTGGCAAAAATCTTCACCAAACTGGCCAAGGCAAAACTGGTGGTCGCCACTGAAGGCGTGCGCGGCGGCTTCAAGCTGGCCCGACCTTCTGACGAAATCAGCATTCTGGATATCGTCAATGCCATCGACGGCCAGAAACTCATCTTCGATTGCCGAGAGATTCGGGGGCGTTGCGCTTTGTTCGAAGGTTCCGCGCCAGCGTGGGCGCTGGCGGGTCAGTGCTCGGTGCATGCCGTCATGATGACCGCGCAGAAACGCATGGAAGACGCCCTCGCCCAGCAGACCATTCTTGATCTCGCCAGAAAGGTCGGACGAAAAGCGCCGGCGCAATTCAATGCTCAGGTGGACAACTGGATAAACGATCGTCGGGAAAAGAAAATCAATGCGAGCACTCAGGCAAGCGCCGACGCGATCATCCAGGCAACCGATATCACCGACTAAACCTTAAAGACAATCACGCACTGCCTGACGCAACGCCCCGGATTTCGCCCAAGGCGGCCCCTGATAAAGCGATACGTGACTGCCATCCTTGGATTTCACGATATCGACAATTTCGTCGGCCGTGATGATGCTCGGCGCGGTGACTCTGTAGCCATTGGAAATCGCCGATTGGGTCGTATTGGGTATCTCCCGCTGCCACGCCGGCAGAACGCATGCGGCATAGTCTTTCGGCACCTTGTCGCTGTACTTGCTGACGTTGGGTTCACCCGGCACCAGGGACGCGGGCAATGAACAGCCCGCCAGCAACGCCAACCCTACTCCCCCAATCAATTTGCGCATGACGCTTCCTTATCCCGAAAAAAGGGGAATGTAGCGTGTCGCTGTCCAGACATCCATCCGTTGCACTGAACTCAGCAAGGGGCGTTGTGATCGCCGTTTTCCGGGTATGACCTCTCGTTCAGATAAGTCATCCATCTTTCATACGCTTCGTGCTGCCATTGAGTGACCCGCTCCCATTCCGGGCCGCTCAGCTGATGTGCAGAAATCAGTTTCATCATTTCCGTGGTGGCCGCGTCCAGATCAACGATCAGCTCATGGGCATGAAATCTAAACTCATCAGTCGCCGTCATTTGAAGTTGCCTCGCCCTAGCAAAAATTGACTACCTCACTACGACATCAAATCTGCGGGTTCGCGTTCATCTTCCCGACAGAAGGTTGCACCAACGGTCCAGACGAACAAAACGCCCTGGCCCGGGAAATGGGACTAAAATTTTGTAGCGGAGATTGGCAGGAGGTCATCATGTGGCTTAACGAATCTGAAAATGAACTTCGGCGTGACCTGCAAGGGCTTGCGTCGGATTTGAGATGGTCAGCCGTAGAGCTTTTACGCATCGCAGAGCAGCTACGCCTGACTGGCAATGACGTGGATGCGCAAGCAATCCTGAAGCTGTGCGAACTTTTTCAGGGAGATGAAGAACGACTGAAGGGGTATGCCGAGGAAGTGAAGGCCAAGATCATCACTCGAACAAAAGCTCAATAGCAGAGCATTGCCATGCACAAACCTCCAGGCGCGCTGGTCGTTGTACTGGCGGCGTTGGGTGGCTGCAGCTCCGAATCGCGTGTCTATCGGGATCGAACGCTGGTTGCAAAGGGCGAGACCGGCATGAGCAAGGATCAAGTGCACAAAGAAAAGCCCCGGCGAACCAGGGCTTAAAGCGTGCTATTTGTCTGATTGCTGGCTGCGTGCAGGCCGACTTGCTCTGGCCTTGTAGCCGGGAAGAGCGGCCGCAAAGGCCAGTGCTTCCTCTTTACTGCCAAAGGCTCCAAGCCGGTCACCTTTGGTGCACACCCGCCACGGGCCGTTGTTCACGCTGAGTACGTCATAACCATTCATGTGCATTTTGGTCAGCATCGGAACGCTCATAGTCACCTCCATTTCGGCAGTGATGATCCTGGATTCACTTGAATACCTTACACCCGCCCCTTCAAGAAGTGCCGACCAGACGTCGCGCCAGTATTTCGAAACGCGATTGCACTTCCAGCCTCGTCCATCACTCCAACCATTGAGGCAGACACCTCGGCTCGAATATTGCATTTTTATGACTGTTTTATGACAAACAGCAATCGGGTAACACATGAAAGTACGCGCGACCGTCATTTGCGAGCGGCACCGACACATCCTCCTGGTGCGCAAGCCAAGGAGTCGGTGGATGCTGCCCGGCGGAAAGGTTGAACGTGGTGAAGCCATTGCCGACGCCGCCACACGAGAGCTCCAGGAAGAGACCGGGCTTGGGGTCGCTGGGATGCTGTACCTGATGGAATTGCAAACGGCCAGCACCCAACACCATGTTTACGAGGCCTCCGTGGAGAACGCGGATGAGGCCCGCCCACAAAACGAAATCTTCGATTGCATCTGGTATCCGCTGGACGCGGTCCAGAACCTGAACACCAGCAACGCCACGCTCAGAATCATCAAAGCGTTTCAGCGTCGCTTGTAAGTGAATCAACCGAGGTCGCCGCCACCGACCGGCATGATCATGCCGGTAATGTAAGACGCTTCGTCGCTGGCCAGAAACAGAATTGCGCTTGCCTGTTCATCCAGCGTGCCATAGCGCTTCATCAAACTGCTGTCGAGCGTCTGGTCGACTATCTGCTGATACCAGACCTTCTCTTGTTCGCTCTGATCAGCGCTGTTGCGCGGAATGACCCGCGGTGGCGCTTCAGTGCCACCGGGCGCGGTGGCATTGACCCGAATCCCGCGACCGGCGGTTTCGAACGCCAGGCAAGCGGTCAGCGCGTTGACCCCTCCCTTCGCCGCACCGTACGGCACGCGATTGACACTGCGCGTGGCGATGGACGAAACATTGACGATGGCGCCGCTGCCCTGCTCGAGCATGAACGGCAGCGCGGCATGACAGCACCACAGCGTCGGGAATAGCGAGCGGCGCACTTCGGCCTCGATCTGCGACGCTTCGTAATGCTCAAAAGGCTTGGCCCAGATCGTCCCCCCCACATTATTGACCAGCACATCCAGACGCCCGAAACGCTCGACGGCAGTTTGCATGACTCGGCTGCATTCGCTGTATTGCTCAAGATCGGCAGTCAGCGCGAGCACCTGGCTGCCCTGCCCCAATTGCTGCTGGACATCGAACACCAGTTCGGAGCGATCGACCAGAATCAACCGCGCACCTTCCGCCGCCATGCGCTCGGCAACGCGCCGACCAATGCCTTGGGCTGCGCCGGTAATCAGCGCGACTTTATCTGTGAATCTGTTCATAAATACCTCGATGCGAAAATCAATTTCGCAGGGAACGGCTATCTGTAGCAGCTGTCGAGCCTGCGAGGCTGCGTTCGGCTGCGAAGCAGTCGTGAGATCAAACAATGCGGTGTTTCAGGAACACCGTGTCATCAGGTTTTACGACTGCTTCGCAGCCGAACGCAGCCTCGCAGGCTCGGCAGCTGCTACAGAGACGGTGTCGTGCTGATGCTTATGCGGCGCTGGCGGCAAATTTCTCGTAGTAAAAGTTTGTCGGCGCGATGCCCTTTTCGCGGATGAACTGGCTGACCGCCTCGACCATCGGCGGCGGGCCGCACAGGTAGACATCGACGTCGCCTTCGTTCAAATGCTGCGGCTCGATGTGCTGGGTCACATAGCCCTTGAGCGGATGCTGACTCTCCGGGTTGGCGACGCAGGCACTGAAGCTGAAGTTCGGGATTCGCGCGGCAAAGGCTTCGAGTCGATCCATTTCCACCAGATCGAAATCGTTGGTCACGCCGTAGATCAAATGCAGCGGATGCTCACTGCCCTGCTCGGCGATTTTTTCCAGCATCGCCGTGAACGGTGCCAGCCCCGTACCGCCGGCCAGCAGCAACAACGGACGGCGAATGTCGCGCAGATAGAAACTGCCCAACGGCCCCGCCAGGCTCATGCTGTCGCCGGCCTTGGCCATGCCGGTGAGGAAGCTGCTCATCAAGCCGCCGGGCACGTTGCGGATCAGGAAACTGACCTCGCCGTCGCGCTGCAACGAGCTGAACGAATAGGCGCGGGTCTGCTGGCTACCGGGAATCCCCAGGTTCACGTATTGCCCCGGCAGGAACGCCAGTTTGCTCAGGGCCTCGCCCTTGATCGACAGCGCGATGGTGCTGTCGGACAACTGGCGCACGGCACTGATGGTCGCGTCGTAACTGGCCTGACGGGTGCGGCACACCTCCGATGAGGTCGGCACGCGCACCACGCAATCGCTCTGGGCGCGCATCTGGCAGGTCAGGACAAAACCTTGTTCGGCCTCTTCCGCGCTGAGTGCATCTTCGATGTATTCCTCGCCCAAATCATAACGGCCGGCCTCGGCGAAGCATTTGCAGGTGCCGCAAGCGCCGTCGCGGCAATCCAGTGGAATATTGATGCCCTGGCGATACGCGGCATCGGCCACGGTTTCGCCGATATTGGCGTCGATGAATCGGGTGACACCGTCTTCGAAATTGAATGCGATGGAATGAGTCATGACCGCTGCCTCACAGGTGGTAGACATCGATGACCTGGCGAACGTAATCGTTCTTCAGGATCACTTTCTTGGCCTTGATCAGCGGGTTTTCACCGCGCACATCGAGGGTGTAGAAACTGCTGCCGAAATAGCTGTCGACGGTCTTGTAGCGAAAGCTCAGGGTGTGCCAGTTGAAACGCACCTTGCACATGCCGTCGGCCTGTTCCAGCAGCTCGATGTTGCTGATGTTGTGCGAGGTGCGGGTGTCCGGCATGGTGGCGCTGGAACGCTCGGTCTTGATGCGGAAGACGCGGTCTTCCAGGCCGGTGCGGTTGCCGTACCAGATCAGCGAGATTTCCCGCTGCGGGTCTTCGGTCAGCTCGTCGTTGTCGTCCCAGGACGGCATCCAGAACGTTGCATCCTGGGCGTACAACTCCAGCCATTCGTCCCACTGCCGGTCGTCGAGGTAGCGCGCTTCGCGGTAGAGAAAATCACGCACGGCGTCATAGGTGATGGTCATTGCACGGCCTCCACAGGAATCAGTTCGGACTGCTCGGCGGCCAAGGCCTTGAGCATGGTCTGCTGCCAATACTTGTGTTGCAGCACGAACAGGCCTTCGTCTTCGGTGCGCACACCGCTGAGCAGCGGATGCAGGTCGATTTCCCTGGCCGCCTCATCGGCGCCTTCGATCCAGTGTTCGGCGCCACGGGACATGTCGTTCCAGGCGGTCACGCTGCCCTGATAACTGGTCTGGCAAGAACGAAATTCTTCCAGGTCGTCCGGGGTCGCCATGCCGCTGACGTTGAAGAAGTCTTCGTACTGACGAATCCGGCTCGAACGGGCGTGGTCGCTTTCGCCTTTGGGGGCGATGCAGTAAATGGTGATTTCCGTGCGGTTGACCGAGATCGGCCGGGCGATACGGATCTGCGAACTGAACTGGTCCATCAGGTACACGTTCGGGTACAGGCACAGGTTGCGCGAGTTCTCGATCATCCAGTCGGCGCGGGCCTTGCCGAAGTCCTGGGCCAGTTCATCGCGACGCTCGTACAACGGGCGATCTTCAGGGTTGGCCCAACGGGTCCAGAGCAGCATGTGGCCCTTGTCGAAGGAATAGAAACCACCGCCCTGCTTGGCCCAACTGCCGGCACTCATGGTCGGGTTGCAATCGCCGGCCTCGCGTTGCTTGCGCTGGTTCTGGGTAGCGGCGTAATTCCAGTGCACGGAGCTGACGTGATAGCCGTCGGCACCGTTTTCGGCGGTGAGCTTCCAGTTGCCTTCGTAGATGTAGCTGGAAGAACCACGCAGCACTTCCAGGCCATCGGCGGACTGGTCGACGATCATGTCGATGATCTTTGCCGACTCGCCCAGGTGTTCAACCAGCGGCACGACATCGGCCTTGAGGCTGCCGAACAGGAAACCGCGATATGACTCGAAACGCGCGACTTTGGTCAGGTCGTGGGAGCCTTCGCAGTTGAAGCTCGCCGGGTAGCCCGCTTCGGCCGGATCCTTGACCTTGAGCAGCTTGCCGGAGTTGTTGAAGGTCCAGCCGTGGAATGGGCAGGTGTACGAACTCTTGTTGCCGGATTTGTGCCGGCACAGCGTCGCGCCGCGATGGCTGCAGGCGTTGAGGAACGCATTGAGTTCACCGTCCTTGTTGCGCGCGATGAAGATCGACTGGCGCCCCATGGTGGTGGTGTAGAAATCGTTTTTGTTGGGGATCTGGCTTTCGTGGGCCAGGTACAGCCAGTTGCCTTCGAAGATGTGCTGCATCTCGAGATCGAACAGCCGCGGGTCAGTAAACATTTCGCGCTTACAGCGATAGATACCCTGTTCTTTGTCATCTTCGAGCAGGGAGTGAAGGTATTCGGGTCGCAGGGACATGGCCGCCGCCTCCATTGTTTTTATTCAGGCAGGGCCATGCTAGGACGGGGGGATGGGGTGGACTATCCGCTGGGTGCAGACCTGTATCCGTTTTGTGCAGCAGGATTTTTGATCGTTCCCACGCTCTGCGTGGGAATGCCTCAAGGGACGCTCCGCGTCCGCTTTTGGGACGCAGAGCGTCCCGGGCTGCATTCCCACGCGGGAGCGTGGGAACGATCAGCAGCCATGCTCCCACAGGGATGGGCGGTGTTTGCCAGGTCAGTGGCGGCGTTTGAGGGTGTCCGACGGCAACTCGCCGAACTGCTTGCGGTAGCTGTCGGAAAACCGCCCCAGGTGCAGGAAGCCGTAATCCATCGCCACTTCCGTGACATTGCGCACGTTGCAGGTCGGGTCGCTCAGGCAGGCGTTGATGCGCTCGAGGCGTTTTTGCCGGATGTAGTTTTTCGGCGTGGTGCCGGCGTTGCGTTCGAACAATCCGTACAGCGAGCGCAGGCTCATCCGCGCCTGGCGTGCCAGTTCTTCGCTGTCGATGTCCTGTTTGAGGTGGCCGGCGATGTAGTCGGCAATCACCTCGAACGTGGCCGTCTGTGAGCCGAGACTGATCCGGCTGACGTTGGTCTTCATCAGGCTGAGCATCTTGCTGACGATGATCTGCGCGTAGTGCTCCTGCACCTTGGGAATCTGTTCGGTGGCCTCGGCTTCCTGGCAAATCATCGCCAGCAGACCGACAAAGCCTTCCAGCTCATCGAGCTGGTAACGGTTCTCCAGAAACCGCACGCCCTGCCCCGGGTACCGCCAGCGCTGCTCATCGCATACGGATTCCAGCAACGGGGTGGGGACTTTGAGGATGAATTTTTCGCAATCGTCGGAATACGTCAGGTCCACCGGATCATCGGGATTGATCAGCAACAGCTCGCCGGGCGCGAAGTAGTGTTCCTGGCCATGACCGCGCCACAGGCAGTTGCCGCGCAGCAACACTTGCAGGTGATAGATGCTTTCCAGCGCACCCGACGTGACGCGCACGCTGCCGCCATAGCTGATGCGGCACAGGTCGAGGCTGGCAAACTTGCGGTGATTGAGGCTGGCCAGCGGTCGCCCGGCCCGGGGCATCAGAATGCAATGGTTACCGACATGCTGATTGACGTAGCCCGACACCGCGTAAGGGTCGGCATGGTCGAATACGGTGCTGCGCTGACTCAACAGTTGCGCTTGCATCATCGGGGCACTCTCATTGTTGTTATAGGTTACGTCGGGCCAATCCAGGGCAATGATCGAAACGCCGAAGACCACGAGATAAACGGTCGGTTATCTCGTGGCCCGGTTCCGCTGTTCGAGGATATCAGTCCTCGAGTGCGCGGACCCGCTCGTGGCGTTGCTGCTCGTCGGGTTGCGCGGTGGTCTGCAAGGTGAAATCGAAGTCGATTTCGGCAAAACGACCGCTGACACCATGGGCCGCCGCGCGCTGTGGATCGTCACTGAAGGTGATTTTGGCAATCAGCTCATCGCGAGTGGCATAGGCGAAATCGTCGTGCAGGTACTGATCGCCATCGAGGTTGATCTGGGTGGTCAGGTGACGATGATCCGGCGCGGAAATGAAGAAGTGAATGTGCGCCGGCCGTTGCCCATGACGGCCCAGTTGATCGAGCAGTTGCTGGGTCGGACCGTCCGGCGGGCAGCCATAGCCCGACGGCACGATGCTGCGAAAGCGATAACGACCCTCGGCATCGGTGACGATACGACGACGCAGGTTGAACTCCGATTGAGTGGTATCGAAGTAGGAGTAAGTGCCGCCAGTGTTGGCGTGCCAGACGTCCACCACCGCACCGGCCAACGGTTCGCCGGCGGTGTTCTTGACCTGGCCCTGCATGAACAGCACCACCCCCGGATCGACGCCGTCATCCAGTCGCGCTTCGCCTTCCGACAGCGGCGCACCCGCCACGTACAGCGGGCCTTCGATGGTCCGCGGCGTGCCGCCGGCCTTGCCGGCCTGCTCGTCTTCGGCGTCCATCAGCAGGTCGAGGTAGTGTTCGAGACCGAGCCCGGCCACCACCAACCCGGCCTCTTGACGCGCGCCCAGCACGTTGAGGTAGTTGACGGCTTTCCAGAATTCTTCCGGGGTCACGGCCAGGTCTTCGATGATGTTCACCGAATCGCGCAGAATGCGGTAGACCAGCGCCTTGACCCGCGGGTCGCCGGCCTCGTTATGCAGGCCGCTGGCCTCTTCGAGAAACTTCTGGACACCGGCAGTGTGGGAAATCTTGACGTTCATTTTGGTGGGTTCCTCATCTTGTAATTATTAGCGTAGCGAACTGAACAGGCTGGGTTCAGCGGTCATCCTCGCGAATGGAAGAAGGATGCCGGCACAGCGCCTCGACCTCGATCGCCATGTACGGAAACAACGGCAATTGCATGAGCAGGTCGTGCAGCTCCTGCACGCTGTCGACGTCGAAAACGCTGTAATTGGCATAGTGTCCGGCGATGCGCCACAGGTGACGCCACTTGCCTTGCTCTTGCAGGCGCAGGGCCAGGGCCTTTTCGTCAGCCTTCAGCTTCGCGGCTGCTTCGGGATTCATATCGACCGGCAGGTTCACGGTCATTTTTACGTGGAACAGCATGATGCTCTCCTCAGGCTTGATGAATGGCAGTAGACGTTTTGTCTCGGCGGAAGAACGCCAGACGTTCTTCATCGAGGTTCAGGCCCAACCCCGGCGTTTTCGGCACGTGCAGCTCGAAATCGCGATAAACCAGCGGCTCGCTGAGAATGTCTTCAGTCAGCAGCAGCGGACCGAACAGCTCGGTGTCCCACGCCAGTTTGTTCAGCGTGACAAAAGCATGGGCCGAGGCCAGGGTGCCGACGCCGCCTTCGAGCATGGTGCCGCCATACAGACCGATACCGGCCGCTTCGGCGATGGCCGCAGTTCGCAGCACGGCGCGCGGGCCGCCGTTCTTGGCGATTTTCAGGGCGAACACCGAGGCCGCGCCTTCACGGGCCAGGTTGAAGGCGTCTTCCACGCACTCGATGGATTCGTCGGCCATGATCGGCGCCGGGCTCATGGCATTCAGGCGCGCCATGCCGGAGCGGTTATTGCGCGAGATCGGCTGTTCGATCAAGTCGATGCCGTTGGTTCCCAGGATCCGGCAGGCGCGCAGCGCGACCGCTTCGTCCCAGGCCTGATTGACATCGACCCGCACGCTGGCGCGGTCGCCCAAGGCTTTCTTGATTGCAATGACGTGAGCCAGGTCGCGGTTGACTTCGCCGGCACCGATTTTCAGTTTGAAAATCCGATGGCGTCGCAGGTCGAGCATTTTCTCCGCTTCGGCGATGTCCCTGCCGGTGTCCCCACTGGCCAGGGTCCACGCCACTGGCAGGGCATCGCGAACGCGGCCGCCCAGCAACTCGCTGACCGACAGCCCAAGGCGTTTGCCCTGAGCGTCGAGCAAGGCGGTTTCGATACCTGATTTAGCGAACGTGTTGCCACGGATGCTGCGCTCCAGACGCAACATCGCAGCATTCACGTTGGCGCTGTTCTGGCTCAGCAACAGCGGCGCGAAATGTTTGTCGATGTTGGTCTTGATGCTCTCAGGGCTTTCGTTGCCGTAGGCCAGGCCACCGATGGTGGTGGATTCGCCAATGCCTTCAATGCCGTCGGCGCAGCGCACGCGAATGATCACCAGGGTCTGGTTCTGCATGGTGTGCATCGCCAGCTTGTGCGGGCGGATGGTCGGCAGATCGACGATGATCGTCTCGATCGATTCAATGGCTGTTGCAAGCATGTCGATACCTGTCAGGTTCTTAAAGTTCTGGAACCGATTCTGGTACGGCTTTTTTCGGGAAGCCAATATAGAATTGGTCTGACTTGATACCTTTAAGGTATGCAACCGACTTGCGACTGGAGGCCCCATGGAACTGCGTCACCTGCGGTATTTTCAGGTGTTGGCTCAAACCCTCAATTTCACCCGTGCCGCCGAACTGCTGCACATCGCCCAGCCGCCACTGAGCCGGCAGATGCAGCAATTGGAGGATGAACTGGGCGTGTTGTTGCTGGAACGCGGGCGGCCGCTGAAGCTGACCGATGCCGGGCGGTTTTTCCATGAGCACTCCACCGCCCTGCTCGAGCAACTGAGCAAGGTATGCGATAACACGCGGCGGATCGGTCTGGGCGAAAAGACCTGGCTGGGCATCGGTTTTGCCCCGTCGACGCTCTACGGCGTGCTGCCGGAACTGATTCGCCGTTTGCGCAGTGGCGAGCCCCTGGAGCTTGAACTGGGGCTCTCGGAAATGACCACACTGCAGCAAGTGCAGGCGCTCAAGGCCGGGCGCATCGACATTGGTTTCGGCCGAATCCGCATCGATGATCCGGCGATCATCCAGACGGTTTTGACTGAAGATCGACTGGTCGCCGCCCTGCCCGCCGGGCACCCCTTACTGGCCGGGCCGATCAGCCTTCGCGAACTGGCGAAAGAACCTTTTGTGCTGTACCCCGGCAACCCGCGGCCCAGCTATGCCGATCACGTCATCGCGTTATTCGAATCCTATGGCGTGAGCATTCATGTGGCGCAATGGACCAACGAATTGCAAACCGCCATCGGACTGGTGGGAGCGGGAATCGGCGTCACACTGGTGCCGGCCTCGGTGCAACTGCTGCACCGCGACGACATCGGTTTCACGCCGCTGCTGGAAGACAATGCGACCTCGCCGATCATTCTCAGCAGGCGCGTGGGCGACGTATCGCCGGGGTTGAATCATTGCTTGCAGATGATCGATGAACTGCAACCGCGGGCCTGATCCGCGATGCGATCCGCTTCAGCCGGCGAAGGCCCGGCGACCGGCGCGCATCTCGATGCGCAACTCGCCAATCAGATTGGCGATAGCGCGAACGCTGGTCAGTCGTTCGGGCGATACACCGGTAATCAACAGAGCAATGCGCCCGGTGGCGGGTTCATAGACTTTGATCCGTAACGTTCCGTCGGGATTCACTGTGCAGGCGCAGGAAAGCGGTTGAAAACCGGACTCGACAATGCGGCAAAGCTCAGGAACTGAAACCATGACTGGCGCCTCCGTGGCAGGTTAATCGGATCCAACTTGCTCAGCATAGATGGGCTTTCCCCATCCTGCGCCCGCCAATGCTCAAAATAAGTGTTAGCTGTTTCTCATTTTGGCGACCTTTCAGTGAGAATCCGCACCCCAGATCCAATTCCAGAGCCCGGGTAATTTGACCGGCTCTGAACTGTCGCGAACCGTACGCGCCATGGCGGCCCGTTGCAGCGCAGCCGTGTCGTCGTAAAACGGCTTTTCTGCGGTTTTCACACCGGTAGCCCGTGCGCTGTCGAGGAGGATTTGCAGGTACTCGCGAGTATGCCGGGCGGTGTAGCGATTGAGGTCGTGGAAGGTCACCACCACCGGAATCACCCCGTCCACCACCGGTAATTCGCCAAGGGCGATGCGTTCGCGCACTTCGGACATTGTGCGCAAGAAGTGGGCCCGCCGCTGGGGGCTGGCGTTGAAGCCCCAGATCTTGCCGTCATTGGCGCTCAGGTCGGTCAGCAATAGGTGCATGCCGTGCTGCTGATAGGCGGCGAAAACCCGGTTGTCATAGCTCCAGAATGGTGGGCGCACCAGGGTCGGCGGCGCGCCGGTGATCGCGGCGATGTCTGCGGCGCCTTTGCTCAGTGACTGCTCCAGTTCTTCCGGGCTCAGGGATCTGTGATTGGTGTGCGAGCGGGTCGCCGAGTGGAAGCCCAGAATCTGCCCGTCTGCGTGTTCACGGCGCATGACCTCGCGTCCGATTTCGCTGTTGCCGGCACGTGGCGCACCGGTCTGCACGAAGAACACCGCTTTAAGGTTCGGTTGCACCGGGTTGGTGGCCAGACTGTCGAGCACCGTCATCGTCGGATTCCACAAACTCGAGGCGCTGGGACCGTCGTCGAAGGTCAGCAGAAAACGGATCGGCGGTTGCTCACTCAGACGCTGTTCGGTCTGCGGCGTCATTTCGATGGGAGAAGCGATGCACCCCGCCAGCCCAGTGGCGATGATGAGTGCAGATAGAACCTTGAACAGCTGTTTCATGTTTTGCCCATTTATCCTTCGTCGTCCGCAGGTCGCTGCGGGCCGAGGTTGGATAAGGGTACACAGTGTTTGGTTCCAGTGCGCATCCTGTGGGAGCGAGCCTGCTCGCGAAAGACGTGAACGATAACGTGTGCTGTCTGAATGAATGCGGTGTCCGGACGTTTTTCGCGAGCAGGCTCCCACACAGGTACCGCGTCAGGCTTTGGCTTTTGATCTTGATCTGCTTGCCCCTTTCCCAGAGGCCGAACGCAGGTATTGCGCAGTCAAGGCTTCAACGGCCATTCCTGATCGCGATCCGACAGTTCTTTCCCATCGTCGGGATGCTTCCAGTCCGGCGTCGAACGCCGCTGCCGCTCAATCTCCTCTTCCGTGGGTTCGTCATCCACCTCTTCATCCGGGTCTGGACGCTTGGGATCATTAGCCATGTTCACCTCTCTTCCTGTAGGGGTCCCTTTTAAGCGTAGAACAGTTTCGACAAGGACGACTTAGAACCACCAACGCAGCAAAAAGAAGAACCCCATGCTCAACAACATGCTGAGCAAGGTATTGCGGGTGTAAAGCACCAACCCCACCGCCACCAGCGAACTGAGCAGGTACGGGTTATCCCATTGCAGATTCAACTGCTTGTCCGGCATGAACACGATCGGCCCGCAGATCGCCGTCAGCATGCCCGGCACCGCAAAACCCAGGAATTGCCGCGCATTGCTGCTCAAGCGCACGGGCAGCCGCGGCTCCAGAAACACATAACGGTTGAGGAACACCAACAACCCCATGCCGAAAATCACCGCCCAGACCATCATGTGCGTCCACCGTAGAATTTGTTGCAGATAAAGCCCGCGGTCATGCCCGCCAACCCCGACAGCACCAGCGCCGAGCCCCATTGCCAATAACTGAACAGCACCGAGCAAAACAACGACACCGCCACGCACACCACGGTCGGCACGTTCCGCACCACGGGGGTGATCAGGGCGATAAAGGTCGCGGCAATGGAGAAGTCCAGTCCCAGGTGTTCCAGCCCCGGAATGCTGCTGCCGAGCACGATGCCGGCCAGGGTGAAGAGGTTCCAGGCGATGTAGAACGTCAGGCCGACACCCAACGCGTACCAGCGGTTGAACTGTTGTTTGTCATGCGCACTGGTCAGGGCGAACAGCTCATCAGTGAGCAAAAAACCCAGCCCCACACGCCAGCGTCCAGGCAACGGCGAAATCACCGAACGCATGCTCATCCCGTAGAGCAAATGCTGGGAGGTCAGCAGCAGCGTGGTCAGCAGAATCGAAAAGATCCCGGCACCGCCCTTGAGCATGCCGATCGCCACCAGTTGCGCCGCCCCGGCAAACACGATGCTCGACAGCCCCTGGCCTTGCAGGGGCGTGAGGTTGGCCTCGATGGCCATGGAGCCGGCCAGCAAGCCCCAGGGCGCGGTGGCCAGGGACAACGGCATGATCGCCGCGGCGCCGCGAAGAAAGGCGCTGCGCGGCATGAGTGAATTGGACATAACGCTCTACAACCAGGGAAAGACCCCAGACTGTGCCAGCAGTCGCGGCCGCTGGCTTGAACGATCTTGCGCACTTGGTACGCGAACTTGTTCCATTCATCGGCTACAAGCTTGATTCACTCCAGTAGTAGCAACATGATGGCGCAGTTTTTTCATCTTTGAGATCCGGCCCCCTCATGAGCTCAATCGAAACCGACAGCGACGTCTACAAAACCCTGCTTGAGTCGACCAAAGCAATACCATGGCGGATCGACTGGAAGACCATGACTTTCAGCTACATCGGTCCGCAGATCGAGCGTCTGCTGGGCTGGAAACAGGACAGTTGGGTGGGGGTCAATGACTGGGTCGAACGCATGCACCCGGATGATCGCGACTACGTGGTGGAGTTCTGCGTATCGCAATCGCGGGCGGGTGTGGATCACGAGGCAGACTATCGGGCGCTGACCCGCGACGGTGACTATGTGTGGATCCGCGATGTGGTGCACGTGGTGCGCAAGGACGGTGAAGTGGAAGCGCTGGTGGGTTTCATGTTCGACATCAGTGAGCGCAAGAAAACCGAAGAGCACTTGAGCCGCCTGCAAAAGCAACTCGAAGAATATTCCTTCCAGGACGGGCTGACCGGCATCGCCAACCGGCGCATGTTCGACACCGTGCTGGAGCGCGAATGGAGCAGCGCTCAACGCACGGGATCAGCGCTGTCGCTACTGATCCTGGATATCGATTACTTCAAACAGTTCAACGACCATTACGGGCACATCAAGGGTGACGAATGCTTGCGGCGCGTCGCTCAGACCTTGTCCCTGGCGGCCAATCGGCCACGAGATTTCATCGCGCGGATCGGCGGTGAAGAGTTCGTCTGGCTGCTGCCGGAAACCGACGCCGAATCCGCAAGGCTGGTGGCAAATAAATGCCTGCTTCTGATTCGCCAGCAGCACATTCCCCATGAGTTTTCTGCGGTATCGAAGCGGCTGAGCCTGAGCCTGGGTGTCGGCACCACCACCGCAACGCCGCACGCGACGGCGCTGGAATTCGTCGAGCAGGTCGACAAGTTGCTCTACAGGGCCAAGCACAACGGCAGGATGCGTGCGGAGTTCGTTGATTTTCGCGATTGACGAAAGGCGTGCTCGCAGCGCCGAACAGCAGCAATCGATAGAGCATCAGCGACCCGCCCGAGTACCATGGAGCCATTCGCATAACGCACCAGGGAGTCGACATGCTTTACCGAATCGCCGCCGACGGGCTGGTCCTGTTCCACCTGTTGTTCATTCTGTTCGTGCTGTTCGGCGGGCTGTTGGTGCTCAAATGGCGCCCCCTGGCCTGGTGGCACCTGCCCGCGGCTGTGTGGGGCGTGTCGGTGGAAGTCTTCCACTTGCCCTGCCCGCTGACGCAGTGGGAAAACCTCATGCGCGACGCAGCCGGGCAAACCGGTTATGTCGGCGGTTTCATCGAACATTACGTGTGGCCGGTCATTTACCCGGCGGGCCTGACGCCGGCGATCCAGCTGGGATTGGGCAGCGTCGTGCTGGTGATCAACGTGCTGGTCTACCTTCGGTTGATCAAGCGGTGGAAGTTGCGTCGCGCAGCCTGAAACCGATTCGGATCATGTTATCGATTGAAGGTCGCACCTGGCTGGAAGCCATCCGGGCCGTTGGCAGCCTTGTTTGAATTCAATTGGCAATGACGCTCATGTTCCGACCGCTGGCCTTGGCCACGTACAGCGCCTTGTCGGCAGCCCCCACCAGGTCGCTGGGCTGGGCTTGTGACGCCGGATTGTAAGCGGCGACCCCCAGGCTGACCGTCACCGTGCCTTCAACCCCTTCACTGTGCTGGATGCCGGCCAGATGAACCGCGCGGCGGATTTTTTCCGCCACCAGAAACGCTCCCACATAGTCCGTCCCGGGCAGTACCACCGCAAATTCTTCACCGCCATAGCGAGCAGCCAGATCGCCGGGGCGCTTGATGTTGTCCCTGATGATCGTGCTGATGTTGCGTAAACACTCATCACCGGCCACATGGCCGTAAAGATCATTGAAGCTCTTGAAGTGATCGACATCGATCATCAGCAGCGCGAGATGGGTCTGGTTGCGTCTGGCGCGGCCCATTTCGGCGAGGATGAACAGATCGAACTGACGCCGGTTGGACAGTCCGGTCAGTGCGTCCTCCAGCGCCAGCAACTCAAGACTGCGGTTGACCTCGATGAGTTTTTCCTGCGCGTCCAGCAATACGCCCTGCACGTGATTCTGCTGCCTCATGAGGCGAATCAGGCGATAACCGAGGACCCCGAGAAACCCCAGGAATAACGAGACGATCCCGGCACTCAGCAGTACCTCCTTGCGCCAGGCGGCCAGGACTTCATCTTTATTCAGCGCCGCATAGATGATCAGCGGATAACCGTCGACCCTGCGAAAACCGACCACCCGCTCGACGCCATCCACATAGGACGGGACCATCGCCGTGCCGGAATTGCCCTTGGGCAACAGTTGCGTAAACAGCGGTCCCTTGGCGACGCTGATGCCGATTTCAGTTTCTTTGAACGGCCGGCGAACGACGATACTGGCGTCATCGGCGATCAGATTGATCACGCCGTTTTGCCCCATGTCGATACTGTCGTAGAGCCCGAGGAAATGACTGAGATAAATCGTTGCCAGCGCCACGCCGGCAAACCGGCCATCCGGATGATTGACGCGACGGGACACTGTCATGATCCATTCACCGCTCGAACGGCTCTTGATCGAGGGACCGATGTGAGGGCCACGGTCGGGATGATTGCGGTGGAAGGTGAAATACTCACGATCGGCGTTGTTGGCACCGGGCATGACGGCACCGTTGGAGTTGGCAATCCAGCGCCCGTCTTCGCCGTAGACAAACAAGCCATGGAGCTGGCTCAACTCACTGCGCTGGGCCTTGAGCAAACGCTCCAGTCGAGGTACCCGAGCCTGGTCGATGCCATCGTTTTCAAGGCGATCCACCAGGGTCAACAGCAACATATCGGCTTGCTTGATCGACGCTTGCGCTTGCGAGGCCAAAGTCTGGGCAAGGTTGGACATCGCCACTTCTTTGTCGTGCAGATGGTACTGGCGCGAGTTCCAGGCTTCCCAAATCACGATAGCCGCCATGGACAGGCACACCGCGACCAGCAGAATCACCGCAGAGCGAACCTTGAGTGTGGCCCCGCCTTGCTCGGCGACCCGAGGCACACCATGGCGGGATTGTTCAATTCGATTGTTGACGGACGGATGACCCATGACGTTCCCTGAAATATTGATCACAGGGCGAATCTTCCCGTTCGCCCTTTTTATGCCCCCTGACGGGGTATGAGCTGCCTGGTGCCAGGCAACTATGCTTCATCAAACACCCGAAAGCTGATTTGCGCGAGAACTAATCTCACCTACGGCTCGCCAAGCCTGCGGCTCAGCAGTTCAGCGGTTGTCGACGAATCAGGGTTTATCCCGAGGCGTCTGCTTCACGGCCTCGATCCAGGCCGGATTCAATCGCGTTTGATCAGTCTCGATGCCCAGCACTTCCATCCGTGCCTTGTGCTGATCCATCTCGCGGGTCAATTGGCTGTGATCACTGGAGTTGCCGTCCAGCTCGTGCATCTGACTCAATCCCAGATGGTAGAAACGCAGCAGCTTCATGGCCGTAGGATCTTCCTTCTCCACCGCCGCCGTCACCTGATGCATGACGTTGGTGATGCTCATCAGGCTGCGCTTGAGCTGCCAGCCATAAACCGCCGGGGCCATCCATGGCTGGGTCCAGAAGGTGCCGCGCATCAGGGCGGCCATCAGCAGCACCGACACAAACACGCCGCCGACGTTAAAGCGCAGATTGTCGCCACCGGGTTCGCCGAACAGCGCCACCGCCGTGGTGGACAACACCATCGCCAGGGCCAGGAAAATCAAGGCTATGATTATCGTGCTGCGTCGCGTCTGGCTTCGATAGCGTTCGGGGTTCTGCGGCTGGATTTCGAACATCGCGACGGGGTTCCTTGAGGGCGTGGGTAAAAAGGCTGCGGCGCATTATCGCCTCTGCAGGGGATTTAGCTATGCTGGGGCTCCTTTTCATCTTTTCATCGTCAAACGGGGAAATGGCGATACAGCGCAGTTCGTGCCATCTTCTTTCATGGATACATACTATTCGGATGCCAGTTATCTGTATGAATGGCATCGTTTTAAGGATCATTGAATGACCCAACGACAAGTAATCAACGCCTCGGTCAGCCCCAAAGGCAGCCTGGAAACCCTTTCTCAACGTGAAGTACAGCAACTGAGCGAAGCCGGATCCGGCAGCACCTACACCTTATTCCGCCAGTGCGCCCTGGCCATCCTCAATACCGGCGCCCATGTCGATAACGCCAAAACCATCCTCGAAGCCTACAAGGACTTCGAAATCCGCATTCACCAGCAGGACCGCGGCGTACGCCTCGAACTGCTGAACGCCCCGGCCGACGCCTTCGTCGATGGCGAAATGATTGCCAGCACCCGGGAAATGCTCTTCAGCGCCCTGCGCGACATTGTCTACACCGAAAACGAACTCGACGCCCAACGCATCGACCTGAGCACCTCCCAGGGCATCAGCGACTACGTGTTCCACCTGCTGCGCAACGCCCGCACCCTGCGGCCGGGTGTCGAGCCGAAGATCGTGGTGTGCTGGGGCGGCCACTCGATCAACACCGAAGAATACAAATACACCAAGAAAGTCGGCCACGAACTGGGCCTGCGCAGCCTCGACATCTGCACCGGTTGCGGCCCTGGCGTGATGAAAGGCCCGATGAAAGGCGCGACCATCGCCCACGCCAAACAGCGAATCCACGGCGGCCGCTACCTCGGCCTGACCGAGCCGGGCATCATCGCCGCCGAAGCGCCCAACCCGATCGTCAACGAACTGGTGATCCTGCCGGACATCGAAAAACGCCTGGAAGCCTTCGTTCGCGTCGGCCACGGCATCATCATTTTCCCGGGCGGCGCCGGCACGGCCGAAGAGTTCCTGTACTTGCTCGGCATCCTGATGCACCCGGACAACGCCGGCCTGCCCTTCCCCGTGGTCCTCACTGGTCCGAAACATGCTGCGCCGTATCTGGAGCAACTGGATGCGTTTGTCGGCGCCACCCTGGGTGAAGCCGCCAAGCAACACTACGAGATCATCATCGACGACCCGGCTGAAGTCGCACGTCAAATGACTCAAGGCCTGAAAGCGGTCAAACAGTTCCGTCGCGAGCGCAATGACGCGTTCCATTTCAACTGGCTGCTGAAGATCGACGAAGGCTTCCAGCGCCCGTTCGATCCAACCCACGAAAACATGGCCAACCTGAAACTGAGCCGCAACCTGCCGGCCCACGAACTGGCCGCCAACCTGCGCCGCGCGTTCTCCGGCATCGTCGCCGGCAACGTAAAGGACAAGGGCATCCGCCTGATCGAAGAACACGGGCCGTACCAGATCCGTGGCGATGTGGCTGTCATGCAACCGCTGGATCAGCTGCTCAAGGCCTTCGTCGCCCAGCACCGGATGAAGCTGCCAGGTGGCGCGGCGTATGTGCCGTGTTATCAAGTGGTTGCGTAACAGGCACCATCAAACAACCCTGTGGGAGCGAGCCTGCTCGCGATAGCTGTGTGTCATTCAACCATGATGTTGACTGACACTCCGCCATTCGCGAGCAGGCTCGCTCCCACAGTGGTTTATAGATGATCCGCATCAATGATCGCCTTGGCAAAGGCTTGCGGATCTTCCTGCGGCAAGTTGTGGCCGATACCACCGTTGATGAGTCGGTATTCATATTTGCCGGTGAAACGCTTGGCATAATCCTCGGCTGCCGGATGTGGCGCCCCGTTGGCGTCACCTTCCATAGTGATGGTCGGCACCGTAATCACCGGCGCCTTGGCCAGCCGCTGCTCCAGCGCTTCATATTGAGGTTCGCCCTGAACCATGCCCAACCGCCAGCGATAGTTGAAGATCGTAATAGCCACATGATCGGGGTTGTCCAGGGCCACCGCGCTGCGGTCGAAAGTCGCGTCGTCGAACGTCCATTTCGGCGAGGCCAGCTCCCAGATCAACCTGGCGAAGTCGTGGCGGTTTTTTTCGTAACCGGCCTGGCCGCGTTCGGTCGCGAAGTAGAACTGGTACCACCATTGCAGCTCGGCCTTGGGCGGCAACGGATTCTTGCCGGCCGCCTGATTGCCGATGAGGTAGCCGCTCACCGAGACCAACGCCTCCACCCGCTCCGGCCAGAGCGCCGAAACGATGTTCGCCGAGCGCGCGCCCCAGTCGTAGCCACCGAGCACCGCCTTGTTGATCTTGAGCGCATCCATAAAGTCGATGACGTCACTGGCCAACGCGGCGGGCTGGCCGTTGCGAACAGTCTTGTCGGACAGGAAATGCGTGTCGCCGTAGCCCCGTGCATACGGGATCAACACCCGGTAGCCTTTGGCCGCCAACAAGGGCGCCACTTCGCTGTAGCTGTGAATGTCGTAAGGCCAACCGTGCAGAAGAATCACCACCGGACCATCGGCGGGGCCGACTTCGGCGTAAGCCACATTCAGCAATCCGGCGTTGACATGCTTCAGCGGGCCAAACGAATCCGCCTTGAGGGTGCCAGCGCTGGCCAACACTGGCTCTGGCGTTGCGGCCTGCGCATGGGCAGCACCAAAGGCACCTGCCTGCATCAGCGCGAAAGCGAGGACCGATGGGGCAAAGAAACGACGACGCGAGTCGTTTTTTTTGCTCAACACATTCATCTTCATGGTGGTTTCCCTGGAAGTCATTGACCTGCTGTTCTGGACGATGTGAGTCAGCCAATACGGGCTGATGAGCAGACTGCGCGGTCATCGTCTTTGACAGCGATCAGCGTAGAAGAAAGATCAGCCGCCCTGATTGCCGCACTCTGCGAATTTGCTGTAATCGAGGGCTTTCTGCATACCGCTGGAATCGAGATAGGTCAGGCGGGCATCGACAATGCCGCAATTGCCATCGCCGTTATCGACGACGGAAATCACTTTCTTGATATCCAGGTGGGTGCCGTGAGAAGTTTCTTGCGACGGCGCTTGAACATCGGCCTGGGCCGAAAACGCTGCAACGTTCAGGACTGCAAAGAAGCTGGCGGCAATCAGTGCGTTCCAGTTCATGGTGATTTCCTCTGGGTGGCAATGGGCAGTGGTTGTGAGGCAAGTCATCTTGTCTCGATGGAACCCATTTAATCGGCCCGAGGTATCTGCCATGTGTCGTAGAACCGGAATTAATAAGGCGTAAGGTGTCTCCGGGGGCATCAGATACAGTGCGATACAAAACCAACAACAAGAGGCTGAGCGATGGAACATGTGGACCACATCCTGATCGTCGACGACGACCGGGAAATTCGCGAGCTGGTCGGCAATTACCTGAAAAAGAACGGGCTGCGCACCACGGTGATTGCCGATGGCCGGCAGATGCGCAGCTTTCTGGAAACCAATCAGGTGGACCTGATCGTGCTGGACATCATGATGCCCGGCGATGACGGCCTGCTGCTGTGCCGCGAATTGCGCTCGGGCAAACACAAAGCCACGCCGATCCTGATGCTCACCGCACGCGACGACGAAACCGATCGCATCCTCGGCCTGGAAATGGGCGCCGACGACTACCTGACCAAACCCTTCGCCGCCCGTGAACTGCTGGCGCGGATCAACGCCGTGTTGCGCCGTACCCGGATGCTGCCGCCCAACCTGCTGATCACCGAGACTGGCCGGTTGCTGGGCTTCGGCCGCTGGCGCCTGGACACCACCGCCCGGCACTTGCTCGACGAAGACGACACGATGGTGGCCCTCAGTGGCGCCGAATACCGTCTGCTGCGGGTGTTCCTCGATCACCCGCAACGGGTGCTCAGCCGTGACCAGTTGCTCAACCTGACCCAGGGTCGCGACGCCGACCTGTTCGACCGCTCGATCGATTTGCTGGTGAGCCGTCTGCGCCAGCGACTGATGGATGACTCACGGGAATCCACCTACATCAAAACCGTGCGCAGCGAAGGCTACGTGTTCTCCTACCCGGTGGAATTGCTGGGCGCAGAATCATGAAGCTTCCCCCAAGCAAACCTGAGGAGACTTTTTCATAGGGCTTTGTATCCGTCTGTATAAGAACCCGCGACAGATACGCAGACACCGACTTCGGCGTGTTCGAGCACACATCACCGATACACCCGAGCGTTTAACTGTGATCACCGGATAGCAACAGCTACCGACCCACTCAAACTAAACGCACGGAGAATTACCCATGTTCAACTTCTCGAAAGTCTCGTCCCTGGCACTCGGTCTGGCCCTGGTTAGTGGTCTCGGTCTGTCGAGCCTGGCTTCTGCCACCACTGGCAATGCCGCGTCCCCTGGCCAGGTTAAACAACTGTTGGTTGAAGGCGGTTCCGATCGTCTGATCGAGAATCGTGTGGCCGAAGGCGGTGCCGACCGTTTGCAAGAGCTGCGCGAACGTGTGGCGCTAATCAGCCCGAACAACGCCGTACGCAGCGGTGTGGTCGTCGCGGAAAACCGCGCCGAGTTCGGCTCGAAATATCAACGATATTGATTGCCAGGGCTTTTGGCTGAGCTTGGCGATCCCCATGATCATTCCCGCGCTTTGCGTGGGAATGCGTTCAGACAATGAATCATCGCTCTCGATAACAACTATGCGTCAGAGTGTTTTTTCATCGCGCAGCTCCAGCACTAGAGTGACCCCCATCTTCTCCCCACACTCTGGAGCAACTTCATGAAAAGCATCATCGGTCTTGGTTTCGCCCTTTCGGTTCTTGGCGCCACCTCCGCCATCGCCGCCCCACACGCCACCCCGCAGGTCGTTGCAGCGGCCAAAGTCAGCCAACCGGCCACACTGAACGTGAACGCCGTCGGTGTTGATCACAAAGACAGCCAAGCGAGCACACTCTATGTCGCTGAAAACCGCCCTGAATTCGGTTCGAAGTATCAGCGTTATTGATCAATGGCTTTGCGCCGCTTGAAACAACAAACCCCGGGGAGATCCGATCTCCCCGGGGTTTGTTGTCTTTAGTGTTGAAATACAGGCTCGAGATATTCGTAGCAGCTGCCGAGGCTGCGAGGCTGCGTTCGAGTCGGGCCGCGTTCGGACGCAGCGGTCGCAGAATCAGGTGATGCGTTTTTTCAGCCGGATCGTGCATTCAGGTTTACGACCGCTGCGCGCTCGAACGCAGCCTCGCAGGCTCGGCAGCTGCTACAGGGACGGCGTTGTTGTCAGGCGAGCGGCGAGTGCCTTGGCCTGGCTCGCGACGTCGGTCACTGCGGTGCTTTCCCACCACATGCCACGCAACGGTGGGCCCATGGCGAACAGACGGCTGGCGACTTGCTCATCGGCGCCCAACACCGCGCCATCGACTGCCGCCGCAATCCCCAGCGCCAACGGCCCCGGCCGGACAAGTCCGCGGGCGAGCAGTTGCTGTGGCAGAGGTCGGGCGACGCGTCGCCAGTCGTATTCGATGCCGCTGGAATTAATCAACGCCGCGCCGCTGACAACGGTAGTTTCGGCTTCACCTCGACGCCGAATACGGATGCTGACTTCACCGCCGGAGAAAGGCTCCAGCCCTTTGAACGACGCGGCCTGAATCCGCAACCGCCCTTCCTTGTGCAACCGCGCCACCAGTTCGGCACTCAACGGCGGCGAGCGATGGTGATGACTTTCCCACCACGGCCGCACATGCCGCACGAACTGTCGACGCTGCACGTCCGTTGCCTGATTCCACAAACGGCCAATATGCGCGCGCACGGTGTCGAGCGGTGCCTGCCAGTCGATGCCTTGAGCGATGGCGTCCCGGCAATGCCGACGCAGCTCGCGCATCAACTGTCGCGGTGTACGAATGCTCTGATCCTCGGCGAGAAAATCCACCCAGGCCGGTGGCTGCCGACGTACATGAGGCAGCAAACCATGCCGCGAAAACACTTCGATCGGCCCGCGATGCCCGGCCTGTTCCAGCGACACCACGGCATCGACCATGGTCAGGCCCGAACCGATGATCAGTACGGTCGACTGCGGATCGAGTTGCTGCATGGCCGCGACGTCCCATGGATCAAGTGCCGCCGCATTCAAGCCGCTGGACTCGGTCTGTGGCGTACGCGCAGCGGGGAACATCCCCGTGGCCAACACCGCATATGCGCCCTGCAAGTGTTGCCCGTCGCTCAAGGTCAGCAACACAGAATCGTCCCCGGTCTGCAGGTCAACCACCTCGGCCCGCACATGCTCGACCGTTGACCCGTTCAACGCCCCCACCGCTTGCGCTTCGGCCAGCCGCTGCTGCACATACAGGCCGAAAATCCCCCGGGGCGGGAACAATTCGCTGACCGGCACATGTTGCTCGTCAGACTCCGGCCAACCACCGGCCGCGATGTATTCGGTGAGCCATTGGGTCAGGTCATCGGCGTTGTCCGGATCGACGCTCATCCGCGCCGCATTGCCGTTGAGCGTATGGCCCAGTTCGACCGCGCTGTACGCCTCGCCCCGTCCCAGTTCGGCGCGGGGTTCGATCACCAGCACCTGGCGTTTGCCCGGCAGGCGCAGCAACTGCGCCGCCAGCATCGCGCCGCTGAGGCCGCCGCCGACGATCAGGATGTCCGCATGGCGGATGGCGTCGGTGGCCAGTCCGCTTTGGGTTTCAGTCATGGCGTTCTCACTGCTCAGTGTTTACCTAAATGGAAGTCATGCCGCCGATGCGTATTTGAGCGCCACAATAATGTTTTGCTCGGCCATCAGGAAGCTCACCGACTCGGCGCGATTGAGCTGGGCGACGATCTCGAAAGTCTCCGGGACGATCATAGGCGCCAAAGCCATGGAAGGTTCGTCAAGCAGTACCAAAGTAGGACAGGAAAATATCGCTGACGAATCTTTGTATAGACCCTCTGCGTTCGGCGTCTGTGGGCGATAGCTTCGGCGTCAGAATGGATGACGTGGGCGCTGCGAGAGGGCGAGACTGAAATTGTCATGGCGCGCCCCCGGCGACGGGTGAACACCCAAGAGCCAAGACAGAGGTCGTGCCAATTGATTTTTACTTATGTCAATTCTTTATCACAAACAACTAAATCGATTTGCAAGAGCACGCGAAACAAACTCCAGATTCACTGTGGCCAGTTAAACGTTAATGACAGCAATTGTTCGACATCATCAGCAAAGTCGAACAACTGCTTTTGAGCAACTCGTCAAGAATGCAAGATGTCATACCTGGTTGATTCAGAGTAACCGGCGTTACCATCTTCATTGTACAAGATGTATGAAAACGCCTTATTCAGTCCTGTGTGATTCAGTAAGCCGCTCCTTGGCACCAGGACTTTATAAAAACCGCTTTCTGGTTCCCCAACGGGTTGCTGGGCTACAACCTGGTCAGCAATTAACACTTCGATACTGCCATTAGGATCCGGAAATGGAGGAAGCGGAATGCGTGCGGTAGCGCCTTGAACCGGAACATTCGTCAGTTTGATTTCCTTTCCTACAGCCTCTTGGATTTCAAGCCGTTCCAATGCCATTTTTAAGTTTCCTTCCGTTGACGTTAGAAAAAGTTCTTCTGCCCATCAGGCAAGAACTGTGAGCAGCGCGCTGAACTCCATTTGAAGAGCAATCGCGCTACACGTCTACTGTCATAAATAACAGGCATCTCATCATTTCCGATGAACGGTTACCAACTATCAGATCACCACATTTCGCACAAACCACGCCGCCCCCTCGTTGCGATAGGCACGGAGCTGTTGCTGGCAAACTTGTAGAAGTGGCCGGCAGCGATCAATCGCTGCTGCCCTGCCAACAGCCAGGCCTGCCTCACAAGCGCATCGACACGCCTAAATCGAGCACTTCGCTTTGTTGGAATGGATCGTCGACCCAATATCGAATCCGCATTCCAAAACTGTTAATAAACGCGCAAGCAGGAATCACAAATGATGCCCCATCTCCAGTAAGTGGGGTCGTTAATGTTTTGGAAGTGCCGCCATTGCTGTATTCGAGGGTCACCTGGATGCCCGGATAAACACTCCGGTTCAGTACAATCTTGACCTGAGCGCCGGCTAAGACATCTTCGAGAAAGACCATGTCGCCGCAGGCCACCGGCAGCACGGGTGCAGGTAAAAGCGCTGACGGCTTTCTGTGATGAATAGGCATACGTGAACCCAATGTTGAGGAGTGGACCGCCATCCGCCGGCGCACTCATCATTGTCTGGATCCAAAGCCAATCGTCTACTGTAAGAAGTAACAGGTCTATATATGTTTGATGTGGAATCAGCGCAGATCAAATCACCACATTACGCACAAACCGCGCCGCCACTGCCCCATCGTTGCGATAGGCGTGGGGCTGGTTGCTGGCGAACATGTAGAACTCGCCGGCAGCGATCTCATGGGGTGTATCACCCAGCATCAGGGTCAGGCAGCCTTCGAACACAAAGATCTGCTCACTCCAACCCTCGGCATCCGGTTGCGATGGGTAAATTTCCCCCGGTTGCAGGCACCATTCCCACTGTTCCACTTCGCGGACAGCCGTGGCTTTGGATAACAAAACGGCTTTGCTGCCAGGAATTTTCCCGGCCCAGGCCACTTCATTGATGCGACTCGGATCGCGTGCGTCCGAGGCCTGGATCAGGTCGCTGAATGCGACATCCAGCGCTTCGGCCACGCGGTCGAGGGTGGTCAGGCTGACGTTCTTTTCGCCGGCCTCGATGGCCACCAACATCCGGCGGCTGACCCCGGACTTTTCCGCCAGCGTCGCCTGGCTCATGTCGGCGGCGTGGCGCAAGCGTCGAACGTTCTGGCTGACGTGCTGGAGGACCGAAGCCCGCGGGGTAGAATCTTTGTGCACTATATTGCTCACTTAATGGGGTTGGGCAGTATACTGCGCAACATTCGGCGCATTGTGCGTCCCCCTCAGGTAGCGCGCAAGGTCATGACGTCGGTGAATCCCCCTCACACTTCCTCCCGTTTCTCGCGGTTCAGCAAAGCCGAGTGCGTGCTGGTGCTGATCACCATGGTCTGGGGCGGGACCTTCTTGCTGGTGCAGCATGCGATGACGGTCAGCGGGCCGATGTTCTTCGTCGGCCTGCGCTTTGCCGCAGCGGCAATCATTGTTGCGCTGTTTTCCTGGCGACACCTGCGGGAACTGACCCTGTTCGAACTCAAGGCCGGGGCCTTTATCGGTGTGGCAATCATGCTCGGTTATGGTTTGCAGACCGTCGGGTTGCAGAGCATTCCCAGCAGCCAGTCGGCGTTTATTACCGCGTTGTACGTGCCCTTCGTCCCGTTGCTGCAATGGCTGGTGCTGGGACGGCGTCCGGGGTTGATGCCGAGCATCGGGATCATGTTGGCGTTTACCGGGTTGATGTTGCTGTCGGGACCGGCCGGCGCTTCGTTCAATTTCAGCCCTGGCGAAATCGCCACGTTGATCAGCGCCGTGGCGATTGCGGCGGAGATCATTCTGATCAGCACCTATGCCGGCCAGGTCGATGTGCGACGGGTGACGGTGGTGCAATTGGCGGTCACCTCGGTGCTGGCGTTTTTGATGGTGGTGCCGACTCAGGAAATGATTCCGGATTTCTCATGGCTGCTGTTATGCAGCGCACTGGGGTTGGGCGCAGCCAGTGCGGCGATTCAAGTGGCGATGAACTGGGCGCAGAAGAGCGTTTCGCCGACCCGGGCAACGCTGATCTATGCCGGTGAGCCGGTGTGGGCCGGGATTGTCGGAAGGATTGCCGGGGAGCGGTTGCCGGCGATTGCGCTGGTGGGTGCGGGATTGATTGTGGCGGCGGTGATTGTCAGTGAGTTGAAGACCAAGGGTAAGGCTGTTACGCCTGAGACCGAGGGCGACCCGGAAGGCGAAGCCGAGCATTGATCGTTCCCACGCTCTGCGTGGGAATGCCTCAACGGACGCTCCGCGTTCGGCTCTAGAAGGGACGCGGAGCGTCCTGGGCTGCATTCCCACGCAGAGCGTGGGAACGATCAAAGTCCCCCCTTGGAAACAACGGGAATCAGGCTTTTTCCGTCTACCTTGTAGGATTCTGCGACAGCTTGGCGTTTGGTGATCCGGGAACTGGCACGTATGATGCTTCACAAACTTCCGCAGATTAGAAGCCTATGTCCCTGATAGTTCTACTGCTTCTGCCTTTTATCGGCAGCTGTCTGGCAGCCTTGCTGCCGCACAACGCGCGTAACACCGAATCTTTGTTGGCTGGCCTGGTTGCCTTGATAGGCACCGTTCAGGTCGCCCTGCTGTACCCGCAAATCGCCGATGGCGGCGTGATCCGCGAAGAATTCTTCTGGCTGCCCAGCCTGGGCTTGAACTTCGTCCTACGCATGGACGGGTTCGCCTGGCTATTCTCGATGCTGGTGCTGGGCATCGGCACTCTGGTTTCGTTGTACGCCCGCTACTACATGTCGCCGGACGATCCGGTGCCGCGCTTCTTCGCGTTTTTCCTGGCGTTCATGGGCGCCATGCTCGGGCTGGTGATCTCCGGCAACCTGATCCAGATCGTGTTTTTCTGGGAGTTGACCAGCCTCTTTTCATTCCTGTTGATCGGCTACTGGCACCACCGCGCCGATGCACGACGCGGTGCTTACATGGCGCTGATGGTCACTGGCGCAGGCGGTTTGTGCTTGCTGGCGGGGGTCATGCTGCTCGGCCATGTGGTCGGCAGCTATGACCTGGACAAGGTCCTGGCCGCCGGCGATCTGATTCGCGCACACGCCCTCTACCCTATTCTGCTGCCCCTGATCCTGATCGGCGCCCTCAGCAAAAGCGCACAATTCCCTTTCCACTTCTGGCTGCCCCACGCCATGTCGGCACCGACACCGGTCTCGGCCTATCTGCACTCGGCGACCATGGTCAAGGCCGGGGTATTTCTCCTCGCACGGCTTTGGCCGTCGCTGTCGGGCAGTGAACAATGGTTCTACATCGTCAGCGGCGCCGGTGCCTGCACCCTGTTGCTCGGCGCGTACTGCGCGATGTTCCAGAACGACCTCAAGGGACTGCTGGCTTACTCGACCATCAGTCACCTGGGCCTGATCACTCTGCTGCTGGGCCTGAACAGTCCGTTGGCCGCCGTGGCCGCGGTGTTTCACATTCTCAACCACGCCACGTTCAAGGCCTCGCTGTTCATGGCCGCCGGGATCATCGACCACGAAAGTGGCACCCGGGACATTCGCAAGCTCAGCGGCCTGATCAAGCTGATCCCGTTCACCGCCACCCTGGCCATGGTCGCCAGCGCTTCGATGGCCGGTGTGCCGCTGCTCAACGGCTTCCTCTCCAAAGAGATGTTCTTCGCCGAAACCGTGTTCATCAATGCCACGGCTTGGATCGAGATGACGCTGCCCATCGTCGCGACCATCGCCGGCACTTTCAGCATTGCCTACTCGTTGCGCTTTACCGTCGACGTGTTCTTCGGCCCGACCGCCACCGACTTGCCGCACACCCCACACGAGCCGCCACGCTGGATGCGCGCGCCGGTGGAGTTTTTGGTGTTCGCCTGCCTGGTCGTGGGAATTTTCCCGGCGCAGGTGGTCGGCCCGTTGCTGGCCGCGGCGGCCCTGCCGGTGGTAGGCGGCACCTTGCCTGAATACAGCCTGGCGATCTGGCACGGCTGGAACGCGCCGATGATCATGAGCCTGATCGCCATGTCCTGCGGCATCGTGCTTTATCTGCTGTTGCGCAATCAGCTCAAACTCGGGCGTTTCAAGTACCCGCCGGTCATTGGCCGGTTCAACGGCAAGCGCCTGTTCGAACACAGCCTGGTGATCATGATGCGCCTGGCCCGTCGTCTCGAGCGGCGGATCAGCACCAAGCGCCTGCAAACCCAATTGTTCCTGGTGGTGTTCGCGGCCGTGTTGGCCGGGTTGATCCCGATGCTCCACAGTAGCCTGAGCTGGGGCGACCGGCCGAAGATTCCGGGTTCGATCGTGTTCGTGACCCTCTGGCTGCTGGCGATTGCCTGCGCCCTCGGCGCGGCGTGGCAGGCCAAGTATCACCGTCTCGCGGCCCTGACCATGGTCAGCGTCTGCGGCCTGATGACCTGCATCACTTTCGTCTGGTTCTCGGCGCCGGACCTGGCGCTGACGCAATTGGCCGTGGAAGTGGTGACCACGGTGTTGATCCTCCTGGGACTGCGCTGGCTACCGCGCCGGATCGAAGAGGTCTCGCCGCTGCCGAGCACCCTGCGCAAGGCGCGCATTCGCCGTATCCGCGACTTGCTGCTGTCGACCGTGGTCGGTGGCGGCATGGCGCTGCTGGCCTATGCGATGCTGACGCGCCAAACGCCGAACGATATTTCCTCGTTCTACCTCAGCCGCGCCCTGCCCGAAGGTGGCGGCAGCAACGTGGTTAACGTGATGCTGGTGGACTTCCGCGGCTTCGACACCCTCGGTGAAATTACCGTGCTGGTGGCCGTGGCCCTGACCGTATTCGCCCTGCTCCGACGCTTCCGACCTCCGAAAGAAAGCCTGCAGTTACCGGCCCAGCAGCGGTTGCTGGCACCGGACGTGGTCACCGATCTGGTCAACCCGCGTCACGCCAGCGATACAGCGCTCGGGTTCATGATGGTGCCGGCGGTGCTGGTGCGTCTGCTGCTGCCGATCGCGTTCGTGGTGTCGGTCTACCTGTTCATGCGCGGCCACAATCAACCGGGCGGCGGTTTTGTCGCGGGTCTGGTAATGTCGGTGGCGTTCATCCTGCAATACATGGTCGCCGGCACCCAGTGGGTCGAAGCGCAAATGAGCCTGCGACCGCTGCGCTGGATGGGCACCGGCTTGCTGTTTGCCACGGTCACCGGGCTCGGGGCGATGGCCGTCGGGTATCCGTTCCTGACCACCCACACCTGGCATTTCGAACTGCCGGTGTTCGGTAACATTCACATCGCCAGTGCACTGTTCTTCGATATTGGCGTGTACGCCGTGGTGGTCGGTTCGACCCTGTTGATCCTCACCGCCCTCGCTCACCAATCGGTACGGGGTCACAAGACCGCTGCCCTGCCTCGATCCGTCGCCATGCAAGGAACCGTCTGATGGAAGAAGTCATCGCAATCGCCATCGGCGTGCTGGCCGCGTCCGGGGTCTGGCTGATCCTGCGGCCACGGACGTTTCAGGTGGTGATGGGCCTGTGCCTGCTGTCCTACGGCGTCAATCTGTTCATCTTCAGCATGGGCAGTCTGTTCATCGGCAAGGAACCGAACATCAAGGACGGCGTCCCGCAGGATCTGTTGCACTACACCGACCCGCTGCCGCAAGCACTGGTGCTGACCGCCATCGTGATCAGCTTCGCCATGACCGCGTTGTTTCTGGTGGTGCTGCTCGCTTCCCGGGGCCTGACCGGTACCGACCATGTGGATGGCCGGGAGCCTAAAGAATGAATCTGATGCCGCACCTGATCGCTGCACCGATTCTGCTGCCACTGCTGACCGCCGCCCTGATGCTGATGCTGGGCGAAAAGCACCGTCCGCTGAAGGCCAGGATCAACCTGTTTTCCAGCCTGGTGGGGTTGGGCATTGCCGTGCTGTTGCTGCAATGGACTCAGGAGACGGACGTCCCCGGTTCCATCGGCGTGTACCTGCCGGGCAACTGGCAAGTGCCGTTCGGTATCGTGCTGGTGGTCGATCGGCTGTCGGCGCTGATGCTGGTGCTGACCGGGATCATCGGCGTCAGCGCCCTGCTGTTCGCCATGGCCCGCTGGGACGGCGCCGGTTCGAGTTTCCACGCGCTGTTCCAGATTCAGATGATGGGCCTGTACGGCGCGTTCCTGACGGGGGACCTGTTCAATCTGTTTGTGTTTTTTGAAGTGCTGCTGGCGGCCTCTTACGGCCTGATGCTCCACGGTTCGGGTCGGTCGCGGGTGTCGTCGGGACTGCATTACATCTCGATCAACCTGCTGGCCTCGTCGCTGTTTTTGATCGGCGCGGCGCTGATCTACGGCGTCACCGGCACCCTGAACATGGCCGACCTGGCGTTGAAAATTCCACTGGTGCCGGAAGCCGATCGCGGCCTGTTGCATGCCGGCGCGGGGATTCTGGCCGTGGCGTTCCTGGCCAAGGCCGGGATGTGGCCGCTGAACTTCTGGCTGGTGCCGGCCTATTCCGCAGCGAGCGCACCGGTAGCGGCGATGTTCGCGATCATGACCAAGGTCGGCGTCTACACCTTGCTGCGTCTGTGGACCCTGCTGTTCTCCGGTCAGGCTGGCGCGTCGGCGTACTTTGGCGGCGACTGGCTGATCTACGGCGGCATGGCGACCATCGTCTGCGCCGCCGTGGCGATTCTCGCCGCACAACGGCTTGAGCGCCTGGCCAGCCTGAGCATTCTGGTGTCCGCCGGGATTCTGCTGTCGGCCATCGGTTTCGCCCAGCCGAACCTGATCGGCGCGGCACTGTTCTACCTGGTCAGCTCGACCCTGGCGTTGAGCGCGTTGTTCCTGTTGGCCGAGTTGATCGAGCGTTCGCGTTCGGCCAATGAAATGCCGTTGTTCGATGACGGCGATCTGCCGCGACCGATGGAATCCTTGCAGCCGCCCAAAGGCATCAACCTCGATGACGAGCAGAAAGCCGTGGTCGGCCAGGTGATTCCCTGGACCATGGCTTTCCTCGGGTTGAGCTTCATTGCCTGCTCGCTGCTGATCATCGGCATGCCGCCACTCTCGGGATTCATCGGCAAGCTCGGTTTGCTCAGCGCCCTGCTCAATCCGCTGGGCCTGGGCAATGGCAGCGATGAGCCGATCTCGAACGCGGCGTGGGGCTTGCTCGCGTTGCTGATCCTGTCCGGGCTGGCGTCGTTGATTGCCTTCTCGCGCTTGGGCATCCAGCGGTTCTGGACGCCCGAGGAGCGGCCTTCACCGTTGCTGCGACGTTTCGAATGCGTGCCGATCATTGCGCTGCTGGGGTTGAGCATTGCGCTGACCTTCAAGGCTGAACCGCTGCTGCGCTACACCCAGGCGGCCGCCCAAACCTTGAACAACCCGCAGCAATACGTGATGGCGGTGCTCGGTACCCGTGCGATTCCAAGCCCGGAAGCCAAAGCCGCGGTAGCGGAGCTGACACCATGAAGCGTCTGTTTCCTGCTCCCTGGTTGTCGCTGGCCCTGTGGTTGTTGTGGCTGGTGCTGAACCTGTCGATGAGTCCCGGCAATCTGCTGCTGGGCGCGGTGCTGGGGTTCTGCGCGCCGTTGATGATGCGCAAACTGCGACCACTACCGATCCGCATTCGTCGGCCGGAGGTGATTGTACGTTTGTTCTTTCTGGTCGGGCGCGATGTGGTGGTGTCCAACGTCGCCGTGGCCTGGGGCGTGCTCAACGCCGGCCGCCGACCACCGCGCTCACGCTTCATCAAGGTGCCGCTGGACCTGCGCGATGCCAACGGCCTGGCCGCGTTGTCGATGATCTGCACCGTGGTCCCCGGCACGGTCTGGTCGGAACTGGCGCTGGATCGAAGCATCCTGCTGCTGCACGTCTTCGATCTGGATGACGAAGCGCTGTTCATCCAGCACTTCAAGGCGACCTACGAGCGCCCCTTGATGGAGATCTTCGAATGAGCGCCTTGCTGTCGAACGCAATCCTGCTGAGCCTGTTCTTCTTTTCCCTGGCGATGATTCTGACCCTGATCAGGCTGTTCAAGGGGCCGTCGGCCCAGGACCGGGTTCTGGCGCTGGATTATCTGTACATCATCGCGATGCTGATGATGCTTACGCTGGGCATTCGTTATGCCAGTGACACTTACTTCGAGGCGGCGCTGCTGATTGCGCTGTTCGGCTTCGTCGGTTCGTTTGCCCTGGCGAAATTCCTGCTGCGCGGCGAGGTGATCGAATGAGCGCAGAACTGTCTCTGTGGGTTGAAATTCCGGTGGCAATCCTGCTGGTGCTCAGCAGTCTGTTTGCGCTGATCGGCGCCATTGGCCTGGTGCGGATGAAGGACTACTTCCAGCGCATGCACCCGCCGGCGCTGGCGTCGACCTTGGGCGCCTGGTGCGTGGCGCTGGCCTCGATCATTTATTTTTCGGCACTCAAGTCCGGGCCGGTGCTGCATGCCTGGCTGATTCCGATTCTGTTGTCGATTACGGTGCCGGTGACCACGCTGTTGCTGGCGCGGGCGGCGCTGTTTCGCAAGCGTATGGCGGGGGATGATGTGCCGGCCGAGGTGAGCAGTCGGCGCACGGAGAGCGGGAGTTAAACGCGAAAAAAGATCGCAGCCTCGTTTCACTCGACAGCTCCTACAGAGGAATGCATAACCTATGTAGGAGCTGTCGAGTGAAACGAGGCTGCGATCTTTTGATCTTGCATTACCTCAGATCAAATCCAGGCGACTGCCAACAACCCCGCCCCCAACACCACGCACAACGGCGAATAAGCCCAGGTGTCGAGTCGGGCAAACTTCGAGTCCTTCACCTGCTTGAAGAACCCCATCAGATGCGAGTCGCCGATCGCCCTGGCGAACATCAGCATTGCAATCGCGCTGATCACCCATTGCAGCGACCAGTGATGCACCGCCGGCAGATACAGGCCGACTCGCATGCACACCAGCATCGCAATCAGCAGCAACCCGACCGCCACCAGTAACGTGGCAAAGCCTGAAGGCTTGAAGGCCGGCCGGGCTTGCGCGCTGTCCTCTGCGGATATTCGCGGGACCGCCGCCTCGCTACCCAACTTGCCGCCCGCCGCCCAATACAGGTGGATCAGACTGATCAACAGGAAGATGGCAGCCATCCATTGCGCGATCAATAGGCTCATGTTCGGACTTCCAGCGTGAAATGTCGCAGCACAATGAACTTCCTTGAACGATTTTGTAAGGGTATTCGTCAGCAATGGCGCACGGCCATCAGCGCTGATCGATGACTTTGCGTCGCCATGGCCCATCCTTTACTTCAATTTTGCGGACACCTTGTCGGCCACATCCTTGGGCACCCAGGCCTGCCACACGTCCGGGTGCGCCTTCATGTACGCCTGCGCCGCCTGACGTGGCGGAGTGTGCTTTTCGCTCATCTCGGCCAGCGCCTTGTTCAATGAATCGATTGGCAAGTCGACCTTGCTGAAGAACTCGGCGATCTGCGGATACTGCTTCTGGAATGGCGTCGACACACCGATGGACAATTTCGAGGGCAGCGAGCGTGTCGGTTTCGGATTCGGGTTGTCGGCGTCGGTCAGGGTTTTCCAGGCATCAGCGTCGAACGGCGGCTCTTCAAGCTGAATCAGTTTGAAGCGGCCGAGCAAAGGGGTTGGCGACCAGTAATAGAACAGCACCGGTTTGCCGCGCCGAATCGAAGAACTGATCTCCGCATCCAGCGCTGCTCCTGAACCGCTGCGGAAATTCACATAGCTGTCGTCCAGCCCATACGCCTTGAGTTTCTGTTTGTTGACCACTTCCGACGTCCAGCCGATCGGGCTGTTGAGGAAGCGCCCCTTGCCCGGGGTTTCCGGATCACTGAACACGTGCTTGTATTTCGGCAGGTCGCTGACACTGCGCAGGTCCGGCGCCAGCGGCTTGATGCCTTTCGCCGGGTCGCCTTTGATCACGTATTCGGGCACCCACCAACCCTCGGTGGCGCCCTTGACCGTATCGCCCAGACTCGCGACTTTGCCTTCGGCCTCAGCCTTGACCCAGACCGGACTGCGACCGGCCCATTCTTCGCCAATCACCTGAATGTCATTGTTAGCCAGTGCGGTTTCCAGGGTAATCGTCGTCCCCGGCAAGGTATCGGTCGGCAGCCCGTAGCCCGTCTCGACGATAATCCGCAGGATATCGGTGATCAGGCTGCCACTTTCCCAGTTCAGGTCGGCGAAGTGGATCGGCGCCTGGGCAGCGAACCCCGGAACGGGTGACACCAACAATCCGAAAGTGGCCAGGGTAGCGGCCAGCAACCGTCGAAATCCGTTCATGCTTTTGCACCTCGTGCTGTTCACAGCAATAGCGGGATGGCCTGGCAGAAGACCGCAAAGCCTCTGAATACTCAGTCAACTGACTGTAGTAGAGGTTCCTGCTTTCGAGGGAGGTCAATCAATTTTCGGAAAGTTCCTGCAAGTGCGCCAACGCTCTTCGTACCATGCTGGCGTACTCCGCCGGACGCAACGTATAGATCTGTGACGCCACCCAACCCAGCCATGCACCTTGCAAAACAGCCTTTTGGTCGAACAGTCGCTGGGCTTCGGCTTGCGCACGGGCCTGGTGCAGTTCGTGGAAGTCGACGCGGGCCAGGGTCACTATTCGCTGGCCTTGAAGGTCACCAGTTCCCCTTTGCGCCACTTGGCAGCCTTGGCGGTCACGGCTTTCAAGGTTTTGGTCAGGCCTTCCTGCAACTGTTGGTGAGCGGCGAACACCATCACCACGCCATGACCTTCCTTGAATACGATCCCGTGGCCATCAGCGGTGGTGACGAACGCGTAATCACCCAGGCCGTACACCGTCAGTTTGATTTCACGGAACTTGATGTCCAGCTTGCCGCCTTCGCGACTGGGCAATACGGAGGCGCTGAAATGATCGCCGACCTTGAGCTTAAGCCCTGGTTTGTCATCGACCACCAACGCCTCTTCGGTGTCGATCTCGGCAATATAAATGCCTTCAGCGTTCTGTTCGGTGATGTAAACAAAACGTGACTGGAACTGTTTAACCAGCTTTGCGCGCAAATCACCCAGCACGAACAAAGCATGCATATCGAGATTACTTACTGCCAAGGAAACATCCCCACATTTGAAAATGATGCTGCACGCAGGAAAACAGCGCACAGCAGAAAAAAGCGGCAATGCCGAAGGTGTCGCAAAAAGACCCGGGTTGAAATCCTGAAACGAGCAGAGGGCTCATCCATCGCGAGGCTTGAGAAGACTACTGGAACCACACTCACGTCGTCTTGCCCGGCGTTCGTCAGAGGTTGAAGGAAAAATCCCTTCCGACGGCCAGAAAAACGGGACTACCAACCTTAGGGAAAAATCTCTTTAACAAAAGCACTTTTCCGACATATCGCCAGCAAAAAATTGCTTTAGATGAACATCGATCGCCAGACACTGACGGTGATTCTAGAGCAGCGATGCTCATCGAGACTACCCAAAACCACGTACGCACGTCGGTAAAACAACGAAAAGGACTTCATATGTGCACGCTGACACATTTTGCTTACCCTCAGGCGCCTGACACGAACAGCTCGACGCCCCTGCCCCCCGGGATGTTTCAACCGTATGAATACTACCCTGAACAGCTTGCCCGGCCACGCTTTCAGGTCATTCTGGCCGGCAATGCCTTTTTTCATATCAAGGAAATTTCCACCGGCCGCGTCAGAGGTTTCCGCGGCAATCATAACGACGCCTGTGCCCTTGCCCGCTCGCTCGAGTTACGCGGTTGACGGTCCCGCCACGTTCATTTCCATAGACGCTTCGTCATGCCGGCGACTTATCTCAGCCGCCGGCATGCAACTACTGCCATACTGCCCGACCAATGAAACCCGCCCCCAGGGTGGGCTGCGCTCAAAACAACAGAATATTTTCAAGGGAAGGCTGCTACGTGACGGAATTTGATATCGGTGAATTTTTTATCCGGGGCGAAGCCAGAGAAGTCGAAGGCGAATTCCAGGCAGTCATTATCATGCGCGCCAAACCACCGCTGACTACCGTGACGTATCACCAGGTCGAGAAGGATCGCTGGTTCAAGACCTCGGACGTCGCTGCCGTTGCCGCCCAGGATGCCGCCAAGGCGCTGAAGGTTGCCGTCGATGAAGGGGCCTTGAAGGCCTGAGATGGGGTGCACAAGTCCGGGAGCCGCGCTGGATCAGCGCGATTTTCATGACCGTCAGCGTGCTGTAGCAGACCAGGGCCTGCCTCGCCGGCAGAATCGACACCCCGGCCCGTGAGGTGTCTGCGGCGTGCCAACCTTGCACAGATTGCACGCCTTCATGTCGACAAATGATCAGATCAGCTTGCGCTTGACCGCTTCATCCAGCGTGCTTTGGGTCAGATGCTTGAGCAACACGTCCCCTCGTTCATTGAACGGCAACCCGACAATCAGCAGGATCTGCATCCAGGTGCGAGTGCTCTCCTGTTTGACGATTTTACCCAGCACCTTGCCTTCCTGATCCTTGAACACCGTTTCCAGCGTGAAGGTATTGCTGAACGTCGTCGGGATCACGAACAACGTGAACCCCGTCAGCCAGGCACTGGCGATATTGCCCTGCTCGTTGTTGGTCAAGGTACTCGTGACGTACAGATTCGAGTCGACTTTGTCGGTGGTCACGTTTTTGAACTGTCCGGATTCCTTAAAGGTTTCCAGCATGTTCTTTTCCACCAGCGCCGCATTGCCCACGCCCCCCGACAGTTCACCGTTGAACTGCTGCTGAGTCGTCACGTGCAGATAAGCACTGGGCTTGTCTTGCCTGGCCTGGGTCGGTGGCCATTGATCCACCGGTGGCAAGTCATGCTGGGAGTAGGAAATGCAGCCCGTCAGGGCGCTGCTGACCATCAACAGCAAAACCAAAAAGTATTTATTCATGTGCAGCCAATTCCTTTGACGGTGTACGCAATTGAGGGGTAGCACTCGCCAGCAAGTGAGCGATCAACTCACGCAACTGGGTACCGCCCAGGCGGGGATTGAGGTAATCGGCGTTCCACAGGCCGACATTCTTGTCGAGCTTGACCTGCTCGACCGACCTGGCCAGTTGCTTGCCCTGACGGTCTTCGATGACCAGTTCGCCCGCGAGGTCGTATTTGTCGACGTAGATCGGACCGTCAACCCAGATCCAGAGGGTCAAGGTCACCAGCGCACCGGGAATATAAGCCGGATGCATGGTGCGTTTGCCTGCCAGCGAGGTCAGGTTGAACTTGAGCACCACGTCGTCCTGACCGGCCTTGGCCGGGAATACTACGATTCGCTTGAAGTAATCGCTTTTATCGACATAGGTGCTGATCTGCTCGGTCAACTGCCGGCTACCGGCGACACGCACCTTATCGTCCAGCTCGGGGGCGGAAATCACCACGTCACTGATCTCGGCACTGCGATCAAGAGTGGATGGCGCGGGGCTCAAGGGTTCGCCGATGGGACCCAGCGGGGTGAAAGACACACAACCCGTCAACGACAGGCCTAGCGCGACGGCCATCAGATAAACAAGACGCTTCACTGCATACATCCTTTTCATGCGGGATCGGGGATGCGTCGGCTCGAAAGAAAATCGTGCAAGGGATGGGCAATTCAGTACTGAACGGCGGTAAACCTGAGGGACCGAGTGTCGCCTACATCCTTGTTCGAACTCTTTGAATGGCGGCTCAGTGACGCCAAAAACGCGACGGCATCGTAATCGGTGGACCCCCCGACAGGCAATAGCCCAGTGCTATCACGGTGGCAAATCCACAGAAAGCTGCTAAACCCCTATCGAACTCTTGGCGCGCGGTTCCCTCAGATGCAATGACGCTGCACTGCCGATTGCGCACTCGATGCGACTGAATACTCTCAAGGAGATGAAGATGGATTCACCTACACACGACTTGAAAGGTTTGTTCGACCAACTCGGTCTGGACTCCAGCGAGAAGGCCATCGACGATTTCATTGCCAGCCATTCACCCCTGGCCGACGACAAGAAACTCATCGATGCCGAGTTCTGGACCCCGCAGCAAGCAGGCTTCCTGAAAGAACAATTGCGTGAAGACGCGGATTGGGCGCGGGTGGTCGACGATTTGAACCTGCGTATGCATCAGATCCATTAGCCTCTGATTCCATGCAGGCTGTCGGGTGTTTTGGCGTTCAGTTGCGCCAACCAGGCAGCCCTGCACGCCTGCGCTTCTTCGCGACTTGAGAATGCCGTTCCGCGGCGCTCGCCATTAAGCAGCACCACCCAACAGATGCTCTTGCCCAGCGAACGCAAACTGGCAGGCACACCGCTGCCTATCATGACCGCGACATCGACTCTGCTTTGCATGCTGACCTCTCGAACTTCATTAGCAACCTAACTATGTGGGCATGGTAATGAGTTCATCGGTGAGGAAACAGCAATGCAACTGCACAGCTTTGTTGTTCAACCGGTAACAATGGTCATGGCCGGGTTAGCCCACTGCGCAGAACCTGCCCTCAGCCTCTCGAGGGGGCGTGCATCGCAAAAGCAAAAGCGAGGCGGCCTACGGGCCGGCCTGTTTCCTCAACGCTTGCGCGTATTGATCGTTCCCACGCGTGGGAACGATCAGTGGGTGGCTATCAACGAGGGCTTTCCGGCTTGTAACCCAACCGCAAACCACCCCAATGCCGGCCCTTGAGCATGATCGGCACCGAAAGGTCGTGCATCAGTTCCCCGGTGTCGCGGGTGTAGGTTTGCAGCAGTACTGCCTGTTGATGGCTGCCGCAGCGGATCCCGGTGCGGTCGGCGAATTTGCGTTTGGTGCGGTTCTGCAAGGTATCGACCTGGGCATCACCAGTCAGGGGTTGGCTGAAGACCTTGTTGTGGGTCGGCACATAACCCTGCTGCGTACAGGCGATGGCGAACACCAGGCCTTCATGACGCGGCAACAAGGGTTCCTGGATCGCCGGCAAGACCTGATCGGCGTAGCGATCGAAGCGGGTCTGGTATTTGGCCGGGCTGGTGCCGGGAATGGTTTGGTAATTGCGGTCGAACAGGTCATCGAGGCTCACGCGGCCCTCGTCGATATCCGCTTCAAAGCGTGCCGCAATCTGACTCGCGCCTTCGCGGGCCAGGTCATAAACCCGCTGGTGATAGTCATCCAGCCCGACTTCGGCGAGGCGTTCGCTGATGGTTTCGGCCTGACCTTCCATTTGCACGGCGGCCTGGGCCAGGCGTTGGGTCTGTTGATCGCTGATCGCCAGGTCGCTGCGCATCTGTTCGATGGCGTGGAACAGGCTATCGAGTTGTTCGCGGTTGGTGTCGGCGCCTTTGGCGATTTCCCCCACCTGGCTTTCGACGCCGGCAGCCAGACGCGCAATGTTCTCCAGATGCTGACCGGTGTGCTCGACCTGCTCGACCCCGGTGTCGAGGTCGCTGGACAGTTGACGGATCTGCTCCACCACTTGCGCGGTGCGTTGCTGAATATCAGCGACCATGTCCCCGACTTCGCCAGTAGCCGTTGCCGTGCGCGCGGCCAGACCGCGAACCTCATCGGCCACCACCGCAAATCCGCGACCGTGCTCGCCGGCCCGGGCCGCCTCGATAGCCGCGTTCAATGCCAGCAGATTGGTCTGGCTGGCGATGGACTGGATCACCAGGGTGACCCGCTGGATATCATCACTGCGCAGGCTCAGAGCTTCGATCAGTTCCCGGCTGTTACTGGCGCGCTGACTGAGTTGATGCATACGGGCGATCGACTCGATCAGCTCCGTACGCCCTGCCGCGCTGCTCCGATGAGCCTCACTGGCCGCACTGAGGGCTTCCCGGCTGAGTGTCGAGGTGGCTTGTTCGGTCGCGATCATCACTTCGGCGTTGCTGACAATTTGCGCTGCAGCACCGAGTTGCGACTGCAGTTTGTCGGCCAGTTGCTTGACCGAAAAGGCCACACCGGCGGCAGACAACGCGTTATGACTGGTGGTGTAGGAAAGATCGCGAGTCAACTCGGCAATTGCACTGGCGCTGTCGACGGGGGTTGCCTCAGGGAGGGCGCGCGAGCGCAAGCGAGGTAGCCAGATAATCAGCACGGCCAATGGCAGGCCAAGGTAAAGCGACCAGCCGCCCAGCGTCATGCCGCACAACAACAGCATCAGGGCGATGCTTTGCAGGGTCGGCGTCAACCAAAGGTTTTTCGGCAAAAGCACGGGTGCAGACGATGCTGCAACCAGAGATCCGTCACGCGTCATCTTCGTCACCCATTATTCTGATTGTTGTATCGGCATTAAACGCCACTACAAGGCCATTATCTATGGTCCCTTAGTAGTGGGCATTGCAGCAGATCAATAGAAGTGCGGGGGTTTTTCACAGACGAAAAAAAGCATCGCGGGCCAGCCTTGCTCCTGACAGGAGTGAGGCTTGCCCGCGATGCGGGGCGTTACGAAATCAGGCCTGACGCTGGTGCTTGTCGATCTGTTCGTGACGCTCTTGAGCTTCGATGCAGTACTTGGTGGTCGGGCTGATCAGCAGGCGCTTCAGGCCAATGGCCTCGCCGCTGTCGTCGCACCAGCCAAAGCTGTCTTCCTTGATGCGTTCCAGAGCCTGTTCCAACTGAGGCAGCATGCGCTGGTCGCGATCGATCGCGTTCACCAGCCAGGTGCGCTCTTCTTCAACAGAAGCAGCGTCGGCCGGATCGGCCGGAGTGTCCAGGCTTTCGATGGCGATGCGGTTCTGTTCGATGCGCTCATGGGTTTCGACTTTCATGTTCTGCAACAGCTCAAAGAAAAAAGCATGTTGCTCGGCATTCATGTAGTCATCCGCCGGCATGGCCAGCAACTTGTCCTTTGTCATTGATATCTCTATAAAAAAACGTGCATTAAGGCGAATTAGGGAGCGTTCCGGCGGACCTGGGTCGGCCATCGGAACGGCGCCGTTTAATTCCAAGCGCCACCCGGCACTCAATTTACGAGGGGCGGCAGTCTAAGGCCGACTTGAGGCCTCAGCAACTGAAAAGACAGCGAATTTGTCCGACAAAGCCCTGAAAGTGCTCTAAGGCAGCCTTTGCGGTGGTTATCGGAGTGCGTTTATAGCAAGAAATTCAATCGAGCGGCTGTATATAGAAGACAAATGGTTGCGCCACGCGGGTCAGGCGTGGCGCGTTGGCTGCTTTAGTCTGAGGCTCAGCGCTTGAGTTTGCGCTTGTTGCGGTACTGATCGATGACCACAGCCACCACGATGATCAGGCCTTTGATGATGTCCTGAATGTAGGCATCGACGCCGACGAAGGTGAAACCGCTGGCCATGACCCCAAGGATCAGTGCGCCGATGACCGTGCCGGTGATGCGCCCTACTCCGCCGGCCAGGCTGGTGCCGCCGATCACTGCCGCGGCAATCGCGTCCAGTTCATAGGACATGCCCATCCCGGCCTGCCCGGTCGCGGCCCGTGCCGATGCCACCACACCCGCCAGGCCTGCCAGCAAACCGGCGATGCTGTAGACGATCACCAGATGCCGCTTGACGTTGATCCCCGAGGTGCGCGCCGCCTGCATGTTGCCGCCGATGGCGTAGGTGTACTTGCCATACTTGGTGTAACGCAGGGCGATGTGAAAGATCACCGCGACCACCAGGAAAATGATCACCGGCATCGCGCCGTGTCCGATCGCCGTGTAGGAATCCGAGAGCATGCTCACCGGTTGACCTTCGGTGTAGTAACGCGCGAGGCCACGGGCCGAGACCATCATGCCGAGGGTGGCAATGAACGGCGGGATACCGGTAATGGCAATGATGCTGCCGTTGATCGCCCCCGCCAGCAGCCCTACCCCGAGCCCGACAATCACCGGGATCCACACTGGCAAGTCAGTCAGCGACGGGAACACCGCCCGGGTGAAGTCCGACGTCTGCGCCAGGCTGGCAGCGATCATCGCCGACAGTGCCAGCACCGAGCCGGAAGACAGGTCGATACCCGTGGTGATGATGACCTGGGTCACGCCGATCGCCAGCAGACCGATGATCGACACCTGCAGGATCATCAGCACCAGACGCTGGGAGTTCATCAGGAAGCTCTGGTCGCGCACGATCCAGCCAAACACTTCAAAGACCAGGCCGATGCCAATCAGCACCAGGAAAATACTCAACTCGGTTGGAAAGCGCCGGCGACTCTTGACCGGTGCGGTTGCTGGCTTGTTTTCCAGTATCGCGTTCATAAACACTCACCCTTCTAAAAAATCCGGCATCGAATACATACCCTGTGGCGAGGGAGCTTGCTGTGGCCACAGAATCCCTACTCACCCCTAAACTGCGTCCACCCTTGATTTAGTGAACTGCGGACATACCCGAGGCCAATTGCATCACTCGTTCCTGGGTCGCTTCGCTGCGGTCGAGGGTGCCCATCAGGTCGCCCTCGTGCATGACCATCACCCGGTCGCTCATGCCAAGCACTTCCGGCAATTCCGAGGAAATCATGATCACTGCCATGCCTTCGCTGGCGAGATAAGAAATGAGCCGGTAGATCTCGGCCTTGGCGCCGACGTCGATACCGCGAGTCGGCTCGTCGAGAATCAGGATTCGTGGGTTGGTCATCAGCCAGCGCGCCAGCAAGGCTTTCTGTTGATTACCGCCAGAGAGCGTGTCGATGCACTGCTCCAGCGACGGGGTTTTGACCCGCAGCTTCTTGCACATGTCTTCGCACAAGGCGCGCAAGGCTTTTTGCTGGATGAAACCGTGGCCGGCGTAATGCGGCAACACCGCCATTTCCATGTTCTCCAGCACCGACAGGCACGGGAACAGGCCGCTGAGCTTGCGATCTTCGGTCAGTAGCGCGAAGCCCTTCTCGATCGCCATGTGCGGATCGCTGATGCGCACCACTTCGCCGTCGAGGCGAATCTCGCCACCGTCGCTCGGGGTGATGCCGAAAATCGCTTCGGCGACGTTGGTCCGCCCTGAGCCCATCAGCCCGGCGATGCCGAGGATCTCGCCGGCGTGCAGGTCGAAGGAAACATCCTTGAAAATGCCGTCCAGTTTCAGGTCGCGCACCGACAGCAGCAGATCGCCGATCGGTTTTTCACGCACCGGGAACAACTGGCTCAGCTCGCGGCCAACCATCATCGAAATCAGGCTGTCGCCGTCCATGCTGTCGGCCCGTTGCAGGCCGATGTAGGCGCCGTCGCGAAACACCGCCACTTCATCGGCAATGCTGAACACTTCGTTCATTTTGTGGGTGATGTAGATGATGCCTTTGCCCTGACTCTTGAGGTCGGCAATGATCGAGAACAGATGCGCGACTTCCTTGTCGGTGATGGCCGAGGTCGGTTCATCCATGATCAGGATGTCGGAATCGTAGGACACGGCCTTGGCGATCTCGACCATCTGCCGTTCGGCAATGCTCAGGTTGCCGACCAGCTCTTCTGGATCGAGATTGATCCGCAGGCGTTCCAGCAGTTTCGCTGTGCAGCGGTGCATTTCACGGTGGTCGATCATGTGGAAACCGTTGAGCTGCTCACGGCCGATCCAGATGTTCTCGGCGATGCTCATATGTGGCATCAGGTTGAGTTCCTGGTGGATCATCGCGATCCCGGCCTGGAGCGCAGCCAGTGGCGTTTCGAAAACCACCGGTTTGCCGCGCAGGCGTAATTCACCGGCGTCCGGTTGATAGATGCCGGCAATGATTTTCATCAGGGTGGATTTGCCCGCGCCGTTTTCGCCCATCAGCGCCAGCACGGAACCGGGACGTACCCGAAGCTGTACATCGGACAAGGCCACCACACCGGGAAATCCCTTGCTGACGTTGATGATCTCCAGCAGGTACGGCTCATCGACAGGTGTTGCAGCTGGCTGGATACCCACCAACGGGGTGCTCGAAGCAGTCGCTGAAGCGAACATGATCAGGTACTCCATCAGCAAGGTCGCGGTCGCAACCTTGCGTGTTTATTGTTGTTATTGAACGGACGGGGCTATTTGAACGTGTCGACGTTTTGCGGGGTGATCAAGCGGTATGGCACCCACACGGCCTGTTCGACCGGCTCGTTTTTGGCCATTTTCACAGCGGTGTCGATCGAACCGTCGGCCTGACCCTTGGCATCCTGGAACACCGAGACGGCCATGTTGCCTTTCTTGATCGCATTCAGACCGTCCGGCGTTCCGTCGACACCGGCGATCAGCACACTGCCTTTCTCGACGCCGGCCTGTTGCAGGGCCATCGCAGCACCAATGGCCATTTCGTCGTTGTTGGCGATGACCGCGTCGAACTTGCGGCCCTGGGTCAGCCAGTCGTTGACCAGGGTCATGCCCTTGTCCCGCAACCAGATACCAGTCTGCTCTTGCTCGATCTTGATGTTCGGGTATTTGGCCAGAACGTCTTTGACGCCCTTCGTACGGTTGGTGGTGGAGTTGTTCGCGAGGTCGCCCAGCAGAATCACGATGTCGCCCTTGCCGCCCATTTTGTCGGCCAGGTACTGCATCTGCATTTCACCGGCCTCCAGATCGTTGGAGGCGACAGTGACCACGCCTTTGGGCAGCTTCAGGTCATCGGGGCGGCGGTTGACGTAGACCAGCGGGATGCCGGCCTTGACCGCGGCTTCTGTGATTTTTTTGGTGGCGGCGGTATCCACCGGGTTGACCACGATGGCATCGACCTTCTGGCTGATGAAGCTTTCGACCTGGCTCAACTGCTTGACCACGTCGCTGCGGGCGTCTTCGAATTGCAGCTGCACGCCCTCTGGGTAGGACTTGGCTTTCTTGTCCATGGATTCGCGCAGGTAGGTCAGCCAGGTGTCATCGAATTGGGACATGCTGACGCCGATCTTCATATCGGCAAGCGCCGCGCCACTGGCGAACATCAGGGACAAGGCAAGTGAGGCGAAGCGGATCTTGGTCTTCATGAAAAGTCTTTCTCCACATTCTTGTTGGTTTTATGGATGAGGCGTGACGATTTCAGTAAGCAGGCAAGCGGGAAAAGGGTTGAAACAGGTGGCGAGGCAGGTCGCTGGAAATGACTCTATTAGAATATAATTTCTATATCAACTCATTTTAGAATTTTATTCTAATTTTATTCCATGACTCTTGAACGGGCTCAATTCCACCGCCTGATGCCGCTCGGCACTCAGTCGCGCAGCGTCTAGCACGCGGGTGGTCGCCAGTGCATCACGGGCATCCACGGGCAGTGGGCCACCGCTCTGCAACGCGGTTTGTAGCTGTAAATAGAACTGATTCCAGCAGCCGCGCTCGGAAGGAACCCGCTCGCGCACTTCGCCCTGCTCGAACCAGCCCCAACGGCGATGCTCTTCAACGCCCCAGCGCTCACCTTCGGTTTTCGGCGAGAGCCCGGCGAGCGCCGATGCTTCTTGCCCGTCCAGGCCATCGACGCTGTAACAACCTTGGCTGCCGGTCACCCGAAAGCGCGGGCCGGGGGTGTTTTGCAGGCAACTGCCACCCAGGTGGGAGGTGACGCCACTGGCGTGGGTCAGCGACATAAAGAAGCCGTTATCGAAAACCTGGCCTTTTTCCAGGTAATCCAGTTCGGCGTAGACCCGTGTCACCGGGCCGAACAACAGCAACGCCTGATCCACCAGATGGCTACCGAGATCACGCAGGAAACCACCGCCACTGCCGTTGTTCACCGCCTGCGGCGAGTAACGCTCGATCCGCGATTCGAAACGGGTCACCTGGCCCAGCGCACCGGATTCGATGAGTTTGCGCACAGTCAGGAAGTCCGAATCCCAGCGCCGGTTCTGGTAGACGCTGAGCTGCACGCCCTGGCGCTCGGCCATGGTGATCAGGGTTTGCGCCTGTTGCGCATCGGCCGCAAACGGTTTGTCGCTGACCACCGCTAAACCGTGTTCAATGCCATCGAGCACCAATGCCGGGCGGCCCTTGAGTGGCGTCGACACCACCAGCACATCGATCCCGGCCTCCACCAGTTGGCCGATGCTGTCGAACGCCGGCACCCCAGGGTACTCGGCCGCCAGCAACTGTCGGCGCTCCGCTGAACGGGTGACCACACCCACGAACGTCGCCGCCGGCAAACTGCTGATCAGCGGAGCATGGAAAAACCGGCCGCCATGGCCGTAACCGACAAGTCCGATACGCATATTGTTCTCCTGATGATCGTTCCCACGCTCTGCGTGGGAATGCATCAATGGACGCTCTGCGTCCGCTTTTGGGACGCAGAGCGTCCCGGGCTGCATTCCCACGCAGAGCGTGGGAACGATCATTACCGGGGGTTAGCCGTAGAAGTGTGGGCGGTCAGGGAGTGCGACTTTGACGATCTGGCCACTGTTCTGGGCTTCGATGCACGCATCTGCTGCGACGGCAGCGGCGAAGCCATCCCACGCCGACGGGCCACCGACCTGCCCGGCCCGCACACCATCGATGAACGCTTGCAACTCGACGTCGTACGCGGCAATAAACCGATCCTTCCAGTCCATCAGAATCGCGTTGGACAACTTCGCCCCGCTGCGCAACTGAACCTGCGACGGCTCCGGCAGTTTGGCGATGCCGGTCTCCCCCACCACTTCGCACTGGATGTCGTAGCCGTATTGGCAATTAACGAACACCTCCACATCGATGCGCGTGCCCTTGGCGGTTTCCAGCAGCACGATCTGTGGGTCTTTCAAATGCGCGAGGGCCTTGCTGCTCTTGCGCGGGAACACCACTTGCACCGAGACGTAATCGTCATCGAGCAACCAGCGCAATACATCCAGCTCATGGATCAGCGTGTCGGTGATCGCCATGTCGGTCTTGTAGTTTTCCCCTACGGTCGGGTTGCGGTGCGCGCAGTGCAACATCAACGGCTCACCAATCTGCCCGCCGTCGATCACCGCTTTGAGTGCTCGATAGCCCTCGTCATACGGGCGCATGAAACCAACCTGCACCAGGCGTTTGCCGTGGGCCACTTCGGCCTCGACGATTTTCCGACAGCCTTCAGCGGTGACCGCCAGCGGCTTCTCGCAGAACACCGGCTTACCTGCCGCAATCGCCGCCAGCACGAACGCTTCGTGGCTCGGGCCCCAGGAGGTGACGAGGATCGCTTCGACCTCCGGCGCCTGGATCAGCGCGTGGCCGTCGGGATAGACCTCGGCGGTCAGTTTCAGGTCGGACACGACCTTCGCGGCTTGCTGCAAGTTGATGTCGGTCACCGCAACGACCTGGCTATTAAGCAAGGTCTGGCTGCAACGACGGATATGGTCCTGGCCGATGGCCCCGGTGCCGATGACGCCAAGCTTCAAAGACATGTCTGTTCTCCTGTTGGAATTTTTGTAGAGCAATCAGTACTGACGGGCCTTTGCCAGTCGTTCATTCAGGGTCTTGGCCACCGCATCGGTGCGGGCACTGGTGGAGACTTGCGCCACGCCGACTCGCCACCACGACAGGTAGCCATGAATCATGGTTTTGGGCAGGACCTTGATATCGATCAGCGTCGACACCGTCTGCAATCGCGCATCGGCCAATGCGGCGTGCAACTCTTCAACGGTGTGCACTTTGTAGGTTTTGCAGCCATAAGCCGCCGCGCTCATGGCGAAATCCACCGGCACGAACCCGCCGTCGAGCTTGCCGGTTTCCGGGTTGCGGAACCGGAACTCGGTGCCGAAGCTGTCCATGCCGTGTTCCATCTGCAAATTGTTGATGCAACCGAAAGTCATGTTGTCCAGCAGGACCACGTTGATCTTGCGTCGCTCCTGAATCGAGGTCGCCAGTTCCGAATGCAGCATCATGTAAGAGCCATCGCCGACCAGCGCATAGACCTCGCGATCCGGCTCGGCGAGTTTCACGCCCAGTGCGGCGTTGACCTCGTAACCCATGCAGGAATAGCCGTACTCGACGTGATAGGTGTTCACGCCCTTGCTGCGCCAGCTGCGCTGCAAGTCGCCGGGCAGGCTGCCGGCGGCGGCGACGATCACGGCGTCATCGGCGAGGGTCTCATTGAGCACGCCGAGCACGCGGCTCTGGGTCAGGCAGGAACCGGTCAGCTCGATGAATTCGCGCAGCACCGCCGGGTCCATGTGGTCGTTGATTTCCGGGATGAAGTCTTTGCCCTGGTATTCGACCTGATAGAGGCGGTCGACTTCCTCGTCCAGTTGCGCCTTGGCCTGACGCGGTTGATCGCCCCACGCAGAACGATAATCGCCCAAGGCTTCAGCCAAGGCTTGCAAGCCGACTCTGGCGTCCGCCAGCAGTTGCACACCGTCGAGTTTCAAGGCATCGCAGGGGCTGATGTTCAGATTGAGAAATTGCACGTCGGGGTGCTGGAACAGGGATTTCGACGCGGTGGTGAAATCGCTGTAGCGGGTGCCGATGCCGATGATCAGATCCGCGTCTTTGGCCAACAGATTCGCCGCCAGGCAACCGGTTTCGCCAATGCCGCCGATGTTCAGCGGGTGACTGGACACCACCGCACTCTTGCCGGCCTGGGTTTCGGCGAAGGGAATATCGAAGCGCTCGGCAAACGCCTGCAACGCCGCATTGGCACCGGAATATCTGACCCCGCCACCGCAAATGATCAGCGGCTTGCGCTTGCCTTTGAACAGCGCCAGCGCATCACCGAGCATCGCTTCTGTCGCCGGACGACGCTCGATGCGGTGCACGCGTTTTTGCAGGAAATAATCGGGGTAGTCGTAGGCCTCGGCTTGCACATCTTGCGGCAAGGCCAGGGTCACCGCGCCGGTTTCGGCAGGGTCGGTCAGCACACGCATGGCGTGGATCGCCGCCGTCATGAGTTGCTCGGGACGGTTGATGCGGTCCCAGTATTTGCTCACGGCCTTGAACGCGTCGTTAGTGCTGATGCTCAGGTCGTGGAACTGTTCGATCTGTTGCAGCACCGGGTCTGGCTGGCGACAGGCGTAAACGTCGCCGGGCAACAGCAGCAAGGGAATGCGGTTAGCGGTCGCCGTCGCAGCGGCGGTCAGCATGTTTGCCGCGCCCGGGCCTACCGATGAGGAGCAGGCGTAGATCTTGCGCCGCAGGTGTTGCTTGGCGAAACCGATGGCCGCGTGGGCCATGCCTTGCTCGTTGCGCCCCTGATGGACGATCAGGTCGCCGCTGTCCTGCTCCAGTGCTTGCCCCAGGCCCAGCACATTACCGTGGCCGAAAATGGTAAAGATCCCGGCGACAAATTTGCTTTGAACCCCATCGACCTCGATGTACTGGTTATCGAGGAATTTCACCAGGGCCTGGGCCATGGTCAGTCGTGTTGTGGTCATGCTTGCACCTTCCTTTGAAGCTAAATCCGGTGTGGGCTGTTGAATGCGATCAACTGTGGGAGCGGCAGTGCGGCGACCCGACTTGCCCGCGATAGCGATCTACCTGACACATCAATGTTGAATGTGCTGCCGCCATCGCGGGCAAGCCCGCTCCCACAGGGTTCTCCATTAACCTTGGGATTTCTGCAGGTGATCCATACTCGCGCCAATCGCCGTCTGGATATCCGCCAGGCCATGGACGCTGTCGGCGAACGGCTCGAACGACAGGTAGCCGCTGTAGCCAGTAGCGAGCAAGGTCTCGATCTGCGCCGCGTTGCCGAGGATATCGCCCTCGCCCACCAGCACCCGATGGCCGTCGCGGATTGTCGCCAGTGGCGCCTCGGCATCTTCGACGCCGGAGATGTGCACCAGCCCGGTCAGCTCGGGGAAGAATTCATGTTCGCTGGCCAAGTGATGGTGAAAGGTGTCATGCACCAGACGGAACACATCCAGCCCACCGATGGCCTTGATCGCGTCGACCGCCGTGCGTTTGCGCCGCAACGAGCACTCTTCGAAACCCAGCGGTTCGATGAAACCGAGGATGCCGTGATCGCGCAGGATCGGCGCCAGTTCAGTCAACGCCGTGCGCAGGCCCGAAGCACGTGCGGCCTCGGTACGCGGGTCGGCACGGTCGTTGAGCGGGCACATGACCAGCCCTCGGGCGCCGCAATCACGGGCATAAGCGGCCAGCTTCAAGGCGTGCGCACGGCGCTCGTCATTCCACACATCAAACGGATACAGCGCGTTGATCGACAGCACCGTGATGCCTTTGGCGGCGCACAACTCACGGACGCGCTCGGGGGCGGTGCCGTCTTCGATCTCGACGCCTTTAAGGTCGTTGCGAATTTCGATGGCGTCGGCCTTGAGGGTCACCGCCAGCTCGATGAACGCGGGCAGGGACAAACGTGGGGCGACCATACGGTTCAGGGCGAAACGCAGGGGCTTGCTCATTATTGTTGTTCTCCGCACAGGTGAATTAGTTGGCCGTCGGCATGCTGAATTCAGGGCCCTTGGCAATGCTGTCGGGCCAGCGCTGCATCACGCTTTTGTAGCGGCTGTAGAAGCGAATGCCTTCCTCGCCGTAAGCGTGGTGATCGCCAAACAGCGAGCGCTTCCAGCCGCCGAAAGAATGCCAGGCCATCGGCACCGGAATCGGCACGTTGATGCCGACCATGCCGACCTTGATCGTGCGGGCGAAGGCCCGGGCGATGCCGCCATCGCGGGTGAAACAGGACACGCCGTTGCCGAACTCATGGGCGTTGATCAACGCGACGGCACTGGCGAAGTCCGGCACCCGAACGATGCCCAGCACCGGGCCGAAAATTTCCTGTTGGTAGATGCTCATCTCGGTCGTGACGTTATCGAACAGTGTCGCGCCGACGAAGAAACCGTTTTCGGCGCCCGGCACCTTGAAGTTGCGACCATCGACAATCAGCTGCGCGCCCTGGGCCACGCCTTCGTCGATGAAACCTTCGACTTTGGCCTTGTGCTCGGCCGTCACCAACGGCCCCATGTCGCTGTCGCCCTTCAGGCCGTTACCGACTTTCAGTTGATCGATACGCGGCAGCAGTTTGGCAATCAACTGATCGCCGACATCGCCCACCGCCACGGCAATCGAAATCGCCATGCAGCGCTCGCCGGCCGAGCCGTAAGCCGCGCCGATCAAGGCATCCGCCGCTTGATCCAGATCCGCATCCGGCATGACGATCATGTGATTCTTCGCCCCGCCCAGCGCCTGCACACGCTTGCCGCGGGAGGTGGCTTGCTGGTGGATGTACTCGGCAATCGGCGTCGAGCCGACAAAGGAAATCGCCTCGATGTCCGGGTGTTGCAGCAACGCGTCGACGGCAGTCTTGTCGCCCTGGACCACGTTGAACACACCGTCCGGCAACCCGGCTTCGCTCAACAGACGGGCCATCAGCACACTGGCGGACGGGTCGCGCTCGGACGGCTTGAGGATGAAACAGTTACCGGTGATCAGCGCCAGCGGGATCATCCACAGCGGCACCATCACCGGGAAGTTGAACGGCGTCACGCCAGCGCACACGCCCAGCGGCTGACGCAGGTTCCAGTTATCGATGCCGCCGCCGATGTTGTCGCTGAACTCGGTTTTCAGCAGGTTCGGCGCACCGCAGGCGTACTCGACGATTTCGATGCCCCGGGTGACTTCGCCCTTGGCGTCGGAAAACACTTTGCCGTGTTCGCGACTGATGATTTCTGCCAGCTCATCGTGATGTTGGTCGAGCAATTCCTTGAACTTGAACATCACCCGCGAACGGCGCAGGGACGATTGTTCGGACCAGGCCGGAAAGGCTTTCAGGGCCGAGGCGACCGCTTCGTCGACGGTCTTCTGGCTGGCCAGCCCGACGCGTGCCTGAATGCTGCCGGTGGCCGGGTTGAAGACGTTGCTGAACCGTTCGCTATTGATGTCTTGCACTTGACCGTGGATGTAATGGCCGATGATCGGGGCGTTGCTCATTGATCGTGTTCTCCGTGCAGAAGTTGGAATTCAGGCGTTCAGTTCACAGGTCAAGCAGCCAGCTGTGCTGCGGATCGTTATGGAACTGCCAGACGCGTTTGGGTCCGGCCATCACGTTCAGGTAGTACGACTCGTAGCCATACGGCACGCTGACCGGGTGATAGCCTTTGGGTACAACCACGAGGTCACTGTTTTCCACGGCCATGGCCTGATCGATGCTGCGATCGTCGGTGTACACCCGCTGGAACACGAAGCCCTGGGGCGGGTTTATCTGGTGGTAATAGGTTTCTTCGAGAAAACTCTGGTGCGGCAAATCGTCAGTGTCGTGTTTGTGCGGCGGGTAGCTCGACGAGTGCCCGGACGGCGTGCGCACTTCCACCACCAGCAGCGAATGGGCCGGCTCGGTGTCCGGCAGAATGTCGCAGACGTAACGGGTGTTGGCGCCTTTGCCGCGCACGCTGCGCTTCATTGCGTCGGGTTTGATCAGCCGTGGGCCGAGGCCATTGCTCGTTGAACCGGGCGCGGCGCAAACAGCGATTTGCACATCGCTGAGCGCGACCACTTGCGCCTGACTGCCGGGTGGCAAATACGCCGCGAAGGGTGATTTGTCTTCGAATACCGACTGACGATCGCCGATGTTGTCCCAGTCGAACGCCCCCTGCCCCGGCGCTTCACCCTTGATGCTGACCCGGCCACTGAGCAGCACCAGGCACAGTTCCTTATCACCGGCCGACACCGGCAAGGTCTCGCCCAGACTCAAGCGATAAGCGGCGAAGCCGACGTATTCCAATTCACCTTTGCCCAGCTCGACCATGGTCCGACCACGGGCGTTGCTTTTGACCAGCAGGCTCATCGCGCAATCCTCTCGTCGAGCAGCGCACGCAAGGTGTCGTAGCCTTTTTTGGCGTAGACATAACTGGGCGCCACCGCCGGGTCCTGTTCCGCTTCGACCACCAGCCAGCCGTGGTAACCGGCCGCCAGCAGCACGTCGAGCAAGGCGCCGAAATCGATGTCACCATCGCCGGGCACAGTGAAGGTGCCGTTGATGATGCAGTCCGGGAAACTCCACAGGTTGTTGCGCGCCAGTTGCACCACCGGTTTGCGCACGTCCTTGAAATGCACGTGGCAGATGCGTTCGATGTGTTTGCGCAGCACCTGCAACGGTTCGCCGCCACCCATGTAGCAATGGCCCGAATCGAACAGCAGACCGACTTCGCTGCCAGTCAGCGCCATCAGTTTGTCGATGTCGGCCGGGGATTCGACGTAGGCGCCCATGTGATGGTGGTAGGCCAGGCGCACACCTTGGGACAAGGTGAAGCGCGCCAGTTCGGTGAGCTTGTCGGCGTACTCCTGCCAGGCGTGTTCGGTGTGGAATCGCGGGCGTTCCACCAACGGAATGCGCTGGCCTTGAATGGAGTCGGCGACTTCGCCGTACACCAGCACCTTGGCGCCGTTTTTGGCCAGCAGCTCGACATGGCTGCCAATGGCATCAATTTCTTCGGCCACCGAGCGGCGGGCCAGACGGCTGGAATACCAGCCGGACACCAGCGCCAGGTCATAAGGGCGCAGTACGTCGCCGACACCTTTGGCGTCCTTGGGGAATTTGCCGTTGAGTTCGAAACCTTCGTAGCCGATTTCCTTGCCTTCGCTCAGGGCGGTGCTCAGCGGCGTCTCGCCACCGAGGGACGGCAGGTCGTCGTTGCTCCAGGAGATCGGGTTGATGCCAATTCGAATAGCGGGCATGGCTGCACCTTTTATTGTTTTACATAACCATTGAATGCGGCGCGAAACCCTGTGGGAGTGAGCCTGCTCGCGATAGCGGTGTGTCAGGCGACTTTAATATTGACTGTCTGTCCGCTATCGCGAGCAGGCTCACTCCCACAGGTTCAGTGTTCACATATTGAAAATATTCAACTCCGGGCCGTGCGCCAGGCATCGATCAGTTCAACGAACGTGCCCTGCACCTGACGGATCAGCGCTTCATCGTCGATTTCACCGGCCATCCACGCGCGGCTCGGCTCCTGGAAAATCGTCCGGCCGACTGCAAACCCGCGGCACGTCTGGCTCTGGCTGGCCTGTTGAAACCCTTCGGCCAGTGCCGCTGCCGGTGCATTCAGCCCCAGCAACACCACGCCTCGGCAGTACGGATCACGTTCCTGGATCAGCTCGTCGAGTTGCTTCCACTCCTCGGCGCTCTGCGCTTCGATCTTCCACCACGCCGGGTAGATGCCCAGGTTGTAGAGCCGTTTGAGGGCGCGATACAGCACGTCCGGATGGGTCGACGGATGATCCTTGGGCGGGATGATTTCCAGCAGCAACTCATGACCGCTGACCTGGGACGCCTGATACAAACCCTTGATCTGCGCTTCCTGTTCCAGGCGCAGCAGCGGCTCGTCGTCGGGGTGGAATTGCACCAGGCACTTGATGATTTGCTCCTGCGGCCAGGCAATCAGGTTGCTGCCGATGGAGCGCCCATGTTCGAAGGCCAATGGCCGCGACCCCTGCACTTCCACCGGACGCGCCACCCACCAGCCACGACCGGTGGCGGCGTTCAGCGAATCCTGGCCGAAGCGTTGATCGGCCAGCAACCCGACATCGGCCTCGATACCCTGCTCACGCAAATCGGCTTCGACCCGTTCCACAGCCTTGATAAACAGTTGCTTGAGTTCGCCGATGGCGCTCAGGTCGCGACCGCCCTTGTGCGCCAGCTCCACCAGTTGCCCGCGATGGTCGAACGCAAAGATGAACAGCTGCTTCCACTGTTTGCGCGGCACGCTGACCTGATGCAGACGCTGCAACACCGCATCTTGATCCGGCCGGGTAATCGGCACCGGGCTGTTGAATAGATAGTCGAGTTCGGCGCGGGTCGGCATCGCCGGCGCGCAGGCATGGCGCGACACCACCAGGCCGCCACAGGCATTGGCCAACTGGCAGCAGCGCTCGTCGCTCGCGTCCTCCAGCCAACCGGCAAGGAAGCCCGACATGAAGGCATCGCCGGCCCCCAGCACGTTCAACACTTCCACCCGGACGCCGGGGTAAATGGCGCCGTCTTCAAGACGGTCCGGGATCGCTCCGTGAATCACCGTGCAACCTTGCGGGCCGAGCTTGACCACCAGGGTCGCCGCGCTCAGGCGCCGCACATTACGCAGCGCGGTGAGCAAATCTTCGGAGCCACCGGCAATCAGGAACTCTTCTTCCGTGCCGACGATCAGGTCGAAACGCGGAAGGATTTTCTGCACATGCAGGCTGACGTTCTGGTCGGCGACGAAACGGGTTTCGCCGTCGGCCTTGCCAGCCAGGCCCCACAGTACCGGGCGATAGTCGATGTCCAGCACCCGTTTGACGTTGTGCTTCTCGGCGTAATCCAGCGCCTGGATGCTCGCCTTGTAGACGCCGTCGGTGGAGAAATGGGTGCCGGTGATCAGCAAGGCTTTGCTGGAAGCAATGAAAGATTCGCTGATGTCTTCGGCCCGCAGCGCCATGTCGGCGCAGTTTTCGCGGTAGAAGACCAAGGGAAAGGTTTCGCGATCCTTGAGACCCAGCAAGACCATGGCGGTCAGGCGCTCTGGATCGACCTTGATGCCGCGGACATCGCAACCTTCGCGGGTCAGGGATTCAACCAGGAAGCGGCCCATGTGGTCGTCCCCTACCCGGCTCAGCATCGCCGATTTAAGGCCCAGCCGAGCGGTGCCGAAAGCGATGTTGGCAGACGATCCGCCGAGGTATTTGGCGAAGCTGCTCACATCCTCCAGCCGCGCGCCGACTTGCTGTGCATAGAGGTCGACGCCTAGGCGCCCCAGGCAAATCAGATCCAATTGACGCCCACTGGCAAAACGAGTCTGGCCCATGCTGGCTCCTGTTATTTTTATCAGCCTGCGTTCGGGGCGATGGCCGCGCCGAACACTCTTGGTGGGATGCAGACTAAAACGTCCGGGGCCGAACAATCAATAATTATTCCAAATAATTTTTACGTGGAATATTTTTTCCAATAAACTTGGCCACAGGTGCTCCAGGGGCAGTGCATCGTTTCAGCACACCTCGTACTGACCGCAAGCTCAAGATTTTTTTCCGGCCTACCCTGTAGACTGCGCACAGCCAACCTATTGTCAGGGGATGACGCTTTCTGTCGTCCCTATAAGAACAAGCCAGAAGGATTCCTTATGACCCGCACCGATCAGCCGGCGACGACCGAGAGCACGCCCGACAGCGATCTCGCCAGCCCTCCGATCAACGCCGAGCGTCTGCTGCAACTGATCACCAACGAATACGAAAGCCTGCCGCGCCAGCTCAAGCGCATCGCCAGCTACATGAGCCAGCAGAGCGACCGGATCATGGTCGACCGCATCAGCGACATCGCCCGCGAGTGCGAAGTGCACCCGTCGGCGATCGTGCGGTTTTCCCAGCGTTTCGGCTTCAGCGGCTTCAGCGAAATGCAGGCACTGTTCCGCGAGGCCTATACCCACAAGACCACGCCGGTGCAGAACTACCAGCAGCGCATTCGCAGCATGATTGCCAACAAGTCGCAGAAGGCCAGCGGCGGCGACCTGGCGCGCGAGTGCATCAATGCGACCCTGTCAGGCATTGAACGGCTGGGGCTGGAACTCGATGACCAGGCCTTCGACAAGGCTGTCGACCTGGTGGTGAATGCCGACAACATCTACGTGGTCGGGGTGCGCCGTTCGTTCGCGGTGGCCGATTACCTGGTCTACAACCTGCAACACACCAACAAGCGCATTCATCTGGTCTCGGGGCTCGGCGGCAGCTACCGCGAGCAGATGCGCAGCGTGCGCGCCAATGACCTGGTGATCGCCATCAGCTTCACGCCCTATGGCAAGGAAACCCAGCACTGCCTGCGTATTGCCCAACACAATCAGGCGAAAACCCTGATCATCACCGACAGCAACCTCTCGCCCTTGGCCAAGCGCGCCAACACGGTGCTGCTGGTCAACGAAGGCAGCTCGTTTGCCTTCCGTTCCCTGAGTGCCACACTGTGTTTATGCCAGGCGCTGTTTATCGCCGTGGCCTATCGCCTTGAATTGAAGGTCGATGAGATTCACGAACAAGTCGGCTTCGAGGATTAGCCCGGCGCCAGTTGCAGGTCGCTGAACCTCAGCTAAGGTAGTCCGTCCTGAAACGGACATCTGAAGGAGGAGCGGTTAAATGAAGCTGATCGGCATGCTGGATTCGCCCTATGTGCGGCGCGTCGCCATTTCTGCCAAATGCTTGGGGATAGACCTGGAACACCAGCCGGTCTCGGTGTTTCGGCATTTCGAGCAATTCCAGCAGATCAACCCGGTGGTCAAGGCGCCCACCCTGGTGCTGGACGACGGTGAGGTGTTGATCGACTCGACGCTGATTATCGAATACCTGGAAGCCTTGGCCGGACCCGGCAAGAGCCTGATGCCCGACCCCATTTGTCACAATGCATTGACACGTTGTCACGATGACCTGACATGAAAGCGCTTTAGCGTGTCAATCAATGCAAAAAAAGCCCCCCCCCAACCAAACCAAGGTGGTTTTTCCGCATATCCGAGAGGTTCAAGATCGCTCCAGTCGCGCCATGCGTGATGTGAACAACAAGACTTAATTGCGTACCGCAAGAGTCCGTAGCCCACCGTCATGATATCGAGCAATTGCGGGCCAAAGTCGTCAAGCTCAGGTTCGTCAATGAAGTGCTTTTGGACGAGAACCGTGTACTCAAGGCTAAATTAAGCAACCTTGAAGTAGTGGACCTGCCATCAAGAAAGCGGCAGAAATAGGTCGAATTCGCAAGCTGCGCAACTGCACATGGTCACCCATCATCATTGATCGCCGGCGATTTTATCCGGTTTGTTCGGTGGACGAACGCAACGCGACTGGCGGAGAAACGCACACTTCCGGTCAAATAAAAATGCTCGTTCGTGGTCTAGGCTTTGTGAGCGTTGCATATTAGATTGGAGGACGCTCCCTGGAGAATCTATGAGCTGTTTAGAGTTGTTGAAGCCTATAACTGAAAAAGTGCTTTCGGCAGGGAGGCGGCTATCCGCGGCGATTCAATTGTCCTGATGGACCAAGAGGTCATGGGGATATTTTTTATCCATACTGTTTCCCCCACGCCCTGCACACCCTGCCTTTTGCCGCCTCAGACGTCTCTCGAGCCAAATTATGAATTTTTTCATAATTGTGCATAAAGCTAGTTTTTTGGACGTTCTACCCGATATAGACGATTTACGGACAATAAAATCTAATTTCGCCTTGTATTTACACTATTTTTTGTGGTCGGAAAACTGAGAACCTAGACACATGGATGAATCAAAAATCAGGTCATAGCCATCAGACCGAGCTGGATCAATAGTTGGATCGCCTACTAGGTAGCACTTACCACTGTCGACCTCGTAAAGAATGCCATTCTTACTTTTTTGGAACAGTCGTTCAGCTTTCACTAGTGGCTCCATCAGTAGTCGCCCGCTGTTGTTGACCTCACTAGAGCTAACTAGCTGAACGTCGACTACTGCTAGATGTTCAGACTGTCGTGCAATCAAAGACCGCAAAGCGAATTCACCGCTGATCATGAGATTGAAACGACGCCATCTTGTGCATTCACGTTCCTCGATCTGGACGTGAAACCAAACCCCGCCGACGTCGTACTCGACATATGTCCAAACGCGAAAATCATCCTCAAAAAAAGGGACTGAAATGGCCTCAGCCCAGTCATAAGTGCGGAACACGATGCACCTCCGTCGTCATAATATCGCTATCGAATATAGTCCTTTCCGTGCTTGACCGGCTTCATCGTTCCTTTTGTGAGTTGTACAAATGGAACGGAAGATCGCGTTTGGATTAGCGCTAAGAAAAAGTCGACTGCGCATGGGGCTGTCGCAGGAGACGCTAGCCCCCAGCCAAGCGTATGTAAGTGAGGTTGAGAATGGGAAGAAAAGCCCTTCAATCGAAAAGGTTGAAGATCTCGCGAAGGCCTTAGGCATCCATCCTATTACTCTTTTGGCAAAAAGTTACTTATTGGAGGGGGAAGATGTATCCGCGCTTTTGAAGCGTGTTGAGCTTGAGCTCAATGACCTTGCTTCTTGCTGACCTAGGGTTCTGGGATCACCGTCGGCAGCAACCGACCGATTCTTCCGAAAAATCGGCTTGTCCAAACTGCCTGTCATTGACTGGTGAAAACGTTTTTTTACACGCCATTATGTGAAATCCGAGTCCGGAGCCACTGCCAAACCTTTACGACACCAAGCAGAAGCGGCCGCCATGCAGGATGTCACTGGCCGTTTTTGACCATCGCCACCGGCAGCAATGGGCGCTGGCTATCGATAGCGGCTGATCCCTTTGGCCTGCCCTCATGCTCATGCTAGGATTCGGCTTGAGAATAGCCCCCACGCCTCGGGCGGGACCTGTCCCTTACTGCGCACCAGGGGGTTAGTTTTGTTGCCCAGCAAGGCACTTGCCCCACGTCTGCTTACACAATTTCCCTTCCCGGTTCCCCTTTCGTCGTGTTGCCATCATGCACAGCCTCGTAGCTGACGTGCTCGACTTGAGCGCCATTCACAACCTCTCACACAGGTAGCAATCGGCGGTTGCTGCCAATGGCGAAGGGCAACAATCGTTTTCAGCCGCTCACAACAGGCAGCTAACGGCCCAGAGTGTGTAAAAACGAAAGCCGGGGCGATTCACATCGTAGCGCTGGCACATCGGTATCGTCGCTTTGGTGCAGCGATGATCTATCTGAAGCTGCGGCAGGCAGGCGAACAGGTCAACAACAAGCGGGTTGAACGTCTTTATGCCGATGCTCGCCTGCAGGTAAAGAGGCGCAAACGCAAGAAGATACCGACTGCGGATCGGCAACCACTGGGCCGTTCACAAACTGCTAATTCAGTATGATCGATGGACTTTGTGTTTGATCGCACGGCTAAGGGGCGGGTCATCAATAGTCTAACCGTAGTGGATGATGCCAACCATGAGGCTGTCGCCATCTTGCCGGAGCGAGCGATTGGTGAGCACTCTTCGACACGTATCCTTATCGCCTCGCTATGTCACGTGGCCCGCCCAAAACCCTCCGCACAGATAACGGCAAGGAGTTCTGTGGCCGCGCTATGCAGACACGGGTCCATCATGTGGTGTGCAGCTATCTCTAATTGAACCAGGAAAATTCAACCAAAAAGCTTACATTGAATCGTTTAATGGACGCTTCGTGATGAATGCCTGAAGGAGCACTGGTTCACTAGTTTACCGCACTCCAAGGTGATCATTGAGGCCTGGCGACGGGAATGCAACGAAGTGCAGGCTTGTTCATGCTTCCGCCCCTCCAAATAAAACACCCTGCGAAAGACTAGCCCTCGCAGGGTGTGGGGAACATCTTATGACCGCGAGCAGGGAATCTACCCGCGGTCAATTGCTACAGCATTGGCAAATCAATGACAGGTATCAGACCAGATTCACCGTCACCCCCTGCTGAACCAACAGCTCTGCATCCATCGTAGAGTGCTGGTAGCTGGCGTAGGTTACGCCCCCTACATCCACCGACCCAGTATTGGCCCAATCACCTGGATCCATGCCATTGGGCAGCAGATCATCGAGCATAACCACATCACCCGCGTTGCCTTTGACCATCATCTGGACATCGCCACTGGCATGGAACAGGTCCATGCTGCCCTGCCCCAGTACATCACCCAATGACAGCTTGAGCGTGTTGTCACCCGTACCGGTGATGTCGATCACCTCGACGGAGCTCATCTTGTTGCCAAGCGCGGTCAGATCAAATGTCTGCAGGGCGCCCTTGATCTGCAGAACATCGGTCCCACCGTTGCCATCCACCGAACCGGTGAAGCCATCAACAAACGAGATATTGAACGTGTCGTCAGCCGCAGTGCCTTGATAGCCCACATCACTGAGGATGTTCTCAATCGGATTCTCATCCCCCCGCGGAGCCCAGTTGAATACCATGGACACGATGTTGAAGCCCTGAAATTCGGCTGTTGAGATTATTTTAATGGAAGCAATCGGCGCACCTACTCCACCCGTGTCAAACGTGGGGGGAGTGGAGGCGCCAGTAGTGGGGGAGAAGGAGTATCGCATAACGCCTTCCGTATCATAGTACTCAAGCCTGACGGAGGTGCCGCTTCCCGGGAGGCCTTGTAAAGAATTGGGGAAATAAATCCTGGTAGCGTAGCGTGCCAACGTGATTTCTGCCCAACCGGTATTGGACGATGAAAGAGAGCTGCCGAAATAGAGGCCCGTCGCTCCTCCTCCTGGCGTCACGCCGTAGCGTGCCCCGACACCGACATAGCCCTCGCTCGATGTCACAATGCCGATACTGAGCGCCGTCGGACCATTAACGACAACTTTTGCTTTGGCATCAATTTCAAAGTTTGTCATTAGCGAGGAAGTCTCGGCAGTATGTTTGAAAGCCGAGGCGTTGCCGAATATGTCCACAATCTGTACGGAATACTTTGAAGACTGCAGGACGTCGATATTTACTTTGCCCGCAGTCTTCTCTGCAGACGTCACGATATGCTCGAGACGGAAAGTGTCGCCCACGAGCACCACCTTATCGCCCACTCTGACGCTAGGGTCGGCCAAGCCGTCCACAGTAATGTACTGGTAGGTGGGATATAAATCACCGCCCTGCCTAGTAAGCGTGGTCGGCGCAGTAGGAGCAGTAGCATCCACAGTCACAGCGGTTGACGTCGTTACGCCTTCGCGTCCAAAACTGTCCACTACGCGCGTCTGAATTGACCAGTTCCCGGCATGACTGTTGAGGTCCTGCAGTACCCAGTCCAGACCGTTCACCACCGCATCCACCCATGTGGCACCACCATCAGTGGACATCTGCAGCCTTTCATGTCCACTCAGTGCTGCGCTCAGCTTGCCCTGTATCAGGCGTCCGGCACTGCCATCGTGGGTATTAAAATCAGTGCGAACGGAACCACTGTCCTTGGTCATGAAGGTGATCGAAGCCGTCTGCGTGGGTGCAGTGGAGTCGACCTCGATCAGTTGCTCCGTCCGCACAGAAACGTTACCCGCTCCATCTACCGCTTCAACGGACAACTGATGTACACCATCACTCAACGCAGGTGATGGCGTGTACGACCAACTGCCATCTTCAGCCACTATAACGCGGTCGATTTCCGAGCCGTTGTCGTAGATGATAATCGTTGCGCCCGCCTCTGCCATACCGCTCAACACAGGTGAGCCATGATCAAGGATGCCTGCCAGTGCGTTGAAGGCCGGTGCGTCTGGGGCGACGATGTCGACAAACACCACGGTGTCATCCGAGGTATTGCCGTTGATGTCGGTCAAGCTGACCACCAGGTTACCTTCCGGCTGGGGAACACCGGCCGGGCTGGTGAGGGTGTAGCCGCCCGAAGGACCCACGCTGCCGGTGCTGCCATCCGGGAACGTCACGTTCACGGTCGCGCCTGGCTCGCCGTAGGCGGTTATCGTGATCGTGCCGTCCCCGTTGTTGGTGAACAAGACCGTTGGAGCGGCAGGCTTGATGCTATCGACATAAACCTCCACGGTGTTTTCGGAGAGGTTGCCGTTAACGTCAGTAACATTGACCACGATTTCGCCATTCGGCTGGATCTTACCCTCCGGGCTGGTGAAGCTGTAGTTGCCTGCAGCATCCACCACTATGCCGAAGAGGGCGCCATCCCAAAAGGAGCCATCCGGGAGCGTCACGTTCACGGTCGCGCCTGGCTCACCGCGACCGGAAATGGTCAGGGTGCCGTCACCGTTGTCGGTGATGCCGACAACCGGGGCCTCTGGAACGCGGGTGTCGTCATACGCAACCACAGTGTTTTCAGAATGGTTGCCATTGATGTCAGTGGCACTAACCACAACTTCACCGTTCGGCTGGCTCACGCCCGCCGGGCTGTCGATGCTGTAGTCGCCCTCGGCATTCACCACCACGCTGCCAGTGCTGCCATCCGGGAACGTCACGTTCACGGTCGCACCTGGCTCGCCGCTGCCGGCAATGGTCAGGGTGCCATCACCGTTGTCGGTGATACCGACAACCGGGGCTTCTGGAGCACTGGTGTCTTCATACACCACAACCGTCTCTTCGGAGAGGTTGCCGGTACCGTCGGTGAGGGTGACCACGACGTCGCCATTCGGCTGGCCTACACCCGCCGGGCTGTCGATGCTGTAGTTGCCCGAGGCATCCACCACCACGCTGCCAGTGCTGCCATCCGGGAACGTCACGTTCACGGTCGCGCCTGGCTCGCCGCTGCCGGCAATGGTCAGGGTGCCGTCACCGTTGTCGGTGATGCCAACAACCGGCGCTTCGGGGGCCGTGGTGTCTTCGTACTCAAGCTCCGTGGTGTCGGAGGGGTTGCCGTTCACGTCGACCACGCCCACTTCTACGCTGCCAGTACCTTGGCCGGGCGGGCTC
>NZ_JBYTAJ010000026.1:0-89850 GCF_058788075.1 Pseudomonas sp. FW305-20 | reverse complement strand
GCGTTCCCACGCGGAGCGTGGGAACGATCACCGCACAAACAAAAACGCCCCGACCAAAGTCGGGGCGTTTTCATGTGCAGCTAACGCTTAGCGCGGGAATGCTGGCGGGTTTACACCGGCCATGTCTTCCATCACGCGAACCACCTGGCAGCTGTAACCGAATTCGTTGTCGTACCAAACGTACAGAACAACGCGGTTGTCTTGGCTGATGGTTGCTTCAGCGTCCACCACGCCTGCGTGGCGCGAGCCAACGAAGTCGGTGGAAACCACTTCCTGCGAATTGACGTAGTCGATTTGCTTATGCAGGTCGGAGTGCAGCGCCATGTAGCGCAGGTACTCGTTCATTTCTTCACGAGTGGCGGCTTTCTCAAGGTTCAGGTTGAGAATGGCCATCGACACGTTAGGCGTCGGAACGCGGATCGCGTTACCGGTCAGCTTGCCGGCCAGCTCAGGCAGTGCCTTGGCAGCAGCGGTGGCAGCACCGGTCTCGGTGATTACCATGTTCAACGCGGCGCTACGGCCACGACGATCGCCTTTGTGGAAGTTGTCGATCAGGTTCTGGTCGTTGGTGTACGAGTGAACCGTTTCAACGTGACCATTGATGATGCCGAACTTGTCGTTGACAGCCTTGAGCACCGGCACGATGGCGTTGGTGGTGCAGGAAGCCGCGGAAACGATCTTGTCATCAGCGGTGATTTCACCGTGGTTGATGCCGTGAACGATGTTCTTCAGCTTGCCTTTGCCAGGCGCGGTCAGAACAACGCGATCGATACCCGGGCATGCCAGGTGCTGGCCCAGACCGTCGGCGTCACGCCATACACCGGTGTTGTCCACCAGCAGCGCGTCTTTGATGCCGTACTGGGTGTAGTCCACTTCAGTCGGGTTTTTCGCGTAGATAACCTGGATCAGGTTGCCGTTGGCGGTGATGGTGTTGTTGGCTTCATCAATGGTGATGGTGCCATTGAACGAACCGTGTACCGAATCGCGGCGCAGCAGGCTGGCGCGTTTGATCAGATCGTTTTCGGCGCCCTTGCGGACAACGATGGCGCGCAGACGCAGGCCGTCGCCACCACCGGTTTTCTCGATCAGGATGCGCGCCAGCAGACGGCCGATACGACCGAAGCCGTACAGAACAACGTCGGTGCCTTTGCGCGCGGAAACATTTTGCTGACCAACGACGTCAGCCAGTTCTTCACGGACGAACTGCTCGGCAGTACGGCCATTGCCTTCAGCCTTGAATTTGACTGCAAGCTTGCCCAGGTCTACCGAGGCAGCGCCGAGCTTGAGCTCGCTCATTGCCTTGAGCAGCGGGAATGTTTCGTGGACGGACAATTCGCTGTCATCGGACTGGCGATGGCGAGCAAAGCGGTGAGCTTTGAGAATCGCGATGACAGACTGGTTGATCAGACTGCGGCCATAGATCGAGCTCACCACGTTGTTATTGCGGTAGAGCTGACCGATAAGCGGAATCATCGCTTCTGCGAGTGCTTCACGGTCGATCCATTCACCAAGACACTGGTCGGGCTTCTGAGTCACGGGAACCTTCCACATGTAGGGGCAGAAAAAAGGGGCTACATTATGCCGCCGAGTGCCTCCCGTAGCAATGCGCGCTTGTCGCGCGACCAGTAACAAAATCAACTTCAAAAAAATGACGCACGGCTCAAGCCCAATAAAACCGGGGCCTGCAACGCAGTCATTTTTTCGGAGACATCGCTGTCTTGTCTGTAACCCTCCGTAACACCCAATCGTTTTGCCACTACATATTCGGTCTTTTTTACTAAAAAACGGGCCGATTTTGTCTTTACCACTACATTTCGCCCAACCTGCGTAATAGACACATCTGCAACTGACAGGCGGCACCCGGGACCGCTACAATTACCGACTTTGTCGCAACGCTTGGAGCTCAACCTTCCGTGCCCGTTCTGCGTCTACCGCTTCTCCCTGCCGCGGCAGGTAAACAGCACTGGGGCAACCTGCCCGGTGCCGCCCTGAGCCTGGCCATTGCCGAGGCCGCCAGCGCTGCCAAGCGCTTCACCCTGCTGCTGACCGCCGACAGCCAAAGTGCCGAACGGCTGGAACAGGAGCTGAGTTTCTTCGCCCCGGATTTGCCGGTGCTGCATTTCCCGGACTGGGAAACCCTGCCCTACGATCTGTTTTCGCCGCACCAGGACATTATTTCCCAGCGAATCTCCGCGTTGTATCGGTTGCCGGAGCTGAGTCATGGCGTTCTGGTCGTACCGATCACCACGGCCCTGCATCGCTTGGCGCCGACCAAATTCCTGCTCGGCAGCAGCCTGGTGCTCGACATCGGCCAGAAGCTCGATGTCGAGCAAATGCGCACCCGGCTTGAGGCCAGCGGCTATCGCTATGTCGATACCGTCTACGAGCACGGTGAATTTACCGTCCGCGGCTCGCTGATCGATCTGTTCCCGATGGGCAGCAAACTGCCTTTCCGAATTGACCTGTTCGACGACGAAATCGAGACCCTTCGTACCTTCGACCCGGAAAACCAGCGCTCCATCGACAAGGTTGAAACGGTTCGCCTCCTGCCAGCGAGAGAATTTCCGCTGCAAAAGGATGCGGTCACCCGCTTCAAGGCGCGCTTCCGCGAGCGTTTCGATGTCGACTTCCGTCGCTGCCCGATCTTCCAGGACTTGAGCAGCGGGATTACACCGGCCGGTATCGAGTACTACCTGCCGCTGTTCTTCGACGACACTTCCACGCTGTTCGATTACCTGCCCCAGGACACGCAAGTGTTTTCCTTGCCGGGTATCGAGCAGGCGGCGGAAAACTTCTGGAACGACGTGCGCAATCGCTATGAAGAGCGTCGCGTCGATCCGGCCCGTCCTTTATTGCCGCCCGCCGAGTTGTTCCTGCCGGTGGAAGATTGCTTCGCGCGCCTGAAAAACTGGCCGCGCGTGGTTGCCAGTCAACAGGACGTGGAAACCGGCGTCGGCCGCGAGCGCTTCCCCGCTCGAGAGCTGCCGAACCTGGCCATCGAAGCCAAGGCCACCCAACCGTTGGCGGCGCTGGCGGGTTTCCTCGACGAATTTCCCGGTCGCGTGCTGTTTACCGCCGAATCCGCGGGCCGTCGTGAAGTGCTGCTGGAATTGCTCGAACGCCTGAAGCTGCGGCCGAAAACCGTCGACAGCTGGCCGGATTTCGTCGCGAGCAAAGAACGCCTGGCGATCACCATCGCGCCGCTCGACGAAGGCCTGGTGCTCGACGACCCGGCGCTGGCCCTGGTCGCCGAAAGCCCATTGTTCGGTCAGCGCGTGATGCAACGCCGTCGCCGCGAGAAACGCGCCGACGCCAACAATGATGCCGTGATCAAAAACCTCACCGAGCTGCGCGAAGGCGCGCCGGTGGTGCATATCGATCACGGCGTCGGTCGCTATCTCGGGCTGACGATCCTGGAAATCGACAGCCAGGCCGCTGAGTTCCTGACCCTCGAATACGCCGAAAACGCCAAGCTGTACGTGCCGGTGGCCAACCTGCATCTGATCGCCCGCTATACCGGCAGCGACGATGCCCTGGCCCCGCTGCACCGTCTAGGCTCCGAGACCTGGCAGAAAGCCAAACGCAAAGCTGCCGAACAGGTGCGCGACGTGGCCGCCGAGTTGCTCGACATCTATGCCCGCCGCGCCGCTCGCGAAGGCTATGCGTTCGCCGACCCGAAAGCCGATTACGCGACCTTCAGCGCCGGTTTCCCATTCGAAGAAACCCCGGACCAGCAAACCACCATCGACGCCGTGCGCGCCGACATGCTCGCGCCGAAACCGATGGACCGCCTGGTCTGCGGCGACGTTGGCTTCGGCAAGACCGAAGTGGCGATGCGCGCCGCGTTCATCGCGGTACACGGCGGTCGTCAGGTGGCGATTCTGGTACCGACCACCCTGCTCGCCCAGCAACACTACAACAGCTTCCGCGACCGCTTCGCCGATTGGCCGGTGAGCGTGGAAGTGATGAGCCGCTTCAAGTCGACCAAAGAAGTGAATGCCGCGGTCGCGGACCTGGCCGAAGGCAAGATCGACATCGTTATCGGCACACACAAGCTGCTTCAGGACGACGTAAAAATCAAAAACCTGGGGCTGGTGATCATCGACGAAGAGCACCGTTTTGGTGTCCGTCAGAAGGAACAGCTCAAGGCGCTACGCAGTGAAGTCGATATCCTGACCCTGACCGCCACGCCGATTCCGCGCACGCTGAACATGGCCGTGTCGGGCATGCGCGATCTGTCGATCATCGCCACGCCGCCGGCCCGTCGCCTGTCGGTACGCACGTTCGTCATGGAGCAGAACAAGAGCACGGTCAAAGAGGCCTTGCTCCGTGAGCTGTTGCGTGGCGGTCAGGTCTACTACCTGCACAACGATGTGAAGACCATTGAGAAGTGCGCTGCCGACCTCGCCGAACTGGTGCCGGAAGCACGGATCGGCATTGGCCACGGGCAGATGCGCGAACGCGATCTCGAACAAGTGATGAGCGACTTCTACCACAAGCGCTTCAACGTGCTGATCGCCTCGACCATCATCGAGACCGGCATTGACGTGCCGAGCGCCAACACCATCATCATCGAGCGCGCCGACAAGTTCGGCCTGGCGCAGCTGCACCAGTTGCGCGGCCGGGTCGGTCGCAGTCACCACCAGGCTTACGCTTATTTGCTGACGCCGCCGCGCCAGCAAATCACGCCTGACGCCGAAAAACGTCTGGAAGCGATCGCCAATACCCAGGACCTCGGCGCGGGCTTCGTGCTCGCCACCAACGACCTGGAAATCCGTGGTGCCGGCGAATTGCTCGGCGACGGGCAGAGCGGGCAGATCCAGGCCGTCGGTTTCACCCTGTACATGGAGATGCTCGAGCGCGCGGTGAAGTCGATCCGCAAGGGCGAACAACCGAACCTCGACCAGCCGCTCGGCGGTGGTCCGGAAGTCAATCTGCGGGTACCGGCGTTAATTCCCGAGGACTATCTGCCAGACGTACACGCCCGACTGATTCTCTACAAACGCATCGCCTCGGCCACCGACGAGGAAGGCCTCAAGGACTTGCAGGTGGAGATGATCGATCGTTTCGGTTTGCTGCCGGAGCCGACCAAGAACCTGATGCGCATTACCGCGCTGAAATTGCAGGCCGAGATACTGGGCATCAAGAAAGTCGACGGCGGCCCGCAAGGTGGCCGAATCGAGTTCGCGGCACAAACACCGGTCGACCCGCTGACGCTGATCAAGTTGATCCAGAGCCAGCCAAAACGCTACAAATTCGAAGGCGCCACGATGTTTAAATTCCAGGTGCCGATGGAGCGCCCGGAAGAGCGCTTTAATACTGTAGAGGCGCTGTTTGAGCACCTCATTCCGAAAACTGCTTGAAGGACGCCGCATGCGCCTGTTCCGCTCACTGACCTCGTTGACCATGTTATTAACAGCGCTGGTCAGCCCTACGGCATTTGCCGATGACTTGTATCAGATTGAAATGATCCTGGTCCGCCAAAACGCCGTGCCCGCTATCGTCAGCCGCGCCGCGCCGGAAGACTGGGCGGCTGGTGCTCAGCCCATCAGCCCCGACAGCCTGCGCACCCCAAGCCTCAATGCCGAAGTGGAAAAACTCACCGCCAGCAATGAATACACGGTATTGCTGCACAAGGCCTGGCAACAGAACCTTGGCGAAGAGGCCAGCAAAGTTGCGATCAGCGAGGGCAAGGAACAGTTCGGCCAGTTCCCGATCGAGGGCACGCTGAGCATGAAACTGGGGCGTTTCACCGACGTCGACGCCGACTTCTGGGTTAACCAGATCGACGCCAACGGCATGGTCACCGCCAGCGAACGCATGAAACAGGAAAGCCACACCAAGAACGGCCAGTTGAACTTCCTCGACAATGGCCACTTGGGCCTGTTGATCAAGATCACCTCGCTCACCTCCCCTGCGCCTCGGCCAGTCCCCGAAGAAATTCCGGACTGATTGAGTCCTTATGTCAGCGACCCTGAGCAAACCCCTGGCACCTTCCTGGGTCAGCCGATTCAAGGAACAGAGCCTGGAGCGTGGCCGTCGCTACGCTTTGGAGAACCGCGTCAGGATCATCGAGGCCGGTGACGCCACCATCATTGCCGTCTGCGAGGGCTCTGGCGGCAATGTTTACCGTCAGACCATTCGCCTGCGCGAGTCAGCCAAAGCCACGTTGCTGATGATCGACGCCACCTGCACCTGCCCGGTTCACAACAACTGCAAACACTGCGCAGCGGTGCTACTGAAAGTGCAGGAAACCCTGGCCTACCCCGCCGCCGCGCAAGACGCCGAGCTACTCGAGAAACTTCAAGCCGTACTGGAAAACCGTAGCCCGAAGCCCCCGCAAGTACTGGTGGATAACGTGCAGCCGGTGCCGCGCTTGTGGCTGGCGAGCATCGAGTTCAGCGCCTTCGAACCGCGTAACGGCAAGATGCAACGTTACATTCAGCATCGCGCGGCGTTGTCATTCGGCTATCTGGATGAATACGTTTCCGGACAGAAGAACGCCGACATCCTGATTCGCCAGGAGACGCAAACGCTACGGATAAAACGCCACCCGGAAGTCGAACAGACCTACAGGGAGCAACTGCGAATCCTTGGCTTCAAGGTCGCCACCCGGCAAAGCAAAGCCTTGCCGGAAAGCGCCGGCGAACTTTTCGAGATGGTCAACGACAGCGCCTGGCTGACCTTCACCCTCAATGAACTGCCGAAGCTGCGCACCCAGGGTTGGGAGTTGCAGATCGACGAAGACTTCGGCTTCGACCTGACCGCCGTGGACGATTGGTACGCCACCGTAGAACAGGCGCCGGAGCGTGACTGGTTCGATCTGGAGCTGGGAATCATCGTCAACGGCGAACGGCTGAGCCTGCTGCCGATCCTGCTGAACCTGATGCGTTCTCACACCGAGATCCTCAACCCGGAACGCCTTGCACGACGGCGCGACGACGAGTTGATCCTGGTGAACATCCCCAATCGCCCGAACTCCGAGCACGGACCATTGCAAGTCGCCCTGCCCTTCGGCCGATTGAAACCGGTACTGGCGACCCTCGGCGAGTTCTACCTGCAAGAACCCGGCGAAACGACGCTGCGCCTGAGCAAGGCCGATGCCACGCGCCTGAATCCGCTGGAGGACCTGCCGCTGCTTTGGGAGGGCGGCGAGCAAATTCGCACCTTTGCCCAGCGGCTGCGGGACATCAAGGACTTTACCTCGACTGCACCGGAAGGCCTGAACGCGACCTTGCGCCCCTATCAGCTGGAAGGCTTGAGCTGGATGCAGTCGTTGCGACAACTGGAAGTCGGCGGGATTCTCGCGGACGACATGGGGCTGGGCAAAACCCTACAGACCTTGGCGCACATTCTCAGCGAGAAGAACGCCGGACGCCTTGATCGGCCGTGCATGGTGGTGATGCCCACCAGCCTGATCCCCAACTGGCTGGATGAGGCGGCGCACTTCACGCCGCAACTCAAAGTGCTGGCGCTGTACGGTGCCAGTCGCAAAAAGCATTTCGACACGCTGGCCGATTACGACCTGATCCTGACCACCTATGCGCTGCTGCCCAAGGACGTCGAACGTCTCGCCGCGCAACCTTTGCACGTACTGGTTCTGGACGAGGCGCAGTACATCAAGAACCCCAACAGCAAGGCCGCACACGCCGCCCGCGAATTGAATGCCCGTCAGCGTCTGTGCCTGAGCGGCACACCACTGGAAAACCACCTGGGTGAGCTATGGTCGCTGTTTCACTTCCTGCTGCCCGGCTGGCTGGGTGACGTGAAAAGCTTCAACCGCGATTACCGCGTGCCAATCGAAAAGCGCGGCAGCGAAGTACGACTTCAGCACCTCAACGGTCGGATAAAACCGTTCCTGCTGCGTCGAACCAAAGAGCAAGTGGCGACCGAGTTGCCGCCGAAAACCGAAATCATCCATTGGGTCGAGCTCAACGAAGCCCAGCGTGACGTGTACGAAACCATGCGCCTGGCGATGGACAAGAAAGTCCGCGACGAGATCACCCGCAAGGGCGTGGCGCGCAGCCAGATCATCATTCTTGAGGCGCTGCTGAAGCTGCGCCAGGTTTGCTGCGATTTGCGTCTGGTCAACGATGCCACCCTGCCCACACGCGGCAGCACCTCGGGCAAGCTCGACAGCCTGATGGAAATGCTTGAGGAATTGTTCGATGAAGGTCGACGGATCCTGCTGTTCTCGCAGTTCACTTCGATGCTGTCGTTGATTGAAGATGAGCTGAAAAAACGCGGAGTCGATTATGCGCTGCTGACCGGGCAGACCCGCGACCGGCGCGCACCGGTCAAAGACTTCCAGAGCGGCAAGCGTCAGATCTTTCTGATCAGCCTGAAGGCGGGTGGCGTCGGCCTGAACCTGACCGAAGCCGACACGGTGATTCACTACGATCCATGGTGGAACCCGGCGACGGAAAACCAGGCCACTGACCGAGCGTATCGCATTGGCCAGGAGAAACCGGTGTTCGTCTACAAGATGATTGCCCGGGGCACGGTGGAAGAGAAGATTCAGCATCTGCAGAAGGAAAAATCCGACCTGGCGGCTGGCGTGCTGGACGGACGCCAGACCGGGGACTGGAAGTTGCAGAGTGATGATATTGAAGCGTTGTTTGCGCCACTGCCGGACAAGCTGGAAAAGCGCTGAGATAGTCGCCGCCTGGTAGGTCGCTTTCGCGAGCAAGTCGATCGCCTCACCGCCGCTCCCACAGGGTTAACCTCAACCCTGTGGGAGCGTGGCTTGCCCGCGATGGGGTCACCTCGTATTGACTGAAGAAATCAGCTATCAGGACCTGGGTTCAGGCAACGGCGCAAACAACGCTTCAATGTCACTCTGCTCAAGCTTCCACCCTCCGGTCGTCCCACCTTCAAGCACAGCCCCGGCCAACGCCGCCTTCTCCTGTTGCAGTGCCTGTATTTTCTCTTCCACCGTGCCCTTGGCAATCATCTTGTAGACGAACACCGGTTTGTCCTGACCGATCCTGTAAGCACGATCGGTGGCCTGGTTTTCAACAGCAGGGTTCCACCACGGATCGAAGTGAATCACCGTGTCGGCCGCTGTCAGATTAAGCCCCGTGCCACCCGCTTTCAGACTGATCAGGAACAACGGCACCTTGCCGCTCTGGAAGCCTTTGACTGGCGTGCGCCGATCAGTCGTTTCGCCAGTCAACAACGCATAGCCGACGCCACGCTGCAGCAATTCCTCCTCAATCAATGCAAGCATCGAAGTGAACTGCGAAAACAGCAAAATCTTGCGTCCTTCACTGAGTAACTCCTCCAGCATCTCCATCAAACCGATCAACTTGCCGCTGCCCGCACGAAGTGCTTTCGCCGTCAGGGACATTTTGACCAGCCGCAGATCGCAGCACACCTGACGCAACTTCAGCAAAGCGTCGAGGATGATGATCTGGCTACGCGCAACGCCGCTGCGGGCAATTTCATCACGCACCTTTTTGTCCATCGCCACGCGCACGGTTTCATAAACATCCCGCTGCCCATCGCTGAGTTCGATCCAATGCACGATTTCGGTTTTTGGCGGCAACTCGGTGGCGACCTGTTCTTTCTTGCGGCGCAACAGAAAGGGCTTTATGCGGGCAGTCAGGTGCTGCATCCGTTCGCTATTGCCGTGCTTCTCGATCGGGGTGCGGTAGTCACGATTGAAGGTTTTACTGTCGCCCAGCCACCCGGGCAACAGGAAGTGAAACAGTGACCATAGCTCGCCGAGGTGATTTTCCAATGGCGTGCCGGACAGGCACAAACGCTGCCGGGCCTCCAGATCACGGGCAGCCTGGGCAGCTTTGCTGAGCGGATTTTTGATGTTCTGTGCTTCATCGAGAATCAGTACGCTCCAGACCTGTGGTTGCAAAACCTCAAGATCGCGCGGCAATAACGCATACGTGGTCAGCACCAGATCGTATTCGGCAAGGTTGATGAAATCCTTTTGCCGAGTAGCGCCATGCAGCGCCAGGACTTTCAGCTGCGGGGTGAAGCGTGCCGCTTCGTCGAGCCAGTTGGGAATGAGGCTGGTCGGCATCACCGCAAGTGCCGGAACATCGAGTCGCCCTGCCTGCTTCTCGACGAGTAAATGAGCCAGTGTTTGCAGGGTCTTGCCCAGGCCCATGTCGTCGCCAAGAATACCGCCAACCTCAAGCTCACGAAGAGTCTGCATCCAGTTCAGACCTTCAAGCTGATAAGGCCGCAATGTGGCATTGAGGCCTTCCGGAACAGCAACGTTCGCCTGAGTCGATTCACGCAAGCGTTTGGCGAAACTGCGCAAGCGCTCACCGCCCTGCCAGACCAGCGGCAACCCCTCCAGCTCGCTCAGTCGCGCCGCATCAGGAGCGCTCAAGCGTAACGAGGCGCTGCTGCTCCCCCCCAAATACAACTCACCGAGCGTTGCCATCAATGGTTTGATTCGTCCCAGGGACAGCGCAATTTTTATACCTGGCTTGGCACCCAACTGCCCACTGTTGAGATCGATCAGCACTTGATCGTCATCGTCACGCATGGCCAGCTCTGTCGGGTTCAGCAGCTGCGGCTGTCTGCGCAACAATTGCAGCAGGATGGGCAGCAAACTGTGGCGCTCGCCATTGACTACGACACCCAACTGCAGATCGAACCACTCGCGCCCCGGAGATTCCTCGACATCGGCATACCATTCATCTACGGGCTGCACATTGAAATGAAAGCTCTCATCGATACGGATCTGCCAATTTGCCTCTCTGAGCGCCGGGACTACGGACTGCACAAAAGTCAGCCAAGCCGAGTCGTCCGGCAAATCGAACATTTCGCCCGCACTGTCGGGTAGCGCATCACTTTTACGGGTGGCCTTTTTGAAGCCCTGTTTTTGCAAAGCTTGGCGCAAGGCTTTTTCAGCCACGGTTTTGCGTTGGATGCGCTGGGTTTCGGTGCCGGACAGTATCAGTACTTCTGAGGATTTTTTGTCCGCCGCCACGTGCCCGTTATAGGTAAACGCCAAAGCCGCGCGATGTTCAACTTCATGCTTCCAGTTCCTGTAACGGTTAGTGCTTGCAAGCGTCAGGAAGGCTTGGGGTTCGACGTCATCGACGATCCGCTCGGTCAATGCATGCGGTGGAGGCACGACTCGAGTTACAGCACTCATCCGATGGCTGAACTGCATGGCCTGAGGTGCGGGAATGTCAGGGACCAATGACAGATGGCAGGCCAGCTTTCCGTCTAGCTCGCTAAGCAGCGGCCCAACTTCCAGCCGTTCGCGATCCAGGTAGTACAAAGGTTCCAGCGCCAGAACCGTTTCTTCAGACGCTTCCTCACTACGCCACTGAGGACGGAAGCTGCCGCTGAGTTGCTCGGTCCAGGCAAACTGCCCAGACCTGCTCTTTCCAGCTACCAGCGGCTGCAATTGTTCGAAATCGAGATACAGGCGTGAGGTTTTTAATGCCAATTGAAGAACTTCGGCGCCACTGCTGCCCTGCAGGGGATAGCCGCTGTAAAACGAATGTTGGGAGTGGACGGCGACCAGCAATCTTGCGATTCGCAAGTCAAGCTCCGACAGATAGCCGGGCTCGCGCATCAGTGCATCTGACGGCGAGTACACCGATTTGATGTCCTGCAAGCGGCCATCCTTGAGCTGACGAGCCTTGTAGATTTCCAGCAACCACTTGCCTGTGGTGGACGTTGCTTTGAGTTTGTATACCCAGCAAGTGCCAGCGCTCTGCGCAGCCCCCTCGCGATCTGGAACGTCGTGGGGAATATCATTGAGCCAACGCTCCAACTCACGATTCAGTTGAACCGAGGCAGTGCTTTTGAACGAGTCCATCGGCAGTTCTTGCAAGTTGTAAAGCACGGTTGCGCAGTGCTTGCAATTGATCACCACCGGACACGAACAAGAACAAACCAGCTCAAAATCACCATTAGGGTCTTCGATGAGTTCAATGGCTTGTTCGTAAATATTCCCTTGGGAACCTTTGCAGATGGCGAGAACGAGAGCGTCCTCGATTTCGCAGATTTGCACCCGGTTTTCTACAGCGTATCTGCGAGCCTTATTCAGAGCACGATGACTGAACTCCTCCGCCCATGACAGTTCATGAAGTTGCTCAATAATTGCCAGCATCATATTTACACTTCTGAAAGTGATCGCAGTTCGCAGGTATCAAAACTCAGCATGTAAGCCGAAAGGTCTCAATCGATCAGTTGAGCATCTTTGAGCGCGCCCACGGCTGTCAGCCAGCGAGGATCCTGACGGTATTCAGTGCTGGCGTACGACTGGCCGCGCATCCGCGCAATGCGCTCGGACGGCTTTACCTTCAGGCGCTGGGCGGCGCTCAGGGCCAATTCAGCGGCCGCGCGATCGTTGCACACCAGGCCCATGTCGCAACCGGCCGTCAGCGCCGCTTCGATACGGCTGGCAGCATCGCCGACTACGTGGGCACCGGCCATGGACAGGTCATCGCTGAAGATCACGCCGTCAAATTGCAGTTCGCCACGCAGGATGTCCTGCAACCAGCGGCGGGAGAAGCCGGCAGGCTGCGAATCGACTTGCGGATAGATCACGTGGGCCGGCATGACTGCAGCCAATTGCTTGCTCAGTCGGGCGAACGGCACCAGGTCATTGGCGCGGATTTCGTCGAGACTGCGTTCATCAACAGGGATTGCAACGTGGGAATCGGCCTCGGCCCAGCCGTGACCGGGAAAGTGCTTGCCGGTGGCGGCCATCCCGGCGCTGTTCATGCCGCGAATGAAGGCTCCCGCCAGCAACGCTGCACGTTCGGGATCACCTTCGAATGAACGGGTGCCGACCACAGCGCTGCGCTGGAAGTCGAGGTCCAGCACGGGAGCGAAACTCAGATCGAGGCCGACGGCCAGCACTTCAGTCGCCATGATCCAGCCGCACTGCTCGGCGAGGTACTCGGCATTCGGGTTGTCAGCGATGGCGCGCATGGCTGGCAGGCGTACAAAACCCTGACGCAAACGCTGAACCCGGCCGCCCTCCTGGTCGACTGCCAACAGCAGATCGGGACGAATGGCGCGGATTGAGGCGCTCAATTCGCGCACCTGACGCGGGTGTTCGATATTGCGGGCGAAAATGATCAGGCCGCCCACTTCGGGCTGGCGCAACAATTGGCGATCTTCAGCCGTCAGCCAGGTACCGGCGACGTCCACCATCAACGAGCCTTGCAGGCCAGCAGTCATAGAGATTCCTTGATAATGATAAATCCGGCTCGCACAAAATCGCCGCCATGGGCAATGCCCGGCAGGTCGGCGATACAAATGGGGAGCGGGTTCAAAACGAGAGTCGGCATGGGCGGCTAGCTTAGCGGATGTCAGCTGCCGCGCCCACCCGTGCGCAGTTAAACCTTGGCGACGGCCGGGGTCGATTTGCTGCGTGGACGCAACTGCGCGGTGGCCATGGCCGTGTCGGTGACCCCGGTTTCGGCGCGCATGCCAGCCGCCAGGAACGGCACCATCAGACGCATTACTTGCTCAATGGAGGTGTTGACGCCGAAGTCGGTCTCGGCAATTGCGCGCAGGGCCTTGATACCGGACATGCTGAATGCGGCGGCACCGAGCATGAAGTGCACGCGCCAGAACAACTCGATCGGCGGGATACGCGGCGCAGCTTCGTTGACCAACATCATGTAGCGGCGGAACACCTTGCCGTACATGTCTTCCAGATAACGCCGCAAGTGCCCTTGGCTCTGACTGAAAGCCAGGCCCAGCAATCGCATGAAAATCGACAGATCGTTGCCGCTACGTGGCTGCACCACCAGAGCTTGCTCGACGAGGATTTCCAGCAGCTCCTCTAGCGTCGGCTTGTTCTCCGGCTTGGCCTGACGCCGCTCGAGCTCTTTATCGAGGCTCAAGCAGAACGGCCCGAGAAAGCGCGAGAAAACTGCCTGGATCAAGGCCTTCTTTGAACCGAAGTGATAGTTCACCGCCGCCAGATTGACACCGGCCTTGCTGGTGATCAGACGCAATGAGGTTTCAGCAAAACCTTTTTCCGCGAACAATTGCTCGGCAGCATCAAGAATGCGTTCAACGGTTTCCGACTGGGCCATGGCTACTCCGCCTGACAAACACTTGTTTGAAACATACGTTTCAGCCCAGGCCTTGTCAAGCCTGACGGTTCGTTTTGGGAATGGCCGGTCAGCTATTTAACCATACAACTCGCAAGCGTGAATCAGCGTGCTCATCGACCGTCTGGCGGTCGGCAAAAAAAGGAGCATTGCCAAGACCGTTTCACTGTATATAATCCCAGTCACTGTATAAAAAGACAGAGCGATCATTATGCTAAAGCTGACGCCACGCCAAGCAGAGATTCTGGCCTTCATCAAACGCTGCCTCGAAGACAACGGCTACCCACCCACCCGCGCGGAAATCGCTCAGGAACTGGGCTTCAAGTCACCCAATGCGGCAGAAGAACATCTCAAGGCGCTGGCCCGCAAGGGAGCGATCGAGATGACACCCGGTGCTTCCCGTGGCATTCGCATTCCCGGCTTTGAAGCCAAGGCCGACGAGTCCACCTTGCCGATCATTGGCCGAGTGGCTGCCGGTGCTCCGATCCTAGCCCAGCAGCACATCGAAGAGTCTTGCAACATCAACCCGTCGTTCTTCCATCCTCGCGCCGACTATCTACTTCGGGTTCATGGCATGAGCATGAAGGATGTAGGCATTTTCGACGGTGACCTGCTGGCAGTGCACACCACCCGAGAAGCCCGCAACGGCCAGATTGTAGTAGCTCGGATCGGCGACGAAGTGACCGTCAAGCGTTTCAAGCGCGACGGCAGCAAGGTCTGGTTGATCGCCGAAAACCCTGAATTCGCCCCTATCGAAGTGAACCTGAAAGATCAGGAACTGGTGATCGAAGGCTTGAGTGTCGGCGTCATTCGCCGCTAAAGGAGGCTTTATGCAGTTCCCACATACATCACAACAAGCCCAACTGCCGTTGTTCGAGGCTTTCATGGTGCAGCCATTGGCGCCGATCCTGAAAGATGTGGTCGAGTCACCCTGGAGCGCCGAGCCCGAAGTCTTCAGTGAGCTGTCGCTGCGTGGTGCCGCCGGGAACTGCCTGAACCTTCTGGCGCCGATTCTCAGGGAACTGAGCCAGGACCAGGACGCGCGCTGGCTAACGCTGATCGCGCCACCCGCCAGCCTGACCCAGGCCTGGTTGCGGGACGCCGGCCTTAACCGCGAACGCATCCTGCTGCTGCAACCGCGCGGCACTCAGAGCGCACAGCAACTGACCTGCGAGGCCTTGCGCCTGGGCCGCAGCCACACGGTGGTCAGCTGGCTCAACCCTTTGAGCACAACTTCACGGCAACAGCTGATCAGCGCCGCCCGGATCGGGGACGCACAAAGCCTGAATATTCGATTGGGTTAACTGACAAACAATGCGCGCGTTGAACAACGCGGGGCTTCTCCAAGGATAGAGAAGCCAAACTGTAGCGAGATCAGCAAAAAACCGACGGGCGGGATCAATGAAGAACCCGAGACGCCTCGTCTGTATTGAAATCGCCTTCAACCAAGCGTCCGGCCATCTGAACGCCGACGCTCAACATCGCCTTGGCGACTTCCACGTGCTGACCCTGCAGAAACGCTTTGGCATCCTCGGAGAAATCCAAAGTAACCAGAGAACCCTCGTCCTCAGCCCTGCGCAGCTCAATACGGCCGTCTGGTAACTCGACAATTTCTAGAAAGGACGTTGGCATAAAGGTCTGTTCTCCACGAAAGGCGGGGATTATATAGGCATCGGCCAGGCTTCGCTCGGGATCTTGACCAGATGCCATCATATAGAGAAAGGTCCGACAGCTCTCAGACCTGAACGGACAACCCACCGGGCCATCCATTATTCCGCTCTATCCTTCAGCACTCGTTCAGGCCTTCACGAAACCGAATCGCCAGTCCCTTGAGATTCTGACGCCAGCTCTCCAGCTCTTCCCGGCTCAGCTCCTGCGGAGCCTCTTCTTCATCCAGGTTAACGGCCAGGATCAGCGGCTGCGTCACGTCACCCTTAGGCTTGTGCGGCGCCCGAGGCGGCTGAAACAGCGCAGCATGAGCTGCCAGCAGTTTGGCCAGCCAGGTTTCCGGATTATTGGCCAACTCGACCATCTCGGCCATTTCCGGAATCGCAATGGCTTCAAGCACTTCGCGCGTCAGCAGCAACTCGGCCCGAGGCGCGTTGGCTTGAGGCAAGCGATAGAAACCGGCGATTTCATGGCACAGCCCAAGCAATGCACCGTAAAGGTGAAATAACGCCGATTCACGTCCGGCCTGGATCAGCGCCAGGGAATTCATCGCCCGCCCCTCTTCGGCTCTGGCGAGCGCTTCCAGCGACAGGCCGGCGAAGTAAATCTTCTGGTTGGTACGGGTATAGAGTTCGTGGGCCATGACGGCAGCCTCCACAACGAAATAATTGCTTCACGCAGGTCAGACAGTGTCGTGGATCAGCTCCGCTTCCCGCAAGCACAAAACAAAAAGGCCGCATGAAAACCCGAGGGTTGTCATGCGGCCTTTTGTGTTCAGCGCCTTTTAAGCCTTGGCAGTCTTCGCCGGGCGCTTGTCTTCAACTGTCCACTTGCCGCCGTCGTAGTAGGCTTTCCAGCCAGTAGGCTTACCCTCGACTTCAGTCTGCACGTACTGCTCTTTGGTTTTACGGCTATAACGGATCACCGCAGGCAGGCCGTCCGGATCTTTCTTCGGTGCTTCGCAGAGGAAGTGGTACTTCGGATCGATCTCATCCTTGTGCGGCACAATTTCCATGACCAGCGGAGCTCGGGTCTCGCGGTTTTTCGGGAATTGACTGGCCGCCAGGAACAGGCCGGAAGCACCGTCGCGCAGGATGTAAGTGTCGTTGACCTTTTCGCATTTCAGCTCAGGCATCTTCACCGGATCCATCTTCGGCGGTGCTGCATCACCGCTTTTCAACAGTTTGCGGGTGTTCTTGCACGTCGCGTTGGTGCAACCGAAGAACTTGCCGAAACGGCCGGTCTTGAGCTGCATCTCGCTGCCGCACTTGTCGCACTCCAGGCTCGGACCTTCGTAGCCCTTGATGCGATAGGTGCCCTCTTCGATTTCGTAGCCAGAGCAATCCGGGTTGTTACCGCAGATGTGCAGCTTGCGTTTCTCATCCAGCAGGTAAGCGTCCATCGCCGTACTGCAGATCGGGCAGCGATGCTTGCCACGCAGCACCAGCGATTCCGATTCACCTTCGTCGTCCGCCGCGATTTCATCACCCGGCACCAGGTTGACCGTAGCCTTGCAGCGCTCTTTCGGCGGCAGGCTGTAGCCCGAGCAGCCGAGGAACACGCCGGTCGATGCGGTGCGAATCTGCATCGGACGACCGCACAACACACACGGAATATCAGTCATTACCGGCTGATTGGCGCGCATTCCGCCTTCGGCGCTTTCGGCTACTTCGAGCTTCTTCTTGAAGTCGCCATAGAACTCATCGAGTACGTTCTTCCAGTCGCGCTCACCCTGGGCCACGTCATCGAGGTTCTCTTCCATGCCGGCAGTGAAGCCGTAGTCCATGAGATTGGAGAAGCTTTCGGCCAGACGTTCGGTAACGATGTCGCCCATTTTTTCCGAGTAGAAACGACGGTTGTGCAGCGCAACGTAGCCACGATCCTGGATCGTCGAAATGATCGCCGCGTAGGTCGAAGGACGACCGATGCCGCGTTTTTCCATTTCTTTAACCAGGCTCGCTTCCGAGTAACGCGCCGGCGGCTTGGTGAAGTGCTGGGTCGGATCAAGCTTGATCAGCTTCATCGCGTCGCCCTGAGCCATGTCCGGCAACACGTCGTCATCGCCAGGCTTGGCAATTTGCGGCATGACGCGGGTGTAACCGTCGAATTTCAGGATCCGTCCTTTGGCACGCAACTCGAAATCGCCGGCACCGACGGTGACAGTGGTCGACAGGTATTGGGCCGGCAGCATCTGGCAAGCGAGGAACTGGCGCCAGATCAGCTCATAGAGCCGCTCAGCATCGCGCTCCATGCCCGACAGCTTGCTTGGCTCGGTATTGGCATCGGAGGGACGAATCGCTTCGTGAGCCTCTTGTGCGCCTTCCTTGCTGCTGTAGACGTTCGGGTTTTCCGGCAGGTACTTCTTGCCGAACTCGCCTTCAATATAAGTACGCGCCATCGTCACGGCATCAACCGAGAGATTGGTGGAGTCGGTACGCATGTAAGTGATGTAGCCGGCTTCGTACAAACGCTGGGCCATCATCATGGTTTTCTTCACGCCGAAGCCCAGGCGGTTACTCGCGGCCTGTTGCAGGGTGGAAGTGATGAACGGTGCCGACGGCTTGCTGCTGGTCGGTTTGTCTTCGCGCTTGACGATGCTGTAGCTGGAAGCCTTGAGCTTTTCCAGTGCGGCCATGGCCTGGGTTTCGTTCAGCGGCTTGAAGGCTTCGCCTTTCTCGCGCGCCACATCAAAACGCACAGTCGCGCCCTTGGCGGTGCCGAGGTCGGCATGAACTTCCCAGTACTCTTCCGGGTTGAACGCGCGAATTTCACGCTCACGCTCAACCACCAGCTTCACGGCAACCGATTGCACGCGACCGGCGGACAGGCCACGGGCGACTTTGGCCCACAGCAGCGGCGAAACCATGTAACCCACCACGCGGTCGAGGAAACGACGCGCCTGCTGGGCGTTTACACGGTCGATGTCCAGCTCGCCCGGCTTGGAGAAGGCTTCCTGAATCGCCTTCTTGGTGATTTCGTTGAACACCACGCGCTTGTAGCGGCTGTCATCACCACCGATGGCTTCGCGCAGGTGCCAGGCAATGGCTTCCCCCTCGCGATCCAAGTCGGTTGCGAGATAGATGGTGTCAGCATCTTTGGCGAGCCGTCGTAGCTCTTCGATGACCTTTTCCTTGCCCGGGAGGATCTCGTACTTGGCTTTCCAGCCATGATCGGGATCGACACCCATGCGCGAGACCAGCTGCTTGCGCGCCTTCTCTTTCGGCGTGAGCACCGGACCTTCACCCGCGGCGGCCTTGCCGCGCTTGGCGGCGGGCTCTTTGCTGGCGCTAGCCGAACCGCTGGTGGGCAGGTCTCGGATATGGCCGATACTCGACTTCACCACGTATTGGTTACCCAGATACTTGTTGATGGTCTTGGCCTTAGCCGGGGATTCCACAATGACCAGCGATTTGCCCATGGATCAGAAAATTCCTGAATTCTAGAAGTGAAAGGCGGTTGGCGCCTGACGCGGCACCGCTATATATAGTGGCTACAAGGTGAGGTCAAGCGCAGGGTTCTGCGCGCACTCCCCTTATGGCTGCGGAAATATGCTCGGTTCGGCTTGCACCAAAGCAAAGCGTGGCACCTGTTCGCCGTCAACCTCGACCGACTCCAGGAACATGCTCAAGGGGCGCACCCAAAAGCCGTAATCGCCATACAGGGCTTGGTAGAACACCACTTCTTCTTCGGTTTCCGAATGCCGCGCAACACTGAATACGCGGTACTGCGGACCTTTGTAATGTTGGTAGAGCCCAGGTTGTATCGGCATGGTTTGGCCCTCGCTCAAATCTTTTCAAAATAAAAACAAAAATAAATTCAGAAAAACAAAAACCGGGGCACTTGGCCCCGGCTTCCTTCGACGAAACGCTTAAACGCGTTCGAAGACGGTGGAGATGCCTTGGCCGAGACCAATGCACATGGTAGCTACCCCGAAGGTGCCGCCATTTTGCTTCATCACGTTCAGCAGAGTGCCGGAGATACGCGCACCGGAGCAACCAAATGGGTGACCCAGGGCAATCGCACCGCCGTGCAGGTTAACCTTCTCGTTCATCTTGTCGAGTACTTTCAAATCTTTCAGCACTGGCAGGGCCTGTGCGGCGAAAGCTTCGTTGAGCTCAAAGAAGTCGATATCGTTAATGCCAAGACCCGCGCGCTTCAGTGCTTTTTGTGTGGCCGGTACTGGACCATAGCCCATGATCGCCGGGTCCACACCTGCCACTGCCATCGAACGAATCACCGCCATAGGCTGAATGCCCAGGTCCTGTGCACGCTGCGCCGACATCACGATCATGCACGAAGCACCGTCGGTGATTTGCGACGAAGTACCGGCTGTCACGGTGCCGCCCTTAGGATTGAAAGCAGGCTTGAGAGCCGCCAGGCTTTCCAGGGTGGTTTCCGGACGAATGGTTTCGTCGTAGTCGAACAGTTTCAGGAAACCGTTCTCGTCGTAGCCCTGCATCGGGATGATTTCGTCTTTGAACTTGCCTTCCAGTGTCGCCTTGTGAGCGAGCTGGTGGGAGCGCACGCCGAAAGCGTCCTGTTGTTCGCGACTGATGCCGTGCATTTTGCCGAGCATTTCTGCGGTCAAACCCATCATGCCCGAGGCTTTCGCCGCGTACAGGGACATGTGCGGGTTCGGATCGACACCGTGCATCATGCTCACGTGACCCATATGCTCGACGCCGCCAACCACGAACACGTCACCGTTGCCGGTCATGATCGCTTGCGCAGCAGTGTGCAGAGCGCTCATCGACGAACCACACAGACGGCTGACGGTCTGGCCGGCAGCGGTGTGCGGGATCTGAGTCATCAGGGACGCCATGCGAGCGATGTTCCAGCCCTGCTCCAGGGTCTGGTTCACACAGCCCCAGATCACGTCTTCGACTTCGCCCGGATCAACCTTGACGTTGCGTTCCAGCAATTTGCTGATCAGGTGCGCCGACATGTCTTCAGCGCGGGTGTTGCGGTGCATGCCGCCCTTGGAGCGGCCCATCGGAGTACGACCGAAGTCGACAATCACGACGTCTCTAGGATTCAAGCTCATATATTCACTCTCACTCTAGTTGGGGGCGCTTAACCGAAGAACCGCTGGCCGGTTTTGGCCATTTCGCGCAGTTTTGCGGTCGGGTGGTACAGCGCGCCCAAATCAGCGTACTGGTCAGCCAGGGCAACGAACTCTGCAACACCCATCGAATCGATGTAGCGCAGCGCACCGCCACGGAATGGAGGGAAACCGATACCGTAGACCAGGCCCATGTCGGCTTCTGCAGCGGTTTCGACAATGCCGTCTTCCAGGCAACGCACGGTTTCCAGGCACAGCGGGATCATCATCCAGTTGATGATGTCTTCGTCGGTGACTTCACGCTGCTCGAACACGATTGGCTTAAGCACTTCCAGTACCGACGGATCGGCGAGTTTCTTCTGCTTGCCGCGCTTGTCAGTCTCGTAGGCGTAGAAGCCCTTACCGTTTTTCTGACCCAGGCGCTTGGCTTCGTAGAGCACGTCGATGGCCGAACGACGGTCGTCTTTCATGCGGTCCGGGAAGCCTTCAGCCATCACGTCGCGACCGTGGTGACCGGTGTCGATGCCGACCACGTCCATCAGGTACGCCGGGCCCATTGGCCAGCCGAATTTTTCCATGACCTTGTCGATGCGCACGAAATCTACGCCGGCGCTGACCAGCTTGGCGAAACCGCCGAAGTACGGGAACAGCACGCGGTTGACCAGGAAGCCCGGGCAGTCGTTGACGACGATCGGGTTCTTGCCCATTTTCTTGGCGTAGGCAACGGTGGTGGCAACGGCCACTTCGCTGGACTTCTCGCCACGGATCACTTCAACCAGCGGCATCATGTGCACCGGGTTGAAGAAGTGCATGCCGACGAAGTTTTCCGGACGCTTGAGGGCTTTGGCCAGCAAGCTGATGGAAATGGTCGAGGTATTGGACGCGAGGATGGTGTCCTCTTTGACCTTGCCTTCGACTTCAGCCAGAACGGCTTGCTTGACCTTCGGATTCTCGACAACGGCTTCGACGACCAGGTCGACGTGACCGAAATCACCGTAGGACAGGGTCGGACGAATGCCATTGAGCACTTCGGCCATTTTCGCCGGGGTCATGCGACCTTTATCAACGCGGCCCACCAGCAATTTGGCAGCTTCTGCCAGACCTTGCTCGATGCCGTGCTCGTTGATGTCCTTCATCAGGATCGGCGTACCTTTGGAGGCCGACTGATAAGCGATACCGCCGCCCATGATGCCAGCGCCCAATACGGCAGCCTGCTTCACTTCCTTGGCGATTTCGTCGTAGGCCTTGGCCTTTTTCTTCAGCTCCTGATCGTTCAGGAACAGCCCGATCAAGCTCTGCGCGGCAGAAGTCTTGGCCAGTTTGACGAAACCATTGGCTTCGACTTCCAGCGCCTTGTCGCGACCGAAGTTCGCGGCTTTCTGGATAGTCTTGATCGCTTCGACCGGTGCCGGGTAGTTCGGGCCCGCCTGACCGGCCACGAAACCCTTGGCGGTTTCGAACGACATCATCTGTTCAATGGCGTTGAGCTTGAGCTTTTCGAGCTTCGGCTGACGCTTGGCCTTGTAGTCGAACTCGCCGGAAATGGCGCGTTTGATCAGCTCCAGAGCAGCTTCCTGCAGTTTCTCAGGGGCAACCACTGCGTCGACTGCGCCGACTTTCAGCGCGTCTTCAGGGCGGTTTTCCTTGCCGGCGGCAATCCATTCGATGGCGTTATCGGCACCGATGATGCGCGGCAGGCGCACGGTACCGCCGAAGCCCGGGTAGATGCCCAGCTTGACTTCCGGCAGACCGATCTTGGCCTTGGTGGACATGACGCGGTAGTCCGCCGCCAGGCACATTTCCAGACCGCCACCCAGGGCGATGCCGTTGATCGCGGCGACAGTCGGGACGTTGAGGTCTTCGAAATCGCTGAAAATCTTGTTGGCTTCCAGATTGCCAGCAACAAGCTCTGCATCAGGCAGCTTGAAGTTCTCGACAAATTCGGTGATGTCGGCGCCGACGATGAACACGTCCTTGCCACTGCTGACGATCACACCCTTGATCGAAGCATCTGCCTTGATGGTGTCTACGGCCTGACGCAGTTCGTTCAGGGTTAGACGGTTGAACTTGTTGACGGACTCACCCTTGAGGTCGAATTTCAATTCGACGATGCCACTTTCAAGAGCCTTAACCGTGATGGCTTTACCTTCGTAAATCATCAACTGATCTCCACGATATGGAAGCTGAACAGTACACGTCGGACGCAGGCGAATGGTTCGGCAGGGACGTTTAACGTCAATGCTACGCCCATTCACCCGGCACACCCGCCAACGCGATAGTCGGGATTCTGTAGGAGCGGTCTGTAATACAAACGCTCAATTCATACGCCCGTTTGATTTGGGTACGTCACCTTCACGGAATTTCCGACAATTGTCAATCGCCCAAAATACTGGTTGAAACGCGACTTTCCGGTCATTTCCGTACCGCGAAGCCCTGCAACACGCGTCTGCATGTAAGGCCATTCATAGGATCAATAGTTAGAAAAGTCGCCCTAATTCGAAGCAGCCTTTGTTTAACAGGCTACGCTGGCGGGACCTTGTGGAAAAAAACATGAACGCTTTTGGCGAATGCCCAGCGTAAGATCAGTGTCACCCAGAATTACCGGCCTGCCTGGCCAACTCCAGCCCGATGATGATGTCGGGCTTTTTATTGCCTGTCTGCCGGAAATTTCGCGCCATTGCGGCGCGAAATTTCCGTGATTTATGCCAGCGCCTTCAGCACCGCATCAATATCCTGCAAAACCGTCGCTTCGCCCTTCTCACCCCAATACAACGTGATCATCTGCTTGTCTGCTTCGACCTTGTAAACGTTGTCGGGCAATTTTTCGAAATGAATCAGCAACGCTGGCTCCTCGCAGACCTCCTGCCACTGATTGACCCACACACCCGGCGCTTTTTGCCAGTAACTCCAGCACGCCGGCCGATTGCCACGCCGCGGTCGATGGTATTGGGCGCAAGGGCTCGGCGGCTCCTTGCTCAGCCAGTGCGGCCAGTCCTGAGGCGCCAGCTGCATCGCCAATCCGATACGCCTCGCCTCCATGCGCAAGGCCATGCGCCCGCTCTGGTGGCGGGACGGACGCAACCATGCCAGCGGACTCAGAACCACCAACAAGATTGACACCACTATCCAGACCGTCATATCTGTACTCCCGATTCTTGATGAGCGCATTGGGTCACTGTGGAAACAATGCGCTTGAAACCAGCCATACTTACCAATATTGCAACCCTCAGGAGGAGCACCTCATGCCCTACAACCACATTCTGGTCGCTGTAGATCTAACCGAAGAGTGCGATCCTGTAATCCACCGCGCTCGCGAACTGTCAGTGAGCAACGGGGCGAAGCTGTCCCTGGTGCATATTGTCGAACCGATGGCCATGGCCTTTGGCGGCGACGTCCCCATGGACCTGTCACAACTGCAACAACAGCAGTTCGATCAGGCCAAGGAACGCCTGGACCGACTGATCGTGAAGTATCCGGAACTCTCCAAGGAATACAGCCACCTGACCTACGGCCAGCCACGCCAGGAGATCCACCACCTGGCCAAGGAACAGACCTGCGACCTGATCGTGGTGGGCAGCCATGGCCGACACGGCCTGGCATTGCTGCTGGGCTCGACTGCCAATGACGTGCTGCACGGTGCGCCTTGTGATGTGCTCGCGGTGCGCCTGATCAAAAGCTAAACCACAGCACTTACGAAAAGCCCGGCGCTCATCACTGAACGCCGGGCTTTTTTATAGCAGGATCAATCAGGCATCCAGCTCGGCCCAACGCTCGACCATTACGTCGTGCTCAGCCTGCAACTGCTCCAACTGAGCAATCACGGCAGCGGTCTCGGCCGCAGGACGCTGATAAAAACCGGCATCGGCCATTTGCGCCTCGACGGTAGCGATCTGCTGCTCCATGGCTTCGATCTGGCCCGGCAACATTTCCAGCTCACGCTGCAACTTGTAGCTGAGCTTCTTCTTCGCCACCGGCGCTTCGACTGCAGCAGCAACTGGCGCAGCTTCGGCCGTCACGACAGCAGAGGTCAGGTCGGCTTTGCCGGACTTGCTCTCGGTCACGCCCAGCAGGCGCGGCGAGCCGCCCTGACGCAGCCAGTCCTGATAACCACCGACGTATTCGCGAACCTTGCCTTCACCTTCGAAGACCAGGGTACTGGTGACCACGTTGTCGAGGAACGCCCGGTCGTGACTGACCATCAGCACGGTGCCGTTGAAGGTCAGCAAGACCTCTTCCAGCAACTCGAGGGTTTCGACGTCGAGGTCGTTGGTCGGTTCATCGAGGACCAGCAGGTTCGCCGGTTTGCTGAACAGTTTCGCCAGCAGCAGACGGGCACGCTCACCACCGGACAGCGCCTTCACCGGCGTGCGGGCACGCTGCGGGCTGAACAGGAAATCGCCGAGGTAGCTCAGCACGTGGCGGCTCTGACCATCGATATCGATGAAGTCGCGACCTTCCGCAACGTTGTCAATTACGGTCTTTTCCAGGTCCAGCTGATGGCGCAACTGGTCGAAGTAGGCCACGTCGATGCGCGTCCCTTCTTCCACTGTGCCGCTGGTTGGCTGCAGACCGCTGAGCATCAGCTTCAGCAGTGTGGTTTTGCCGGTGCCGTTGGCGCCGAGCAGACCGATACGGTCGCCGCGCTGCAGGACCATCGAGAAATCCTTGATCAGGAACGGGCCGCCCGGGTGAGCGAAGCTTACGTTCTCGAGGACCATCACCTGCTTGCCGGACTTGTCGGCGGTATCCAGCTGGATGTTGGCCTTGCCGGTGCGCTCACGACGCTCGCTACGCTCGTTGCGCAGGGCTTTGAGGGCGCGGACGCGGCCTTCGTTACGGGTGCGGCGAGCCTTGATGCCCTGGCGGATCCAGACTTCTTCCTGGGCCAGTTTTTTGTCGAACAGCGCGTTGGCGGTGTCTTCCGCGGCCAGCGAGGCTTCCTTGTGCACGAGGAAGCTGGCGTAGTCGCCGTTCCAGTCGATCAGGCCACCGCGATCCAGTTCGAGAATGCGGGTCGCGAGGTTCTGCAGGAATGAACGGTCGTGCGTGATGAACAGCACGGCGCCCTGGAAATCCTTCAGCGCTTCTTCGAGCCAGGCAATTGCACCGATGTCCAGGTGGTTGGTCGGTTCGTCGAGCAACAGCAGATCGGGTTCGGAAACCAGAGCCTGAGCCAGCAGGACGCGACGACGCCAGCCGCCGGACAACTCGGCGAGGGTCTTGTCGGCCGGCAACTGCAGACGGCTCAAGGTGCTGTCGACCAATTGCTGCAAACGCCAGCCGTCACGGGCTTCGAGGTCGTGCTGGACGTGCATCAGTTTGTCCAGATCGGCGTCGGTGACGATGTTCTGGCTCAGGTGGTGATACTGCGCGAGCAGTTCGCCGACACCGTCCAGGCCTTCAGCCACCACGTCGAACACGGTCCGCTCGTCGGCTACCGGCAATTCTTGCGGCAATTCGCCAATCTTGAGGCCGGGTGCGCGCCAAACGGAGCCGTCATCGGGCTTCTGGTCGCCCTTGACGAGCTTCATCATGCTGGACTTGCCAGTGCCATTGCGGCCGATGATGCACACCCGCTCACCACGGGCGATCTGCCAGGACACCTTGTCCAACAACGGCGTAGAGCCGAAAGCAAGGGACACATCGCTGAATTTGAGCAGGGTCATGAGCTTCTCCAAAAACCGGGCGCGCATTCTACCTGAATTGAGGCTTCAGAAGGCCGGCAATTTCACCTTCGCGACACTCTGCATGACAAATGTTGCGAACTGATGCTGACAGGCCGGCAAAGCTTTCGCCCGCTGCTGGCAAAAGGCTAAGCTACAGTTAATTCAGTGTTGGTATCTTCAACGCTTGTCATGATTTCTCTGTTCGGACGTCTCATGCGCAGTCGCCTTTTTGGTCTTTTATCCTGTTTTCTTCTTTCTGCCACTGCCATCCAAACAGCACAGGCGGTGGACCTGTCTACCCAGCGTCAATACTACGATGAAGCCAAGCGTGCCCTGGCCAAGGGTGATACAGGTCCTTACTTCCGTTACAGCCAGGCTCTTAGTGATTACCCGTTGGAGCCTTATCTTGCGTATGACGAACTGACCGCACGTCTGAAAACCGCGAGCAATGCCGAAATCGAGAAATTTCTCGCCGAACACGGCGACCTGCCGCAAGCCAACTGGATGAAACTTCGCTGGTTGCGCTGGCTGGCCGATCGCGGCGACTGGGAGACCTTCGTCAAGTACTACGACCCCAAACTCAATTTCACCGAACTGGACTGCCTGAACGCGCAGAATCAGATCGCGCGCAAACAGAAGACCGAAGGTTATGCCAACGCCGAAAAACTCTGGCTGACCGGTAAATCGCTGCCTGGGGCATGTGATGGCTTGTTCGGGATCTGGGCCGCCGAAGGTCAACTGACCGAACAGAAACGCTGGGAGCGCACTAAACTCGCCGCCCAGGCGCGCAACTACCCGTTGGCCAACAGCCTGGTGAGTGGCCTGACCACCCTCGCCCCTCGCGGTCGTTTGTTGATAGATGTGGCGCAGAAACCCGAGCTGCTCAATCAGCCGTCGCGCTTCACCCCGGCCGACGAGCCAATGTCCGACATCGTCAGCCTCGGCCTGCGCCGCCTGGCCAAACAGGATCCGGACAAGGCCATGGCCTTGCTCGACGGCTATGCCAGCAGCATGCACTTCTCGCGAGACGAAAAAGTGGCCATCGCCCGAGAAATCGGACTGACCCTTGCACGACGTTTCGACAGCCGCGCGCTGGACGTGATGACCAAATACGACCCGGAGTTGCGGGACAACACCGTTTCTGAATGGCGCCTGCGCCTGCTATTGCGTCTGGCCCGCTGGGATGATGCCTATCAATTGACGCGTCGCCTGCCTCAGGATCTGGCCACCACCAACCGCTGGCGTTACTGGCAGGCTCGCAGCCTGGAACTGGCCCAGCCACAGAATCCCGAAGTACAGACGCTTTACAAGAACCTGGCTCAAGAGCGCGACTTCTACGGTTTCCTGGCCGCCGACCGCTCGCAGTCCCCCTATTCACTGAACAACAAACCGCTGGTGCTCAGTCAGGCGCTGATCAACAAGGTGCGCAATACCCCAGGCATACGACGCGCCCTGGAATTCCATGCTCGCGGGCAGATCGTCGACGGTCGTCGCGAGTGGTACCACGTCAGCCGCCACTTCAACCGCGACGAAATGGTCGCCCAGGCGAAACTGGCCTACGACCTGAAATGGTATTTCCCGGCAATTCGCACCATCAGTCAGGCGAAGTACTGGGACGACCTGGATATCCGCTTCCCGATGGCCCACCGCGAAACCCTGGTGCGCGAAGCCAAGGCTCGCGGCCTGCACTCGAGCTGGGTGTTCGCCATCACTCGCCAGGAAAGTGCCTTCATGGCCGACGCCCGCTCCGGCGTCGGCGCCAGCGGCCTGATGCAGCTGATGCCCGGCACCGCCAAGGAGACTGCGCGCAAGTTCAGCATTCCACTGGCCTCGCCGCAGCAAGTGTTCGATCCGGACAAGAACATCCAGCTCGGTGCCGCCTACCTGAGCCAGGTTCACAGCCAGTTCAATGGCAACCGCGTCCTCGCGTCCGCAGCCTACAACGCCGGCCCCGGCCGCGTGCGTCAGTGGCTACGCGGTGCGGACCATCTGAGCTTCGACGTCTGGGTGGAAAGCATCCCGTTCGACGAAACCCGTCAGTACGTGCAGAACGTGCTGTCGTACTCGGTGATCTACGGCCAGAAGCTCAACTCACCGCAGCCGTTGGTGGATTGGCATGAGCGCTATTTTGACGATCAATGAGCCTTCGAAGCACTGACAAAAAATGCCCGCATCGATTGATGCGGGCATTTTTTATTCGCGTCCAGAACGACTACGCCGACTTGAGCCGTGCGGCAATCCGCTTGCCATGCTGGGTCAGTCGATATTTTTGAGCAGGGCTGCTTGGCGACCCGGGATTGGTCATTTCAATCAAGTTGGCAGCCAATGCGGGCCTGAGAAAGTTAGCCCGAAAGGTCGCCTTGTGAGCCAAACCGACCTCTGTCATTAAGTCGCTGATTTTAAGCGTGCCGTTAATATGGAGCGCTGAAAGCAATTTCCCTACTGGGTCGCTTACCAGGTCGGTTACTGGGTCGGTTACTGATTCACCAAGGGCTGCTTCCTCAAGCGCGAGACTCAATGCTTGCAGCATGAACTCGACAAAAGGCGTCGCCTCAGCCAACTGATCAGCCGCCGACAATGCCGCGTAATAAGCATCCTGCTGATCTCGAATGACCGCTTCGACAGGCAAATATGCCAACACCGGGCGCCATTGACTGAGTATCAAAGTCTGCCAAAGACGGCCCATGCGTCCGTTACCGTCAGTGAAGGGATGGATGAACTCGAATTCGTAATGGAAGACGCAGCTGATGATTAGCGGATGCCAATCAGTCGCCGAGCATCCCCGCGACCAACGCCAACATTCTGGTGGTCAGGGTCAACGGGGGTTGATAACGACTCATATCTCTTTCCAGGCTCGCAACTGGGGTCGACATAATGCCCGACTCCGACAACATTCAGCAGCTCTCTTCACGCGGCCTCATGTCCATCGTTGAACTGCAACGCCGCCAACCGCGCATACAGCGCGTTACTCGCAATCAATTCCTGATGCGTCCCCACCGCCACCAGTTTCCCCTGGTCCATCACCGCGATCCGGTCAGCGTTTTTTACCGTCGCCAGTCGGTGGGCGATGACCAGCGTGGTGCGGTTTTTCATCAGGCTCGGCAGGGCTTGCTGGATCAGGTGTTCGCTCTGGGCGTCGAGAGCGCTGGTGGCTTCGTCCAGCAGCAGGATCGGTGCGTCCACCAGCAATGCCCGGGCGATGGCCAAGCGCTGGCGTTGGCCGCCGGACAAACCGAGGCCACCGTCGCCAAGGTGGGTCTGGTAGCCGTTGGGCATTTGTTCGATGAAGTCGTGGGCGTAGGCGATTTTCGCCGCTTCCTGAACCTGGGTCAGGGTGGCCGTCGGGTTGCCGTAGCGCAGGTTCTCTTCGATGCTGCCAAAGAACAGCGCCGGGGATTGCGAGACCAGAGCGAAGCAGCGGCGCAGGTCCAACGGATCGAGTTGAGTCAGCGGCACGCCGTCGAGCAAGATGCGTCCTTCGGCGGGGTCGTAGAAGCGCAGCAGCAAGTCATAAACCGTCGACTTGCCGGCACCGGACGGCCCGACCAATGCGAGGGTTTCGCCGGCATTGATCGTCAGATTCAAACCATCGACCGCATAGCTTTCGGGACGCGACGGGTAGGAAAAGCGCACGTCTTGCAGCACCAGTTCACCCTTTACCCGTTCAGGCAAGGTCACCAGGCCAGTCGTCGGTGGCTGGATGATGTTTTCCGAGCGCAGCAACTCGGCTATCCGCTCGGCGGCGCCAGCGGCACGCTGCAGTTCGCCGATCACTTCGCTCAACGTGCCGAATGCACTGCCGACAATCAGGCTGTAAAACACAAACGCCGCCAGCTCGCCCGCGGAAATCCGCCCGGCGATCACATCCATTCCGCCGACCCAGAGCATTACCCCGACGGCGCCCAGCACCAGCACGATCACCAGCGTTATCAGCCAGGCCCGCTGGAAGATCCGTTTGCGAGCGGTGTTGAAGGCCTCCTCCACGGTCGCGGCAAAGCGCTGCTCATCCTGGACTTGATGGTTGTAAGCCTGCACGGTTTTGATCTGGCCCAGGGTTTCGGAAACATAGCTGCCGATATCGGCAATCCGGTCCTGGCTCAGGCGCGACAGACTACGCACCCGACGGCCGAAGATCAGGATCGGCGCGATCACCAACGGCAACGCGACCACCACGATGCTGGTGAGTTTGGGGTTGGTGATAAACAGCAGGACAATCCCGCCGATCACCATCAACAGGTTGCGCAAAAACAGCGACAGCGAAGAGCCGATCACCGATTGCAGCAGCGTGGTGTCAGCAGTCAACCGCGACTGGATCTCGGAGCTGCGGTTGTCTTCGTAGAATCCTGGGTGCAGATAAATCAGATGATTGAACACTTGACGACGGATGTCCGCGACAACGCGCTCGCCGATCCATGAGACCAGGTAAAAACGCGCGAAGGTGCCAATCGCCAGCCCGACCACCAGCAACATGAACAAGCCGATGGACTGGTTGAGCAAATGCGGCGACTGGGTCATGAAACCCTGATCCACCAGCAGGCGAATCCCCTGCCCCATGGACAAGGTAATACCCGCCGTCACGATCAATGCGAGCAAGGCACCGACGGCCGGCCAGCGATAAGGCGCGATGAAACGCAGGGCCAGGCGCATGGCGCGACGGTGACGGGAAGAGAGGATGGAGATCATTCGATGGCGCAACCAATAGGGTTTGACGCGATCAAGCCTACACCGGTCGATGGGATTGAACGCTGTAAATCAAAATGAGTCAGGTTAAATATGACCGCAAAGACTAGGCCCTAGACGGTATTGGTCTAAAGTCCGAGTGGCAACGCCGCGGTATTTCTGGTGGACTGATGTCGCCGCCCTGGAAAGATCGCAAGAAGCTGTCACAGCCCGGTCACGTGGCGGTTCTACAGTTAGTACACAACCTGATGAGGAGACAGGCCATGTCCTTGCAAAACAGCAGCGAAGACAAGATTCCAGTGATCCGCACGCAGCCAGACCAGTCTTTGGGTTGCTCGATTATCGATAAGGATGGGCGAGAAGTACCGATCACTGAAAACATGATCCAGGACGCTTGCCGCGAACTGGAAAAGCGATTGGTCAAGCCTGCCGAACAAGAGTGATATAGCCACCGTCTTCTTGACCCGGCCTCTGATGGCCGGGTTTTTTATGGCGGCTGATCCAGAATTGAGGTGCAGCCATTCGCGAGCAGGCTCGCTCCCACAATACGACTGAGATTAATGTGGGAGCGAGCCTGCTCGCGAAGGGGCCAACTCGATGTTCAGACAGCAGAAGCCCCCAACCCCGCGACGATCTTCTGCAATGCCGGCGAATCCCCCTCGATCCGCACCCGCAACCCATCAATCTCACGCCGCAATGGATAATGTTTGCGCAGTGAATCGAACGCCGCACGCTGTTCACTCACATTGCCTACAAGGCTGCGACGGAAATCCGCATCGTCGCGGCGCGGGTCGTACACGCCACGGCACAACATGGCCAGCGACCAGGCCGGATCGCTGTTGGCGTTCAAGGTCACTTGCGACAACCAGGGCGCGGGCAGCAAATCGTTCAAATTGATCGGGGCCGCTTGCCCGAGAAAAGCGCAATAGGCCTGATAGATCTGCGCAGTCCCACGTTGTCTGCCATCGAGGCTGTAACCGGCAATGTGCGGCGTCGCCAGCACGCAGAGTTCGGCCAAGGCCACATCGACCTCCGGCTCGCCTTCCCAGACGTCCAGCACTGCTTGCAGGTCTTCACGTTGCAGCAGCACCTCGCGCAGGGCGGCGTTGTCCACCACCGGGCCACGACTGGCGTTGATCAACCAGGCGCCAGGCTTGAGCTGGTTCAAGCGGTTTTTATCCAACAGATGCCAGGTCGACTGGGCACCGTGTTTCTTCAACGGCGTGTGCAGGCTGATGACATCGCACTGCTCGATGATCTGTTCGAGGCTGACGTAATCGCCACCTTCTGCCGCTTGCCTTGGCGGATCGCAGACCAGCACGTTCCAGCCCAGACCTTGCAGAACCTTGACCAGTCGGCCGCCCACTTCACCGGCACCGACGATGCCGTAGGTGCGTTGTGCCAGGTCGGCGCCTTCGATTTCGGCCAGGGTCAGCAGACTGCCGAGCACGTAGTCGACCACGCCGCGGGCGTTGCAGCCGGGTGCACTGGACCAGGTGATGCCGGCCCGCTGAAAGTAATCCAGATCCAGGTGATCGGTGCCGATGGTGCAGGTGCCGACAAAGCGGACCTTGCTGCCTTCGAGCAACGCGCGGTTAACGTTGGTCACCGAGCGCACCAGCAGCACATCGGCCTGTTCGACGGTGGCGCGGTCGATTGAACGTCCCGGCACCCGGCGGATTTCACCGAAACCTTCGAAGAAGGCATCGAGCAGCGGGATATTTTCGTCGGCAACAATCAGCATGGCAGGCTCCTTTGGCGGATCGGCAGTGTAGGCGGAGATGGCCGGTGTGAGCCAGCAAGCATTGCACAGACCCTGTAGCAGCTGGCGCAGCCTGCGTTCGGCTGCGAAGCAGTCGTAAACCCTGTGCTCGCGGTTTACCTGATACACCGCGCTGCCTGATTTCACGACTGCTTCGCAGCCGAACGCAGGCTGCGCCAGCTGCTACAGGGTCTGCGGCGCCATAGAGAATCGAAAACCGATTACAAATCCGCAACACAGCACTTTTCCTGACCACTGCGTCAGGGCGTAGAATGCGCCGCCTTGCGCATCAATATCTCTGGACGTTTCGCCCTTGAATTCCGTGACTGACCGCCCCGCCGCTACTTCCCTCACCCGCCCGGCCCGGGTTCGCCTGGAGCTGAAAAACCTGCTCGGCCTGGCCTTGCCGATCATGATCGCGCAGCTGGCGACCACCGCCATGGGCTTCGTCGATGCGGTAATGGCGGGCCGGGTCGGGCCACGGGATCTGGCAGCGGTGGCGCTGGGCAACTCGATCTGGGTGCCGGTGTTTCTGTTGATGACCGGCACGCTGCTGGCGACCACCCCGAAAGTCGCCCAGCGTTTCGGCGCCGGCACCCACAGCGAGATCGGCCCGATCGTGCGCCAGGCTCTGTGGCTGGCATTAGTGGTGGGATTGATGGCGACCGGCATGTTGTTCAGTGCCGAACCGATTCTGCACATCATGAAGGTCGATCCCGAATTGATCGGCCCGTGCATGCAATACCTGCACGGCATCGCCACCGGTTTGCCCGCCGTTGCCTTCTACCATGTGCTGCGCTGCTTCAGTGACGGGCTGGGACGTACGCGCCCGGCCATGGTGCTGGGGCTGTGCGGACTGGCGTTGAACATTCCGCTGAACTACATCTTCATCTATGGCCACTTCGGTGTGCCGGCCATGGGCGGTGTCGGTTGCGGCTGGGCCACGGCGATCGTGATGTGGGTAATGGCGCTGGGCATGGCCGGCTGGGAGCGCTGGGCGCCGGCGTATCAGTCGAGTGAGTTGTTCAGCCGTTTCGACTGGCCGCAATGGTCGGTGATCAAACGCCTGCTGGGCATCGGCCTGCCGATCGGCATCGCGGTATTTGCCGAATCGAGCATCTTCGCCGTGATTGCGCTGCTGATCGGCAGCCTCGGCGCCACCGTGGTGGCCGGGCATCAGATCGCGCTGAATTTCAGCTCGTTGGTGTTCATGATCCCCTACTCCCTCGGCATGGCCGTGACCGTGCGAGTCGGTCAGGCGCTGGGCCGCGAGGAGCCACGTGAAGCCCGCTTCGCCGCCGGTGTCGGCATGGGCACCGCCCTGGCTTATGCGTGTTTGTCGGCGAGCCTGATGCTATTGCTGCGTGAACCCATTGCTGCGATTTACACCGCCGACCCGACGGTGATTCAGGTGGCTGCCATGCTGATTGTGTATTCGGCGCTGTTCCAGTTTTCCGATGCGATCCAGGTGACGGCTGCGGGCGCGTTGCGCGGCTATCAGGACACGCGGGTGACGATGATCCTGACGCTGTTCGCTTACTGGGGCATTGGTCTGCCGGTGGGTTACGCGCTGGGCCTGACCGATTGGTTCGGCGCGCCGAGCGGCCCGAGCGGGCTGTGGCAGGGATTGATCGTGGGCTTGAGTTGCGCGGCGTTGATGCTGTCGATCCGCCTGACGCGCAGTGCACGCAAGCGGATCCGCATCAGCCATTCGGCGGGTTAAGCGAGTTTCTTGCGGATCCAGTAGAGGTAGGTGCCTGCCTCTTCGTGCTGCGCCACCAGTTCGTGGTCGAGAAACACACAGAACTTGGGAATGTCGCGACGGGTCGACGGGTCGGTGGCGATCACCTTGAGCAGGCCGCCGGGCACCAGGTCACGGATGTGCTGGTGCAGCATCATCACCGGTTCCGGGCAGTTGAGGCCGGTGGCGTCGAGGGTGCCGTCAACCGGCGTATCAATCATTTCACTCATGATTCACTCCTGAAACTTGCCGGCATTGTCGCGCATTGCCGGGTGTTCGGTCATCTGTGGCGTTACACCGCTGATCGTTCCCACGCTCTGCGTGGGAATGCATCCCGTGACGCTCCGCGTCACATTCAAAGGCGGAACGCGGAGCGTCCCCGGCGGCATTCCCACGCAGAGCGTGGGAACGATCAGTGTGCAAGATCAGCGGGACTTGGGTTTCTTCACGTCGAGCCGGCGCAGGTGGCAGGTCACTTCTTCACGGTCGTGGTACAGCTGTTTGCAGCCGATCTCGACCCGAATCCCGCGTTCCTTGAACCCGTCGGCAATGCGTTCCAGCAAGCGCTTCACTTCGGCGTAACGCTGTTTCATCGGCAGCTTGAGGTTGACCACCGCTTCGCGGCAATGCCCTTCGCCAATCCACTCTTCCAGCATCGCGGCGTTGCGCGCCGGTTTCTCGACGATGTCGCAGACCATCCAGTCCACCGGCTGCTTGGGTTTGAAGGTGAAACCGTCGGCCATCAAGTGTTGCACCAGACCTGTGTCCATCAGGCTTTCGGCCATCGGGCCGTTGTCGATGGCAGTCACCAGCATGCCGCGGTTGACCAGTTGCCAAGTCCAGCCGCCGGGTGCGGCGCCAAGGTCGACGCCAGTCATGTCGCTGTGCAGACGCTCGTCCCACTGGTCGCGCGGGATGAAATGGTGCCACGCCTCTTCGAGTTTCAGCGTCGAACGGCTCGGCGCTTCACGCGGAAACTTCAGGCGCGGAATGCCCATCGGCCACATCGCCGAGTTGTTCGACTCGGCCAGGCCCATGAACACTTCTCGGCCACTTTTGAAAGTCAGCAGCAGGCGCGGTTTGTGGGCATCTTCAACCAGTTTTCCAGCGGCCATCAGCGCCTTGCGCAGGTGGCCTTCGAACTTCTTGCAGAAGTTCGACAGTTCCTTGCCATCGTTGGTGTCGACCATTTCCAGCCACAGGCTGCCGCACAGCGGAAAGTCCGCCATGTGCGCGAGGATCACGCTGATGCGGTCGGTTTCCGGCAGATCGATGAAGATCCCGCGAGCCCACTGCCGCGGGAAGATCAGATCGGCGAAACGCTGGCCACGCATCAGGCGCTCGGCACCGTCTTCTTCGGTGCAGATGAATTCGGCGCAGGCGCTGGCGGTCTTGGCCTTGGCATAACCGGCCACGTTCAGCCGCGCGGCGTGTTCGGAAATCTCGGAACAGACTTCGCCTTCGAAGCCCGGCCGGCAATGCATAAAGAGGGTGTTCATTCTTACTCCTGGGCAGATGGCGAGAAATTCAACCACTGCGCGATGCCCAGACTTGCGTTGAAGCAAAGCCTGTCACGAAAACCGGCGCATGATAGCCGAGTTCGGAACCCTGGGCTTGGCCATAGAGTCCAGTTATTAGCGTTAACGAATGAACAGGGCTAGGTTAAAGGCTCTGTCTGTCCCGTCAGTCCGTAGCCGTGCGGACTCAAAGGAGTCATTTCAATGCCGTCCCTCGATAGCCTGAAAACCCTTAAAACCTTACAAGTCGACGACAAGACCTATCACTATTTCAGCCTGCCGGATGCCGCCAAAAGCCTGGGCGACCTGGACAAGCTGCCGATGTCGTTGAAAGTGCTGCTGGAAAACCTGCTGCGCTGGGAAGATGAAAAAACCGTCACCGGCGCCGACCTCAAGGCGATTGCCGCCTGGCTCAAGGAGCGTCGCTCCGACCGCGAAATCCAGTACCGTCCCGCGCGGGTGTTGATGCAGGACTTTACCGGCGTTCCCGCGGTGGTCGATCTGGCCGCCATGCGCGCCGCGATGGCCAAGGCCGGCGGCGACCCGCAGCGTATCAATCCGCTCTCCCCCGTGGACCTGGTGATCGACCATTCGGTCATGGTCGACAAATTCGCCAGCGCCAGCGCCTTCGAACAGAACGTCGACATCGAAATGCAGCGTAATGGCGAACGTTATGCGTTCCTGCGTTGGGGCCAAAGCGCCTTCAACAACTTCAGCGTGGTACCGCCGGGCACCGGGATCTGCCACCAGGTGAATCTGGAATACCTGGGGCGCACGGTCTGGACCAAGGACGAGGACGGTCGCACCTACGCCTTCCCCGACACCCTGGTCGGCACCGACTCCCACACCACCATGATCAACGGTCTCGGCGTACTCGGCTGGGGTGTCGGCGGGATCGAAGCGGAAGCGGCGATGCTGGGTCAACCGGTGTCGATGCTGATCCCGGAAGTGATCGGCTTCAAACTCACCGGCAAGCTCAAGGAAGGCATCACCGCCACCGACCTGGTGCTGACCGTCACCCAGATGCTGCGCAAGAAAGGCGTGGTCGGCAAATTCGTCGAGTTCTACGGTGACGGCCTCGCCGACCTGCCGCTGGCCGACCGCGCGACCATCGCCAACATGGCCCCGGAATACGGTGCCACCTGCGGCTTTTTCCCGGTGGATGACATCACCCTGGACTACCTGCGTTTATCCGGTCGCAGCAGCGAAACCGTGAAACTGGTCGAGGCCTACAGCAAAATCCAGGGCCTGTGGCGCCTGCCGGGTCAGGAACCGGTGTTCACCGACAGCCTGGCGTTGGACATGGGCAGCGTCGAAGCCAGCCTTGCCGGGCCGAAACGCCCACAAGACCGGGTATCGCTGCCGCATGTCGCGCAAGCGTTCAGTGACTTCGTCGATCTGCAATTCAAACCCACCAGCAAGGAAATCGGTCGTCTCGAAAGTGAAGGCGGCGGTGGCGTTGCGGTGGGCAATGCCGACCTGGCTGGTGAAGCCGACTACGAGTACGAAGGTCAGACCTATCGATTGAAAAACGGTGCGGTGGTGATCGCGGCGATTACCTCCTGCACCAACACTTCCAACCCGAGCGTGATGATGGCCGCCGGCCTGGTGGCGAAGAAAGCCGTGGAAAAAGGCCTCAAGCGCAAACCGTGGGTCAAGAGTTCGCTGGCCCCGGGCTCGAAAGTGGTCACTGACTACTACAAGGCTGCCGGCCTGACTCAATACCTTGATGAACTGGGTTTTGCCTTGGTCGGTTACGGCTGCACCACCTGCATTGGCAACTCCGGGCCATTGTCGGAGCCGATCGAAAAAGCCATTCAAGCCGCCGACCTGACCGTCGCCTCGGTGTTGTCGGGCAACCGCAACTTCGAAGGCCGCGTGCATCCGCTGGTGAAAACCAACTGGCTGGCCTCACCGCCGCTGGTCGTCGCCTATGCGCTGGCCGGGACGGTGCGCATCGACATCAGCAGCGAGCCTTTGGGTACCGACAAAGAGGGCAATCTGGTGTATCTGCGGGACATCTGGCCAAGCACCAAGGAAATCGCCGACGCGGTGAACCAGGTCAATACCGCGATGTTCCACAAGGAATACGCCGAAGTGTTTGCCGGCGATGAGCAATGGCAGGCAATCGAAGTGCCGCAAGCGGCGACCTATGTCTGGCAGGACGATTCGACGTACATCCAGCATCCACCATTCTTCGACGACATCGGCGGGCCGCCGCCGGTGGTCAAGGACGTCGCCGGTGCCAGAGTCCTCGCGCTGCTGGGTGATTCGGTGACCACCGACCACATCTCCCCGGCCGGCAACATCAAGGCCGACAGCCCCGCAGGCCACTACCTGCGCGACAAAGGTGTGGAACCACGGGACTTCAACTCCTACGGCTCGCGACGGGGCAACCACGAAGTGATGATGCGCGGCACCTTTGCCAACATCCGCATTCGTAACGAGATGCTCGGCGGCGAAGAAGGCGGTAATACGATTTACATTCCTACCGGGGAGAGGATGCCGATCTACGACGCGGCTATGCGTTATCAAGCCTCGGGCACGCCGCTGGTGGTGATTGCCGGGCAAGAATACGGCACCGGTTCGAGTCGCGATTGGGCGGCGAAGGGCACCAATCTGTTGGGGGTCAAAGCGGTCATTGCCGAGAGCTTCGAACGGATTCACCGTTCCAACCTGGTGGGCATGGGCGTGTTGCCGTTGCAGTTCAAACTGGATCAAAACCGCAAGAGCCTGAACCTGACCGGCAAGGAGACGCTGGATATTCTCGGCTTGACCGGCGTGGAGCTGACGCCGCGGATGAACCTGACGCTGGTGATCACCCGTGAAGACGGCAGCCGCGAGAAAATCGAGGTGTTGTGCCGGATCGATACCCTCAATGAGGTGGAGTACTTCAAGGCCGGGGGGATTTTGCATTACGTGTTGCGGCAGTTGATTGCCTCGTAATAGCCAACTGACACAGACACCGCCTTCGGGCGGTGTTTTTGTTTGGGCCGCGAGCCACCCTATACTCCCGCGCCCTATGTAGCAGCTGCCGAAGGCTGCGTTCGGCTGCGAAGCAGTCGTAAACCCTGAATCCACGATAAATCTGAAAGACCGCGGTGCCTGATTAGCGACTGCTTCGCAGCCAAACGCAGCCTTCGGCAGCTGCTACAGGTTATCCGCTGACCAAAAACCAAGGACTTCAAATAATGACTCTGCCATGGAACTACCTGGCCCTTCTTTCTATTGGCTATGGTCTGGCACTGAGCTACGGCCATCTCGGATGGCTCGCCGGGATATCCGTCGCGCTGCTGCTGACTGCCGGTTTTGCGGTGCGCCAACAACAGGTGCGGATCGGCCACTACCTCGGTCATGGCTTGTTCATTTTCATGGCCTTGGCGTTGGCGCTGCACTGGCTCCCCGGGTTCTACAACGGTCGAGGGATCAACCCTCAACGTTTTACCGATGATGCCGTGACGTTTGCCATGTACCTGAATCTGGACAAGCCCCTGATCGGTTTCTGGCTACTGCTGGTCTGCCCGTGGATTGTCGGCCGACGTTCGCTGCGCCTCGGCGTTTATGCCTCTGCGCTGGCGCTGTCCCTGAGTGCCGTGCTGGCCTTGGGTGGCGCACTGTTGCTGGGCGTGATCAGTTGGGCACCGAAGTGGCCGGATCAAGCCTGGTTGTGGCTACTGAACAACCTGCTGCTGGTGACGCTGGTCGAGGAAGCGCTCTTTCGCGGCTATATCCAGGGTGGTCTGACCCGGTGCTTCAAAAACCTGCCCTACGGTGAAAACCTCGCCCTGCTCCTCGCCTCGCTGCTGTTCGGTCTGGCGCATGTGGGGGCCGGGTGGCAATGGGTGTTGCTGGCGAGCCTGGCAGGTGTCAGCTATGGTCTGGCCTACCGTTTTGGTGGCTTGGGTGCGGCCATCGCCACCCATTTCGGCCTGAACCTGCTGCATTTCGGACTGTTCACCTATCCGATGCTTGCCAGCTGACGCAAGGGTCGTTTTGCGACGCGCCACTGATTACCGAAAAATAATCTCAATAAATGGCTGACGATGCCGACAACCCGTCAAAGCCTTGCGGATTGAAAAAGCCATGCGTAACAACCAGCCAATTACACAACGCGAACGGACCTTCCCGGCTCAGCAACGGTTGATTTCCACCACCGATGCCAAGGGCGTGATCACCTACTGCAACGACGCTTTCGTCGAAATCAGCGGGTATTCTCGTGAAGAGCTGATCCGTGCGCCGCATAACCTGGTCCGTCACCCTGACGTCCCGGCCGCGGTATTCGCGCACATGTGGGGCACACTGAAACAAGGCTTGCCATGGATGGGCATTGTCAAGAATCGCTGCAAGACCGGTGATCACTACTGGGTTAACGCCTATGTCACGCCGGTTTTCGAAGGCAATCAGGTGGTCGGTTACGAATCGGTGCGGGTCAAACCCACCGCCGAGCAGATCCGCCGTGCCGAAGCGCTCTACCAACGCATCAACCAGGGCAAGTCGGCGATTCCTTCAACGGACAAATGGCTGCCGGTGCTACAGGACTGGCTGCCGTTCATTCTGGTCAGCCAACTGAGCTTCATGATCGGTGCGTCGCTCAATTCCCAATGGGGTTTTGCGTTGGCCGCCGGTCTGTCGGTGCCATTGGGTCTGTTGGGGTTGAGCTGGCAACAGCGCGGCCTCAAGCGTCTGCTGCATCTGGCTGGGCAGACCACCTCCGACCCGCTGATCGCGCAGATGTACACCGACAGCCGCGGCGCTCAAGCGCGTCTGGAGATGTCGATCCTCAGCCAGGAAGCCCGCCTGAAAACCTGCCTGACCCGTCTGCAGGACACCGCCGAGCACCTGAGCGAACAAGCGAAACAGTCCGACACCCTGGCGCATAACAGCTCCAATGGTCTGGAACGCCAACGCGTCGAAACCGAGCAAGTGGCCACTGCCGTCAATCAGATGGCCGCCACCACGCAGGAAGTCGCCAGCCACGTGCAGCGCACGGCCGATGCGACTCAAGAAGCCAATCGCCTGACCGGTCGCGGTCGCGACATCGCCGGGGAAACCCGCGAAGCCATCCAGCGCCTGTCGGTGGTGGTGGGTGAAACCGGGCTGACCGTGACCCAACTGGCCAAGGACAGCGACGAAATCGGTGGCGTGGTCGATGTGATCAAAGGCATCGCCGACCAGACCAACCTGCTGGCCTTGAACGCGGCTATCGAAGCGGCCCGTGCCGGTGAAATGGGTCGTGGCTTCGCGGTAGTCGCCGACGAAGTTCGCCAACTGGCGCAACGCACCAGCGAATCCACCGGGCAGATCCACGCGTTGATCGCCAAGCTCCAGCAAACCGCCAGCACCGCGGTGCAAACCATGGAGGCTGGCCATCGCCAGGCCGAAGAAGGTGTGGCGCGGGTTCTGGAAGCGGATCAGGCGCTAGTGGGGATCAGCGAAGCGGTGGCCAACATCACCGACATGACCACCCAGATCGCGGCGGCGACCGAAGAGCAAAGCGCTGTCGCCGAAGAGATCAGCCGTAACATCAGCAACATCTCGCACCTGGCGGATCAGACCTCGGAACAGGCGCAACACTCGGCATTGTTGAGTGAAGAGCTGACGAAGACGGCGAATACCCAGTATTCGTTGGTGGAGCGGTTTAACCGCTGATAGCGCCTCGCCTGATCCTGATCGTTCCCACGCTCTGCGTGGGAACGATCGCTTAGCGCAGGAAATCAGCAACCTTCTGCGCCGCAGCCTCCAAATGCTGCTCATGGGTAAACCCGGAAGCCTTCAACGGCTTCAAATCATGATCCCCCGCGACCAGCCAGAACACCTCGATACTCGGTGCCAACGTGTAAGCCTCGACGGCCTCACGATTGCCCAACGCATCCCGCTCGCCCTGCACAATTAACGTCCGCGTCTTCAGCCCGGCCAAATGCTCGACCCGTGGTTTCTCAGGTTTCCCTACCGCATAAAACGGATATCCGAGGCACACCAACGCATCGGCCTCCAGTTCATCCGCCAACAAACTCGCCATCCGCCCGCCCATGGACTTGCCACCAATGGCCAGACGCCCAGCGACATGGCGTCGCACCACGGCATAGACCTCACGCCAGCACTCGAGCAGTTTCGGCGCTGGGTTCGGTGGACGTTTACCCCCATCAACACGCCGTTGCGCCATGTACGGAAACTCGAAGCGCAGCACGTTGATCCCAGATGCAGCAAGGCGCGCAGCCATGTCGTTCATCCAGGCGCTGTCCATGGGTGCGCCGGCACCGTGAGCGAGAATCAGCGTCGCCGATGCTGGAGTGGTGGCGGCATTCCATAACCATCCATGATCCCGTACACACCGCGCCCATTGATCCTCGTCAATACTGGCCTTGTGCTCTTTGTCCATGCTTGCCTCGCTTTTAGTCTGCCTATAACTCCAGGCGAAGGGAGCGTCTGCCGTGCGGCTTACTCGCAAAGGCAGGCCCTCACTTCGGCTGAACCGTGGATGGGGAACCATGAACACTTCTATCAGTACCGCCTACAACTACAAGGTGGTCCGCCAATTCGCCATTATGACGGTGGTGTGGGGCATCGTCGGAATGGGGCTCGGGGTTTTTCTCGCGGCTCAATTGGTCTGGCCTGAACTCAACTTCAATCTGCCGTGGACCAGCTTCGGGCGTCTGCGCCCGCTGCACACTAACGCAGTGATCTTCGCCTTCGGCGGTTGCGCCCTGTTCGCCAGTTCGTTCTATTCGGTGCAACGCACCTGCCAGACCCGACTGTTCGCGCCGAAAATCGCCGCATTCTGTTTCTGGGGCTGGCAGCTTGTGATCCTGCTGGCGGCCATCAGCCTGCCGCTGGGTTACACCAGTTCCAAGGAATACGCCGAGCTTGAATGGCCGATCGACATTCTGATCACCATTGTCTGGGTGGCCTATGCCGTCGTGTTCTTTGGCACGATCATGCAACGCAAGACCAAACACATCTATGTCGGTAACTGGTTCTTCGGTGGCTTCATCATCACCGTGGCGATCCTGCACATCGTCAACAACCTGGAATTGCCGGTGAGTTTCACCAAGTCCTACTCGCTGTACGCCGGTGCGACTGATGCCATGGTGCAGTGGTGGTACGGGCACAACGCCGTAGGCTTTTTCCTCACCGCCGGTTTCCTCGGGATGATGTACTACTTCGTGCCGAAACAGGCTGAGCGTCCGGTGTACTCCTATCGCTTGTCGATCGTGCACTTCTGGGCGCTGATCACCCTGTACATCTGGGCCGGTCCGCACCACTTGCACTACACCGCGCTGCCGGACTGGGCGCAGTCGCTGGGCATGGTGATGTCGCTGATCCTGCTGGCGCCGAGCTGGGGCGGGATGATCAACGGCATGATGACGCTCTCGGGCGCCTGGCATAAGTTGCGCAGCGACCCGATCCTGCGCTTCCTCGTGGTCTCGCTGGCGTTCTACGGCATGTCGACCTTCGAAGGGCCGATGATGGCCATCAAGACGGTCAACGCCCTCTCCCACTACACCGACTGGACCATCGGCCACGTTCACGCTGGCGCCCTCGGTTGGGTCGCGATGATCTCCATCGGCGCGCTGTACCACATGATTCCGAAAATCTTCGGTCGCACGCAGATGCACAGCATCGGCCTGATCAACGCGCACTTCTGGCTCGCGACCATCGGCACCGTGCTGTACATCGCTTCGATGTGGGTCAACGGCATTGCCCAGGGCCTCATGTGGCGCGCGGTCAACGAAGACGGCACGCTGACCTACTCCTTCGTCGAAACCCTGGTGGCCAGCCACCCTGGCTTTGTCGTGCGTCTGGTAGGCGGTGCGATCTTCTTCAGCGGCATGTTGCTGATGGCCTACAACACTTGGCGCACCGTGCGGGCCTCGCAGCCTGCCGAAGCCGCCGCTGCCGCGCAGATCGCCTGAGGAGTCCGCCATGAAACACGAAACAATCGAGAAAAACGTCGGCCTGCTGATGCTGCTGATGGTCTTGGCTGTGAGCATCGGCGGTCTGACCCAGATCGTCCCGCTGTTCTTCCAGGACGTGACCAATAAACCAGTGGAAGGCATGAAGCCCTACACCGCGCTGCAACTGGAAGGTCGCGACATTTACATCCGCGAAGGCTGCGTTGGTTGCCATTCGCAGATGATCCGCCCGTTCCGTGCTGAAACGGAACGCTATGGCCACTACTCGGTGGCCGGTGAAAGCGTCTGGGATCACCCATTCCTGTGGGGCTCCAAGCGCACCGGTCCGGACCTGGCCCGCGTCGGCGGTCGCTACTCCGAAGACTGGCACCGCGCGCACTTGTACAACCCGCGCAACGTGGTGCCGGAATCGAAGATGCCGGCCTACCCGTGGCTGGTGGACAACAAGGTCGATAGCAGCCACACCGAAACCAAGATCCGCGCCATGCGCACCCTCGGCGTGCCGTACACCGATGAAGACATCACAGGTTCAGTCGCCTCGCTCCAGGGCAAGACCGAAATGGACGCACTGGTCGCTTACCTGCAAGTGCTCGGCACATCCATCAAGAGCAAGAGGTGAGCCATGGCCATGCCCTTTGAAATCGTAAGCGTAATGAGCAGTGGAATGATCCGCGGCCTGGGCACGGTCGTGGTGTTCCTGGCCTTCGTCGGCCTGACGCTGTGGGTGTTCAACAGAAAGCGCAATCCGGAATTCGCCGAAGCGCGCTTGCTGCCGTTCGCCGATGAACCCCTGCCCGATGACGCCACCCAAGAACCTGAAACAAGGAGTACCCGGCCATGACCACTTTCTGGAGTACGTGGATCTGCGTACTGACCATTGGCAGCCTGATCGGCCTGACCTGGCTGCTGATCGGCACCCGCAAGGGCGAAACCAAAGGCAGCGTCGACCAGACCATGGGCCACAGCTTCGACGGCATCGAGGAGTACGACAACCCGCTGCCGCAATGGTGGTTCCTGCTGTTCGCCGGCACGCTGGTGTTTGCCGTCGGTTATCTGGTGCTTTATCCGGGCCTGGGCAACTGGAAAGGCATTCTGCCGGGTTACGAGAACGGTTGGACCGGCGTCAACGAGTGGGAAAAGGAGATGAACAAGGCTGACGCGAAGTTCGGGCCGATCTTCGCCAAATTCGCGGCGATGCCCGTGGAAGAAGTGGCGACGGACCCGCTGGCGTTGAAAATGGGCGGTCGCCTGTTTGCCTCCAATTGCGCGGTTTGCCACGGCTCGGATGCCAAGGGCGCTTTCGGCTTCCCGAACCTGGCGGACACCACCTGGCGCTGGGGCGGCAACGCCGAAACGATCAAAACCACGATCATGGGTGGTCGCATGGCCGCGATGCCGGCCTGGGGTGAAATCCTGGGTGATGCCGGGGTGAAAAACGTTGCGGCTTATGTGCGCCATGACCTGGCCGGACTGCCGTTGCCTGCCGACAACGGCGCCGATCTGCACGCCGGACAGCAAGCGTTCAGCACCATGTGCGTAGCCTGTCATGGGGCAAACGGCAAGGGCACTGAAGCCATGGGTGCGCCGAACCTGACGCAACCGGCCGGCTTTATCTACGGTACAAGCCTGGCGCAGTTGCAACAGACCATTCGTCATGGCCGCCAAGGTCATATGCCGGCGCAGAACGAACTGCTCGGCAACGACAAAGTGCAACTGCTGGCGGCTTACGTTTACAGCTTGTCCCACGGTTTGAGCACCGAACGTTTGCAGGCTGAAGGCAAACACGAATAAATCTCGACTGCTCTGCTGCCGCATTCTCCCGGATGCGGCAGTTCCCTGCCCCTTTGCGACCAAGTGTCGCACCCCTGCGCGGGTCCTCCTTTCAGTTCCCCGGATTCAGGTCTAAGCTTCCCCCGATGCGGACTGGCATGAGCCGGTTCCAGGTCGACCCGACCCGATGTGTTCGACGAATCTACTCGATGACAGGCCGCAAAGGCTGGTAGATACCGGCTGTCATGCCAATTGCCATCTGTCACCCGATCGTCGGGTTTGAACACACCCCGTTACATCCGACCTGACCCCCTCACCCATTTCGTCTGCTGCGACATTTTGCCCTTGGCCAATTTTGTCCTTACGCGGCGCATGGAAAGGCCGCAGAATCAGCTTTTGAAAGCATTGACCCAGGTCATGGCGCGTTGCAATGACCCCCCGCTTTCTCCATACTTGCGGCCGATTTTTACTCCTAATAAAACACCCAAACCGTGGAACCTTAGAATGAGCACAGCAATCAGTCCGACTGCTTATAACTATAAGGTAGTCCGCCAGTTCGCCATCATGACGGTGGTCTGGGGGATCCTTGGCATGGGGCTTGGTGTCTTCATCGCCTCACAGCTTGTATGGCCGGAATTGAACTTCGGTCTGCCGTGGACGACTTTTGGACGCTTACGCCCGTTGCACACCAACCTGGTGATTTTCGCCTTCGGTGGTTGTGCTCTGTTTGCCACTTCTTATTACGTCGTGCAGCGAACCTGCCAAACGCGACTGATTTCCGACAGCCTCGCCGCCTTCACCTTCTGGGGTTGGCAAGCGGTGATCGTCGGCGCGATCGTTACCTTGCCGTTGGGTTACACCACCACCAAGGAATACGCGGAACTGGAATGGCCCCTGGCTATCCTGCTGGCCATCGTCTGGGTTACCTACGGTCTGGTGTTCTTCGGCACCATCACCAAGCGCAAGACCAAGCACATCTATGTGGGTAACTGGTTCTACGGTGCCTTCATCGTTGTGACGGCGATGCTGCACATCGTCAACCACGCCTCCCTGCCGGTCAGTTTCTTCAAGTCCTACTCGGCCTACGCCGGTGCGACTGATGCGATGATCCAGTGGTGGTACGGCCACAACGCGGTGGGTTTCTTCCTGACCACGGGCTTCCTGGGGATGATGTACTACTTCGTTCCGAAGCAGGCCGAGCGTCCGATCTACTCCTATCGCCTGTCGATCGTGCACTTCTGGGCGTTGATCACCCTGTACATCTGGGCCGGTCCGCACCACCTGCACTACACCGCGCTGCCGGACTGGGCTCAGTCCCTTGGCATGGCGATGTCGATCATCCTGCTGGCACCGAGCTGGGGCGGCATGATCAACGGCATGATGACCCTGTCAGGCGCCTGGCATAAGCTGCGCACCGACCCGATCCTGCGCTTCCTCGTGGTATCGCTGGCGTTCTACGGCATGTCGACCTTCGAAGGCCCGATGATGGCCATCAAGACCGTCAACTCGCTGTCCCACTACACCGACTGGACCATCGGCCACGTGCACGCTGGCGCCTTGGGTTGGGTAGCGATGATCTCGATCGGCGCGATCTACCACATGATCCCGAAACTGTTCGGTCGTGTGCAGATGCACAGCATCGGCCTGATCAACACGCACTTCTGGCTCGCAACCATCGGTACCGTGCTGTACATCGCTTCGATGTGGGTCAACGGCATCACCCAGGGTCTGATGTGGCGTGCAATCAACGACGACGGCACCCTCACCTATTCGTTCGTCGAAGCGCTGCAAGCCAGCCATCCTGGTTTCATCGTTCGCGCCCTGGGCGGTGCGTTCTTCGCCAGCGGCATGCTGTTCATGGCCTACAACGTATGGCGTACCGTACGTGCCTCGAACCCGGCTGAAGCCAAAGCTGCTGAACAGATTGCTGTAGTTGGAGCTCACTGATGAAGCATGAAGCAGTCGAGAAGAACATTGGCCTGCTGGCCTTCTTCATGGTTATCGCCGTCAGCATCGGCGGCTTGACCCAGATCGTTCCGCTGTTTTTCCAGGACGTCACCAACAAGCCGGTCGAAGGCATGAAGCCTCGCACCGCCCTTGAACTGGAAGGCCGCGACATCTACATCGCCAACGGTTGTGTCGGCTGCCACTCGCAGATGATCCGCCCGTTCCGTGCTGAAACCGAACGTTATGGCCACTACTCGGTCGCTGGTGAAAGCGTCTGGGACCACCCGTTCCTGTGGGGTTCCAAGCGTACCGGTCCGGACCTGGCCCGTGTCGGCGGTCGTTATTCCGATGACTGGCAGCGTGCGCATTTGTACAACCCGCGCAACGTGGTGCCTGAGTCGAAAATGCCGGCCTACCCGTTCCTCGTGGAAAACAAGCTCGACGGCAAAGACACCGCCAAGAAAATGGAAGTCTTGCGCACGCTCGGCGTCCCTTACACCGACGAAGACATCGCCGGTGCCCAGGATGCTGTGAAGGGCAAAACCGAAATGGACGCGCTGGTGGCCTATCTGCAAGGCCTGGGCACCATCATCAAAAGCAAACGGTGATTTAGATGGATATTGGGATGATTCGTGGCCTGGGCACCGTTGTTGTGATGGTGGCCTTCATCGGTCTGGCGTTGTGGGTATTCAGCCCCAAGCGCAAGTCGGAGTTTGAAGACGCGACCTTGCTGCCTTTCGCGGATGATCCCGAAGCCATCAAGCACGTCGAGCAAGCTTCTAGGAGTAACAAAGAATGACTACGTTCTGGAGTCTGTACGTCACAGTCCTCAGTCTCGGCACGATCTTCGCCCTGACCTGGCTGCTGCTGTCCACCCGCAAGGGCCAGCGCAGCGAAGCCACCGAAGAAACGGTTGGCCACTCCTTCGACGGGATCGAGGAGTACGACAACCCACTGCCAAAATGGTGGTTCATGCTGTTCGTGGGCACCATCATCTTCGCCCTCGGCTATCTGGTGCTATACCCGGGCCTGGGTAACTGGAAAGGCCTGCTGCCGGGGTACAACTACCTCGATAACGAAAAGCAGACCGCGTTCGCCAACGGCCAGAGCGGCTGGACCGGCGTTCACGAGTGGGAAAAGGAAATGGCCAAGTCGGACGCCAAGTTCGGCCCGATTTTCGCCAAATTCGCTTCCATGCCGATTGAAGAAGTCGCCAAGGACCCGCAAGCCCTGAAGATGGGTGGCCGCCTGTTCGCCTCCAACTGCTCGGTCTGCCACGGTTCCGATGCCAAGGGCGCCTACGGCTTCCCTAACCTGACCGACGCCGACTGGCGCTGGGGCGGCGAAGCGGAAACCATCAAGACCACCATCATGGGCGGTCGTCACGCGGTCATGCCGGCGTGGGCTGAAGTGATCGGCGAACAAGGCGTTGCGAACGTTGCCGCGTTCGTACTGACCAATCTCGATGGTCGCAAACTGCCGGAAAACACCAAGGCCGATCCGGTTGCCGGGCAGAAACTGTTCGCTGCCAACTGCGTGGCGTGCCACGGTCCGGCCGGCAAAGGTACGCCAGCCATGGGCGCACCCGACCTGACCCACCCGGGCTCGTTCATCTACGGTTCGAGCTTCGCGCAACTGCAGCAGACCATCCGTTACGGCCGTCAGGGCCAGATGCCTGCGCAAGAACATCTGCAAGGCAACGACAAGGTTCACCTGCTGGCCGCTTACGTCTACAGCCTCTCTCACGGTGAGAAAGCGCCAGAAGCGGACGCCCAGTAAGGCAAACGCCTGACTGCAACACTAAACGGCCCCGCCAATGAGAATTGACGGGGCCGTTTTCATTTCATGCTTACTTGAGCAGCGGGATGACCCTGTCGACTTTGCGACTTGGCCAATTGCTGTTTCGAACGACGCTGACAGTGAGCGACTGCTTCTCAATGGAAAGATCAGCAATCAAATACGTTTGCTGCGAAGCGGAGCCGCTGAGGAATACCGGCACATCACCAAAATGCTTGGTTCGATCCCAAGAGTAATAAGTCCCCGCGCCCCAGTGGTCATGCCCACCGAAGACCGCCGTCACCTTGTATTGCTCGATCATCTGCTTGAATCTCGAAATTTGCTCATCGTTACCGTTCCACCGGTAAACCTTGTGCATATTCAGAATGATGATCTTGCCCTGCTCCCGAGCCTTTTTTAAATCGTTCTCCAGCCAGTCAAGCGCAGGCGTGATTTCAAAGTCTGTGGGAAAAAGCGGATTGCCAGAGCTAAAACTGACGGTATAGGTCGGCTCGTTATTCAATTGAACGAAATGCACATCCCCGACACTTTTCGAGTAGGCGAGACTGCCGTAATAGATCTTTCCCAGGCCTGAACTTCTTGCCGCCAGATCCATGGATTCGACCTTCCCCCAGTAACGATCCTTGAGGTCGTTGACACTTCCCGCCGCACAGTTATTCCAGAAGCATTCATTCACATTATTGGCATAGTCATGATTACCCAAACCATAGTCATAGAGCCCCTCCAGTTTGTTATCGAAAACCGACTTTATGTATGAGCGCTCGCCTCCATGACCAAATGCAGTGATGTCACCATTGATCATCACCGGTATACGGGACGCACCGCCATTCAGCTTCCTGAAGCTTGAAATATCGGAGTATTGCAACTCTATTAGTTCCTTTGAGCGCGCTTCCTTATTTGGGTCGGTGATGTCTTGATCGGTAAGATCACTCCAGGGGTATTGCGAGTCTGAAGCAAACACCAGGTGGTGCGGTGTTTCTGTAGAGGAGGCTCCATAGGCCACGGGAACAACGATCGCCAACGCAAAACACACCAACAACTTACTCTTTTTATAAAGCTTCATAGAAATCCATTTCGTTTAATATTTATCAGCCACCCAATGGCAGCAACTGCAAAATATATCGACACCTGACAATTAACAAACAAATAGCCCTTTTAGATCAACAGAAGATATGTCCAACACTTTCTGACACTTACAAGTTCAAAGAACATTAAAAACAAGCCCTATGCATTACAACTCATATAAATGCAAAGACCGGATAAGATATGCAGCAAGCAAACCGGATTCGTTACGCCCCTTGCGGGCGCACTGACGCAACCCCTGCTGAGCGGGCAGCTATACTCAATAAGTCAATTGACCTGCATCACGTTTTGTTACATCTGCTACACCATTCGTGATTTTTCCCCAACGCGACCAAAGGTCGCACCCCCGGACTAGAGCTACAGGCGTATCATTGCGCCACTGCAGCACCTCTTTTTGACCGCGGTCGGCATGTACTGACCGGGGCATTTTTCCACTGCCGTGGGATGCAATGATGAGCAATCAGATTCCGGTACACGACGTCACCCCTGCCAAGAACGCGAACACCAGCGTCGATCTTTACGCCTCTCGAGAAAAAATCTACACCCGCGCCTTCACCGGTCTGTTCCGCAACTTGCGGATGATGGGCGGTGCCGGGCTGTTTCTGCTGTATTTCGGTACGGTCTGGCTGAACTGGGGTGGCCATCAGGCCGTCTGGTGGAACCTGCCGGAACGCAAATTCTTCATCTTTGGCGCCACCTTCTGGCCTCAGGACTTCATCCTGCTTTCGGGGATCCTGATCGTCAGCGCCTTCGGCCTGTTCTTCATTACCGTGTACGCCGGCCGGGTCTGGTGCGGTTATACCTGCCCCCAGAGCGTCTGGACGTGGATTTTCATGTGGTGCGAAAAGGTCACCGAAGGCGACCGCAACCAGCGCATCAAGCTCGACAAAGCGCCGATGAGCGCCAACAAATTCCTGCGCAAACTCAGCAAACACTCGATGTGGCTGTTGATCGGCTTCGTGACCGGCATGACCTTCGTCGGTTACTTCTCGCCGATCCGCGAGCTGACCATCGACTTCTTCACCGGCGAAGCCGACGGCTGGTCGTATTTCTGGGTCGGCTTCTTCACCCTCGCCACCTACGGCAATGCCGGTTGGTTGCGCGAGCAGGTGTGCATTTACATGTGCCCGTACGCGCGCTTCCAGAGCGTGATGTTCGACAAAGACACCCTGATCGTTTCCTACGACCCGCGTCGTGGTGAAAGCCGCGGCCCGCGCAAGAAAGGCGCCGACTACAAGGCCATGGGCCTGGGCGACTGCATCGACTGCACCATGTGCGTCCAGGTCTGCCCGACCGGGATCGACATCCGCGACGGCCTGCAAATCGAGTGCATCGGTTGTGCGGCCTGCATCGATGCCTGTGACAGCATCATGGACAAGATGGATTACCCGCGCGGTCTGATCAGCTACACCACCGAGCACAACCTGTCCGGGCAAAAAACCAATAAACTGCGCCCGCGACTGATCGGCTATGCCATGGTGCTGCTGGCAATGATGGGATTGCTGATGACCGCGTTCTTCATGCGTTCGCTGGTCGGTTTCGACGTCAGCAAGGACCGCGTGCTGTACCGCGAGAACGCCGAAGGCCGGATCGAAAACGTCTACAGCCTGAAGATCATGAACAAGGACCAGCGCGACCACACCTACCTGCTCGAAGCCACTGGCCTGCCGGACCTCAAGCTGCAAGGCAAGCGCGAGATCAAGGTCGCCGCCGGGGAGATTTTCAGCCAGCCGGTCGAACTGTCCAGCGCACCGGAGAAACTGCCATCGAGTACCAACGAGGTGAAATTCATCCTCAAGGATGCCGATGACGACAGCGTCCACATTGAAGCCAAGAGCCGGTTCATCGGCCCACAAGTTCGTTGAGAGAAGTGATCATGCCCACAGCAACTGCCGCAAGCCCCTGGTACAAGCACCTTTGGCCGTGGATCATCATCGCCATCCTGGCGTGTTCCGTGACCCTGACCTTGTCCATGGTGACGATCGCGGTGAACAACCCGGACAACCTGGTCAACGATAACTATTACGAGGCCGGCAAAGGCATCAACCGCTCCCTGGACCGTGAGTTGCTGGCGCAGACCCTGCTGCTGCGCGCCAGCATCCATCTGGACGACGTGACCGGCGAAGTCGACCTGCGCCTGAGCGGCAACAGCCAACCGAAAACCCTGGAACTGAACCTGATTTCGCCGACCCAGCCGGAGAAAGATCGCAAGATCACCCTGGCACGCAGCGAAACCGAACAGGGCCGCTACATTGGCCAGTTGAACGACAAGGTCGACGGACGCCGTTTCGTAGAGCTGCTGGGCGTACAGGATGACAAGACCTGGCGCATGTTCGAAGAAGAACAGGTCAGCCATGACAAGGATCTGCTGCTGGGTGATGAACCGCTGCAAGGCGCGGAAGACCTGAAGAAGTAAGCCTTACACTGATCGTTCCCACGCTCTGCGTGGGAACGCAGCCAGGGACGCTCCGCGTCCCAGCCGAAGCGGACGCGGAGCGTCCGGGGAGGCATTCCCACGCAGAGCGTGGGAACGATCATCGGACAACGCCTCATGACCACCCAACTCCCCTGCTACCACTGCGCCCTGCCCGTCCCGGCCGGCAGCCGCTTCACCGCTGCCGTCCTCGGTGAAACCCGCGAGTTCTGCTGCCCGGGTTGCCAGGCCGTGGCCGAAGCCATTGTGGCCGGTGGACTGGAAACCTATTACCAGCATCGCAGCGAGTCATCGGCTAACCCCGAAGCGCTGCCAGTGCAGTTGGTGGACGAACTGGCGCTGTACGACCGCGCCGACGTGCAAGCCCCTTTTGTTCGCCACGAAGGCGAACTGGCCGAAACCACCCTGCTGATGGAAGGCATCAGTTGCGCCGCGTGCGGCTGGCTGATCGAGAAACACCTGCGCAGCCTGCCCGCAGTGGCCGAAGCGCGCCTGAACCTGTCCAACCATCGCCTGCATGTGCGCTGGGCCGATGCGCAACTGCCGCTGAGCCAGGTACTCAGCGAATTGCGCCACATCGGTTACGCCGCGCACCCGTATCAAGCCGACCGTGCCAGCGAACAACTGGCCAGCGAAAACCGTCTGGCCCTGCGCCAGCTCGGCGTCGCCGGGCTGCTGTGGTTCCAGGCGATGATGGCGACCATGGCCACCTGGCCGGAATTCAACATCGACCTCAGCCCCGAACTGCACACCATCCTGCGTTGGGTCGCGCTGTTTCTCACCACCCCGATCGTGTTCTACAGCTGCGCGCCCTTCTTCAAAGGCGCCATGCGCGACTTGCGCACCCGCCACCTGACCATGGACGTCTCGGTGTCGCTGGCTATTGGCAGTGCCTACATCGCCGGGATCTGGACCTCGATCACCGGCGTCGGTGAGCTGTACTTCGACGCGGTCGGCATGTTTGCACTATTCCTGCTGGCCGGACGTTATCTCGAACGTCGCGCCCGCGAACGCACCGCCGCCGCCACCGCACAACTGGTCAACCTGTTACCTGCCTCGTGCCTGCGCCTGAGTGCCGACGGCCAAAGTGAGCGGATCCTGCTCAGCGAACTGCGCGTGGGCGATCAGGTGCTGGTGCATCCCGGCGCGATCCTCCCGGCTGACGGCAAGATCCTCGACGGCCAATCGAGCATCGACGAATCCCTGCTCACTGGCGAATACCTGCCGCAACCGCGCATGCCAGGCGATGCGGTTACTGCCGGCACCCTGAACGTCGAAGGCGCGCTGACCGTGGAAGTCCTGGCGCTGGGTCAAGATACCCGACTGTCCGCCATCGTCCGCCTGCTGGACCGCGCCCAGGCCGAGAAGCCGCGACTGGCGGAAATTGCCGACCGCGCCGCGCAATGGTTTTTGCTGCTGTCGCTGATTGCCGCGGCCGTCATCGGCCTGATCTGGTGGGAACTGGATTCGGCACGAGCCTTCTGGATTGTGTTGGCGATGCTCGTTGCGACCTGCCCGTGCGCCTTGTCCCTGGCCACGCCAACCGCCCTCACTGCCGCCACCGGCACGCTGCACAAACTCGGTTTGCTGCTGACTCGCGGTCATGTGCTGGAAGGCCTCAATCAGATCGACACGGTGATTTTCGACAAGACCGGCACGCTGACGGAAGGTCGCCTGGCCTTGCGCTCGATTCGCCCGCTCGGCGCGCTCAACAGCGATCAGTGCCTGAGCCTCGCCGCCGCCCTGGAAAACCGCTCCGAACACCCGATCGCCCGCGCGTTTGGCCGGGCGCCGCTGGCCGCCGAAGAAGTCCACAGCACGCCGGGGCTAGGCCTCGAAGGGTTGGTCGGTGAACAACGCCTGCGCATCGGTCAACCGGGTTTTGTCTGTGAACTCAGTGGCGCGACCGTGCCATTGATGCCAGATGAAGCCGGCCAATGGCTACTGCTCGGCGACAGCCAGGGACCGTTGGCATGGTTTGTTCTCGACGATCGCCTGCGTGCCGACGCTCCCGCGCTGCTCGCCGCCTGCAAGGCTCGCGGCTGGCGCACATTGCTGCTGTCCGGTGACAGCTCGCCGATGGTCGCCAGTGTCGCCGCGGAACTGGGCATCGATGAAGCCCGAGGCGGCTTGCGCCCAGACGATAAATTGCAGGTCCTGCAACAGTTGCACAAGGAAGGTCGCAAGGTGTTGATGCTCGGTGACGGCGTCAACGACGTGCCCGTGCTGGCCGCCGCCGACATCAGCGTAGCCATGGGTTCGGCCACCGATCTGGCGAAAACCAGCGCCGACGCGGTATTGCTGTCAAACCGCCTCGACGCCTTGGTCCAGGCCTTCAGCCTGGCTCGACGCACCCGCAGGGTAATCATCGAGAACCTGCTGTGGGCCGGGCTGTACAATGGCCTCATGTTGCCGTTCGCCGCCCTCGGCTGGATCACCCCGGTATGGGCCGCGGTCGGCATGTCCATCAGTTCGTTGACCGTGGTGCTGAACGCCCTGCGCCTGACACGCATGCCCAACACGCCTGCGCTCAGCGCCACGCCAGAAACCCGTCCGCTGCCGGCCTGAGCCGCGCGGGCATGGAGTCAAGATGCCAGCTCTCTACGTGATGATCCCGGCCGCGCTGCTGATCGTGGCCATCGCCATTTACATCTTCTTCTGGGCAGTCGACAGCGGTCAGTACGACGACCTCGACGGCCCGGCCCACAGCATTCTGTTCGACGACCAGGACCCGAACCACAAAGCCGCGGTGGACGAAGCCAGCGGTCAGCCAGCCAAACCGGACGACAAGGCGCCACCTCATGCTTGAATTGGCGCCGCTGCTGGTGTCTGCGGTGATTCTCGGCCTGCTCGGCGGCGGGCATTGCCTGGGCATGTGCGGCGGCTTGATGGGCGCGTTGACCCTGGCGATTCCCAAGGAACAACGCAGCCGGCGTTTTCGACTGCTGCTGGCCTACAACTTGGGGCGAATCCTGAGCTACGCAACGGCGGGCCTGCTGATAGGTCTGGCCGGCTGGGCGGTGGCCAACAGCCCGGCGGCGATGTTCATGCGCGTCATCGCCGGATTGCTGTTGGTCGCCATGGGCCTGTACCTCGCCGGTTGGTGGAGCGGCCTGACTCGCATCGAAAGCCTCGGTCGCGGCCTGTGGCGGCACATCCAGCCCGTTGCCAACAAACTGCTGCCGGTGTCGAACGTCCCCCGCGCGTTGCTGCTGGGCGCGCTCTGGGGCTGGCTGCCGTGCGGGTTGGTTTACAGCACCCTCCTGTGGTCGGCGAGTCAGGGCAATGCACTGGACAGTGCGCTGTTGATGCTCGCGTTCGGGCTCGGCACCTGGCCGGTGCTGCTCGCCACGGGGCTGGCGGCTGAGCGGGTCACGGCGCTGTTGCGCAAACGTAGCGTGCGGATGACGGGCGGATTGCTGGTGATCCTGTTCGGCATCTGGACGTTGCCGGGGCCGCATCAGCATTGGCTCATGGGCCACTAGGTCGGCGGCGCCCCCATCGCGAGCAGGCTCGCTCCCACATTGAAATGCATTCCCCTGTGGGAGCGAGCCTGCTCGCGATGAGGCCGGCACCAACAACACAAATCCTGACCGTTGATGCAAATCAAGATGCCCCACCGCCGCGCCCCCTAGACTCGCCGACATTGCCAGCCTATCCGGGGGAATGCCCGCATGATGCTCGACGCCATTCGTTGGGACACCGATTTGATCCGCCGTTACGACCTGGCGGGACCGCGCTACACCTCCTACCCGACCGCGGTGCAATTCGACGGCCAGGTAGGCACGTTCGACCTGTTCCACGCCCTGCGCGACAGCCGTAAAGCCCTGCGCCCGTTATCGCTGTATGTGCACGTGCCGTTCTGCGCGAACATTTGCTACTACTGCGCCTGCAATAAAGTCATCACCAAGGACCGCGGCCGCGCCCAGCCCTATTTGCAACGCCTTGAGCAGGAGATCCAGCTGATCGCCTGCCACCTCGACCCTGCACAGAAAGTCGAGCAACTGCACTTTGGCGGCGGCACTCCGACTTTTCTCAGTCACGATGAACTGCGCCAGTTGATGGCCCAGTTACGCAAGAACTTCAACTTGCTGGACGACGATTCCGGCGACTACGGCATCGAAATCGACCCCCGCGAAGCCGACTGGTCGACCATGGGCCTGCTCCGTGAACTGGGTTTCAATCGGGTCAGTATCGGCGTGCAAGACCTCGACCCGGCAGTGCAACGAGCCGTCAATCGCCTGCAAAGCCTGGAGGAAACCCGAGCGGTGATCGACGCTGCCCGCACGCTGCAGTTTCGCTCGATCAACATTGACCTGATCTACGGCTTGCCAAGGCAGACACCCGAGAATTTTGCCCGCACGGTTGATGAGGTGATCAACCTGCAACCGGACCGTCTCTCGGTATTCAACTACGCGCACCTGCCGGAGCGCTTCATGCCGCAACGGCGAATCAACAGCGACGAACTGCCGACACCCGCGCAAAAACTGGAAATGCTCCAGGGCACCATCGAGCAGCTGACCAAGGCCGGCTACCGCTACATCGGTATGGACCACTTCGCGCTGCCCGACGATGAACTGGCGATTGCACAGGAAGAGTCAACCCTGCAACGCAACTTCCAGGGCTATACCACCCACGGTCATTGCGACCTGATTGGCCTGGGCGTATCGGCCATCAGCCAGATCGGCGACCTGTATTGCCAGAACAGCAGCGACCTGAATCAGTACCAGAACACGCTGGCCAGCGCGCAACTGGCCACCAACCGTGGCTTGCTGTGCAACGCCGATGACCGCCTGCGACGTGCGGTCATCCAGCAACTGATCTGCAGTTTCAGCCTGGAGTTCGCCGAGATCGAACACGCCTTCAACATCGACTTTCAGGGTTACTTCGGCGAACTCTGGCCCCAGTTGCAGGCAATGGCTGCAGACGGCCTGATCGAACTGGATAACGAACGGATCAACGTATTGCCCGCCGGACGATTGTTGGTGCGCTCGGTGTGTATGGTGTTCGACGCGTACCTGGAACAGCACAATCGCCAGCGGTTTTCGCGGGTGATCTAGCCGTCATCTCACCGGCCAGCCTATGAAACACTGACTTTACGACCCTGCGACAAAATCGCCGCGTGCCTGAATGTCCTCCCGTGAGTTACCCTTACGGCTTATGTGTGTTTTTTCCCACAAGGATTGAAGAAATGTCCGAGCCAGTAAAGCTGCGCGCTCATAGTCAGGCCCATTGCAAGGATTGCAGCCTGGCCCCTCTCTGTTTGCCACTTTCCTTGAATCTGGAAGACATGGAAGCGCTGGACGAAATCGTTAAACGTGGCCGCCCGCTGAAAAAGGGCGAATTCCTGTTCCGCCAGGGCGACACCTTCGATTCTGTTTATGCAGTACGCTCTGGCGCCCTCAAGACCTTCAGCCTGAGCGATGGCGGTGAAGAACAACTCACCGGCTTCCACTTGCCTAGCGAACTGGTCGGCCTGTCGGGCATGGACACCGAAAAACACCCGGTCTCGGCGCAAGCCATGGAAACCACTTCGGTGTGTGAAATCCCTTTCGAACGCCTCGACGAACTGGCGCTGCAACTGCCGCAACTGCGCCGTCAGTTGATGCGTGTGATGAGTCGCGAGATTCGCGACGATCAGCAAATGATGTTGCTGCTGTCGAAAAAAACCGCCGACGAGCGCATCGCCACATTCCTGGTCAACCTGTCGGCCCGTTTCCGCGCCCGGGGTTTCTCGGCCAACCAGTTCCGCCTGAGCATGTCGCGCAACGAAATCGGCAATTACCTGGGCCTGGCGGTGGAAACCGTGTCCCGGGTGTTCACGCGCTTCCAGCAAAACGAACTGATTGCGGCTGAAGGCAAGGAAATCCACATCCTCGACCCGATCCAGCTCTGCGCCCTGGCCGGCGGCTCGCTGGACGGCTGATCTCGGCGACGGCGGCTGAGCGAAACGGTTCAGCCGCCGTTATACTGCGTCGTTTGCAGCCTGCCAGGACACCTCGACGATGGTCTTCGACTCCTTCGACATCAAATCCCTCATCCGCCCTGTGATCGACTTTCCCAAGCCGGGCGTGATCTTTCGCGACATTACCCCGCTGTTCCAGTCGCCCACGGCCTTGCGCCTGGTGATGGACAGTTTCGCCCATCGTTATGTCGAGGCCGACTTCACCCACATCGGCGCGATGGACGCCCGTGGTTTTCTGATCGGTTCGATCCTGGCCTATCAGCTGAACAAGCCGCTGGTCCTGTTCCGCAAGCAAGGCAAGTTGCCGGCCGACGTACTGGCCGAGGGTTATGCGACCGAATACGGCGAAGCCTTCCTCGAAGTCCACGCCGACAGCCTGTGCGAGGGCGATTCGGTGGTGATGTTCGATGACCTGATTGCCACGGGCGGGACGCTGATTGCGGCGGCGAACCTGGTTCGACGCATGGGAGCGCGCGTTCATGAAGCGGCGGCGATCATCGATTTGCCGGAGCTGGGCGGATCGCAGCGCCTGGAAGACATGGGGATTGCGACGTTTTGCCTGACGCAGTTTGCGTTGTCTGATAAATAGGCGGCGTCTGGGCTGACGCCATCGCGAGCAGGCTCGCTCCCACAGGGGATTGTCGTTAGATACAAATCTTGCATACGACAAAGATCACTGTGGGAGCGAGCCTGCTCGCGATAGCGTCAGCCGCTACACCTCCGATCAAAGTCCCATCTGCTTGCTGATGATCTCGTTCATCACTTCCCGCGTCCCGCCGCCGATCGACAAAATCCGGTTATCGCGGTACAGCCGCTCCACCAGGCTCTCGCGCATGTACCCGAGGCCACCCAAAATCTGCACCGCATCCGTGGTAATCCGATCAGCCGTGTCGGTGGCAAAATTCTTGGCCATGGAAATCTCCTTGATCACACTCTGCCCCGCCGCCATTTTCGCTGCCTGGCGGTAGGTGAATTCCCGTGACACCTCCAGCGCCGTGGCCATTTCGGCGAGACGATGCTTGAGCACCTGAAACTTGCCGATGGGTTTGCCGAAGGCTTCACGCTGGCGAGCCCATTTCAGGCTTTCTTCCAGAGCCAGTTGCGCAGTCATGTTGGCCATTAGCGCCAGCGCCAGGCGTTCACTCTGGAAGTTGCCCATGATGCAGGCGAAGCCCATGTTCTCAGCGCCGATCAGATTTCCTGCCGGCACCCGGCAATCGTCGAAGAACAGTTCGGCAGTGTCCGACGCCCACCACCCCATTTTCTTCAACTGGCGGCCGACGGTGAAACCCGGCGTGCCCTTCTCGATCAACAGCAGGCTGATGCCAGCGAAACCCGGCGCACCGGTGCGCACCGCGACGGTGTAGAAATCCGCGCGGACGCCACTGGTGATAAAGGTTTTACTGCCGCTGACCCGGTAGAACTCGCCCTCACGCACGGCGCGGGTTTGCAGGTTGGCGACGTCGGAGCCACCACTGGGCTCGGTCACGGCCAGGGCGCTGATCTTCTCGCCGGCGAGTACCTGAGGCACAACACGATCGCGGACTTCGGGTCTGGCCCACTTGAGGATCGGCGGCAGGCCGATGTCCAGCGAGCCAAGCCCCGCCACCAAGCCGCCGGAGCCACAACGCATCAGCTCTTCGCTGGCGGCGACCTTGGCGAACAGATCACCTTCATGGCTGCCACCCAGGGCTTCGGGGTAACCGATCCCCAGAATCCCCGCCGCGCCGGCCTTGGGGTAGAGCTCGCGGGGAAAGCTTTCGGCTTCTTCCCACTGGTCGATGTCCGGCAAGATCTCGCGCTCGACGAAGCGTCTGACGCTGTCGCGGACCAATTGATGGCTGGGGTCGAAGTATTCCTGAAAGGCAGGCATCGGCGAGCTCCACTGAAGGTTCAGCGAAGTTAACCGAGCGCTTGCTTGGTTTTCAAGAAGATTGTCTGAATCAGATAGATCAAGGCGCCTGCATCGCGGGCAAGCCCGCTCCCACAGAATCTGCGGTGGCCACAATACCTGTGGGAGCGGGCTTGCCCGCGAAAGCGTCAGTTCAGACGCTACAAGGTAATGGGTTTACGCCCAGCAAACGAATGCGCCAACGTCCCGCCATCCACCAACTCCAGCTCGCCACCCAATGGCACGCCGTGGGCGATGCGCGAGGCGATCAGGCCTTTGTTGTTGAGCAACTGGGCAATGTAATGCGCTGTCGCCTCACCTTCCACGGTCGGGTTGGTCGCCAGAATCACTTCAGTGAACGTGCCCGCCTCTTCGATCCGCGCCAGCAGTTGCGGAATACCGATGGCCTCAGGCCCGAGTCCATCGAGTGGCGACAGATGCCCCTTGAGCACAAAGTAGCGACCACGAAAGCCGGTCTGCTCCACCGCGTAGACGTCCATCGGCCCTTCCACCACGCAGAGCAAGGTGTCGTCGCGACGGGTATCGGCGCATTGCGGACAGAGATCGTCTTCGGTGAGTGTGCGGCACAACCGGCAATGGCCCACCCCTTCCATGGCCTGGCTCAGTGCCGAGGCCAATCGCGAGCCGCCGCTGCGATCACGCTCGAGCAGCTGCAACGCCATGCGTTGGGCAGTTTTCTGACCCACACCTGGCAAAATTCGCAGGGCATCGATCAGTTGGCGAATCAAAGGGCTGAAGCTCATGGGGAAAAGTCCGACAAAACAACGAGACGCGGTTTATACCCGCGCCTCTGTTTAGCGTCAATTATTCAGTCCTGGGTGACCCGCACAACCAGTTTGCCGAAGTTGCGTCCTTCCAGCAGACCGATGAACGCTTCGGGTGCCTGCTCCAGGCCATCGACCACGTCTTCGCGGAACTTCACCTTGCCGTCGCGCACCCACGGCGCCATGGCGCTGACGAATTCCGGCTGACGATCACCGTAGTCGTCGAACACGATGAAGCCCTGGATTCGCACGCGCTTGGTCAACAGCGTGCGCTGCAATTGCGGCAGTCGATCGGGGCCGGTCGGTGCTTCTTGAGCGTTGTAGGACGCGATCAGACCGCAGAGTGGAATTCGCGCCTTGGGATTGAGTAACGGCAGCACGGCATCGAACACCTTGCCGCCGACGTTTTCGTAATAGATGTCGATGCCTTCGGAGCACGCCTTGGCCAATTCATCGGCGAAGTTCGGGCTCTTGTGATCGATGCAAGCATCAAAACCCAACTCCTCGACCACATAACGGCACTTTTCCGCGCCACCGGCCACGCCGACCACGCGCAAGCCCTTGATCTTCGCCACTTGACCGACCACCGAACCGACGGCGCCGGATGCAGCCGCCACCACCAGGGTTTCACCTTCCTTTGGCTGGCCGATGTCCATCAGCCCCATATACGCGGTCATTCCGGGCATGCCCAACACACCCAGCGCCATCGACGGGCTCGGCAGCCCGGACGGCAGCGGAATGATGTCGCGACCGTCACTGATGCTGTGGCTTTGCCAACCGGTGGAGCCGACCACCAGGTCACCTTCGTGGAATTTCGGATTCAGCGAGCGCTCGACCCGGCTGACAGCGCCACCGGTTATCACCTCGCCGATTTCAACCGGTGCGGCGTAGGACGGCGCGTCGCTCATGCGTCCGCGCATGTAGGGATCAAGTGACAGGTAGAGGGTCTTAAGCAGCACCTGACCGTCAGCCAGTTCCGGCAGCGCAACGCGCTCCAGACGGAAATTCTCCGGCGTCGGCGCGCCTGCCGGGCGGGATGCCAGGACGATACGTTGGTTGAGGGTCAATGCTTGTGGCATGTGAGCTTCTCCTTTTGATCGATGAATTCGGCGGTATAGGGAGCAGACCTTTTTGACGCTGGTGCGTTCGATGTTTCTGACTCATCAGCTCTGATCGTTCTCACGCTCTGCGTGGGAATGCGGCCCGGGACGCTCGGCGTCCCTTGCGAAGCGGACGCAGAGCGTCCATTGAGGCATTCCCACGCAGAGCGTGGGAACGATCGGTGCGGCAGAAACAAAAATGCCAGGCGCGATGCCTGGCATTTTTTTGTAGCCCATCCGAAACGCTTCAGCGCATCAGAATGGCAGTTTCATACCCGGTGGCAGTTGCATGCCAGCGGTCATGCCGGACATTTTGTCCTGGCTGTTGGCTTCGATCTTGCGCACGGCATCGTTGACGGCGGCGGCGAACACAGCCTCCAGCATCTCTTTGTCGTCTTCGCTCAAGCCTTCGACCAGGCTTGGATCGATGGTCACGCGCTTGACGTCGTGACGACCGGTCATCACCACGGTGACCATATCGCCACCGGCTTTACCGGTGACTTCGGCGTTGGCCAGTTCTTCCTGCATCTTGGCCATTTTTTCCTGCATCTGCTGCGCCTGCTTCATCAGGCCGGCCATGCCACCTTTCATCATGGGAATCACCTCAAAAGTACTTGGATAAATACAGCGCCCGGCCCTTTCGGCCGGACACCTTCAGTTATTAGCCCTGAGTGACCAGGGTCTCGACAGGTTCAATAGTATCGTTACGGACCACCGCACCGAACTGCTGCATCATTTGCTGGATGAACGGATCACCATGAATCGACTCCTCGGCCTCGCGCTGACGGTTCGCACGGCGACGGGACGCGGCCTGGGCCGGGGTTTCCTGCTCGGGCTTGATCAGTTCCATGCGCAAGGTCAGCGTACGTCCGTGAAACTGGTTCAACGCATCGTTCAAGCGGCGCTGTTGAGTCGCGTTGAACAGTGCGCTGTGGGCCGGGTCGAGGTGCATCAGCCAATTGTCACCCTCGACGGCGATCAGCGTGCAGTTGGCGGCGATGCTGCCGGTCATGCCGGAGATCGGCAGTTTCGGGAACAGCTCCAACCATTGCGCCGCCAGACCGGTGGCCGGCATGGCGGCCGGTTCAGGTTCGGCTTCCGGCGCTGGCTCGGCAGTGTGTTCGCTGGCCAGTTCATCGAGGTAGCTGTAAGCCGACTCCATGTCCGGCTCGATATAGTCCTCGTCCAGCGGCGGCTCGTCGTCCAGGTCCATGCCCGGCGTCGCGGCATCGACGTCGGCCACCGACGGCTCTGGAATCGGCGCAGCGGCCCACTCCGGCGCGTCAGGCACCGCGCTGTCCGGCGTCGGCAAAGGCATCGGCTGCAATTCGGGCTGTTCGCTGGCGGTTTCCAGCACCGGCTCGACGGCAGGCTGCTGAACGGCTTCAGGTTCTATCGGGTCATTCCAGGGCAAATCGACAACGGCTTCGACCGGTGCTGCTTCAATGACAGGCTCAGGCGCAACGACGGGCGCAACCGGCTCAGGCTCAGGCTCGGGCGCTGGTACTGGAGCAACCACTGCCGCAACCGGCACAGGCGCGACGGGTGCAACTGCCGCAGCGACTACCGGCGCAACAACCTGCGCGGCAGCCACTGAATTTGCGGAATCAACTGTGGCCTGGCTGATCCCCACTGTCTTTAGCGGTTGCCTCGGGGCGTCCGCGGTGTCTGCCGGGCGGAACGCCAGCATCCGCAACAGAACCATTTCGAAGCCACCACGCGGGTCCGGCGCCAGCGGCAAGTCGCGCCGACCGATCAGGCCCATCTGGTAATAGAACTGCACGTCTTCGGCCGGCAATGCCTGGGCCAGTGCCAGCACCCGGTCACGGTCGCCATGACCGTTGTCGACGCCTTCAGGCAGGGCCTGGGCGATGGCGACACGGTGCAGCACGTTGAGAATTTCCGAGAGCACGCCGTTCCAGTCCGGGCCTTGTTCGGCAAGGTGACGGACGGCTTCGAGCAAGGCCTTGGCGTCGCCTTCGATCAGCGCATGCAGGACATCGTAGACCTGACCGTGATCGAGCGTGCCAAGCATCGCCCGTACGTCGGCAGCCATGACTTTGCCTTCACCGAAGGCAATGGCCTGGTCGGTCAGGCTCATGGCGTCGCGCATCGAACCGTCGGCAGCACGGCCCAGCAGCCACAGTGCATCCTCGTCGAACGGCACGTTCTCGACACTCAGCACGTGGGTCAAATGCTCGACCACGCGCTCCGGCGTCATGTTCTTCAGAGAGAACTGCAGGCACCGCGAAAGAATCGTTGCCGGAAGTTTCTGCGGATCGGTGGTCGCCAGGATGAACTTGACGTAGGGCGGCGGCTCTTCAAGGGTTTTCAACAGCGCATTGAAGGAATGGCTGGAGAGCATGTGCACTTCGTCGATCAGGTAGACCTTGAAGCGCCCGCGGCTCGGCGCGTACTGAACGTTGTCCAGCAGTTCGCGGGTATCCTCGACCTTGGTCCGGCTCGCGGCGTCGATCTCGATCAGGTCGACGAAGCGACCCTCATCGATCTCGCGGCACACCGAACACTCGCCGCAAGGCGTTGAAGTGATACCTGTTTCACAGTTCAGGCATTTGGCGATGATCCGCGCGATAGTGGTCTTGCCGACCCCGCGGGTGCCGGTAAACAGATAGGCGTGGTGCAGCCGCTGGCTGTCCAAGGCATTGATCAGAGCCTTGAGCACATGGGTCTGGCCGACCATTTCGCGGAACGAGCGCGGACGCCATTTACGTGCAAGAACCTGATAACTCATCGAAAACCGTCGCAACGAAGGAACACAAGCGGCTAATGCTAGCGGAGCAAGGCTAAAATTGCATCCGGTGCGCTCGTCTAATCTGGCTAAGATGGTCTTTTGGGGGCTTTTATCGGCTCGGGTTTTATCAGTACCGGAGCGTTTATGCGGCTGGCCTTTGGGGCACTGCTATTGATCAGCCTGAATATCGCTGGCGCCGAACCGCCATTGCGCTTCGTGGTGCCCGACAGTTGGGCAATGCCGATGACGCAACTGGAACGCGGGCATCCAACCCAAGGCATCCTGCACGACGTGATGATCAGCCTCGCGACCCAGGTCGGTATGCCGGCCGAATTTCACGTGCTGCCGCGGGCGCGGGTGCAACACGCCATGGAACACGGCGAGGTCGATATCCGCTGCTATGCGGCGCAGTCCTGGCTGCCGAATCAGTCCGGGGACTACATCTGGAGCATCCCACTGTGGTTTCAGCGTGACATGCTGATCAGCCGGTCCGATCCGCTGACCTCAGTGATACCTGCGGACTTGTCGCAACAACCCATCGGCACGGTACTCGGCTACAGCTATCCGACCCTGCAACCGCTGTTTGACGCCAGCCGACTGCATCGCGAAGACGCGCGCAACCAGGAGCAGGTGCTGGAAAAACTCCTGGCCGGACGCTATCGCTACGCCGTGAGCAATCAATGGACGCTGGACTGGTTCAACCAGCGCCTGCTGCCTGGCCGGCAACTGCAAGGCGTGGCGGTCTTGCAGGAACAGAGTGTCGGTTGTTATGTGCGCAACGATCCCAAAGTGCCGGTGCAGCGAATTTTGCGCACCTTGGTACGAATGAAAATGTCCGGGGAAATCGACGACATCATCCGGCTCTATATAGGCTCCGAGCCAAGCACACCCTAAGCGATCCCTCTGATCGACACGAGACCAATGTGGGAGCGAGCCTGCTCACGATAGCGGTATGTCAGCCCCATCAATGTTGAATGTAAGACCGCTATCGCGAGCAGGCTCGCTCCCACATGGGGCCGGTGTTGGCCACAAAAATTCAGCTTACCTGATCCAGCACCTGCCATTGCAATGGCGCGACAAACCCCGCAACCCAGCCCGCTACTTCGGCGGGCGGCATGGGCCGGGCAATGAAACAGCCTTGAGCCACTTCACACCCCAGGCGCAGCAGCAATTCACCTTGTTCGATACTTTCCAGCCCTTCGGCGATCACCTGGCGGCCAAAGGCCCGAGCCAGGCCAATGACCGCCATGGTCAGGGCCAGATCATCACGATCGTTAACGATGTCGCGCACAAACGACTTGTCGATCTTGATGGTTTGGGTTCGCAAACGTTTGAGGTAGCTCAGGGACGAATAACCGGTGCCGAAGTCCCCCAGTGAAAACTGCACCCCCAGCGCCTGACAGGCCTGTAAACAAGCGCTGACATGCTGAATATTCTCAATCGCCACCGACTCGACGATTTCCAGATCGAGCATCTGCGGAGCCACCTGGGCATGCCGGGCGAGCATGTGCTTGAGCCGGTCGACAAAATCCGCGCGCTGGAAATGTCGTGCCGCAATATTAATGCTGACTGGCCAGCCCTGCCCCGCTTGCTGCCAATGGTGCAACTGCGACAAGACCTGATCCATCATCCACTCACCAATTTCGATGATCAGGTCCGTTTCTGCCACCAGCGGCAAAAACTCACGGACCGGCACCATGCCGCGTTGCGGATGCTCCCACCGCAACAACGCCTCGAAGCCGACAACCTCGCCAAGACGCATGTTCACCTTGGGCTGGAAATGCACACGCAACTCACCGCCAGCCAGCGCCTGGCGCACTCGCCCGACCGTTTGATGAGTGGCCTTGACCTCCTGATCCCGCGACACATCGAACAAATGAAAGCGATTTCGACCGCGTTGTTTCGCCACGTACATGGCCTGATCGGCATGACGTAAAAGGGTTTCGGCATCTTCATTGTCGTCGGGGAACAAGGTGACGCCGATACTGGCAAACACATTGACGTCTTTACCATGCAGCGAGTACGGCGCCGAAATGGCGCCGAGTACCCGGTTCAACGCCGCACGCAGTTCCGGCAGGTCTCGCACGTAGCGCAGCACCAGCACAAACTCGTCACCGGCCAACCGTGCCACCACATCCTCGCCGCGAACGATGGTTCGCAAACGCTTGGCCACTTCGACCAACAGCAGATCGCCGCTGGCATGCCCGTAGCCATCGTTGACCGCTTTGAAACCGTCGAGATCGAGCATGCAAACTGCCAGCGGGATGTTTTCGTGACGGGAAAACTCCAACGCCTGATCCAGCAAATCCGAGAGAAACGCGCGATTCGGCAGCCCGGTCAGCACGTCATGCCCCACCCGCCATTGCAGTGAATGCAGCAACTGGCGTTTTTCGCTGATGTCGAAACGAATCGAAAGATAACGGTCAACCCGCCCGGTGGCGTCATCGAGCACCGGCACCATGGTGCTGTCGACCCAATACAGGCTGCCGTCCTTGGCGCGATTACAAATCTCGCCTTTCCAGACCTTGCCCAAGGCGATGGTGCGCCACATCGCCGCGAAGAAATCGGCGGAGTGCAGACCCGAGTTGAGGAGACGATGGTTCTGCCCGAGAAGTTCTTCGCGGCTGTAGCCGGATACGGCACAGAACTGATCATTGACGTGGGTGATCCGGCCGCTCAGATCGGTCTCGGAAAAAATCGCGGCGGCATCCACGGCCCTGCGGTATTTCTCATCCATGAGTCAGGCTCGCTGTGGCTAGCGGTGATACCGCTCGACCAGTGCAGGATGCCCGGAAGAGATGTTTGAATAGATAATGCGCAGCAACACGATATCACTCCATGAACAGCGTTTGATGGCCTCCTGACAGCAGAGATCAACTAACCTTAAAGGCCCCAAATCTCCATTTCGCGCGGCGATTCTACGAAATGCATCACATTTTGCAAAGCAAGGTGATGGATCATGCAGTTGTCTAATGCAAAAATCTATCGTTAAGTTCTTGATTCTAAATGGGAATTAAGCGATGCAAATTTCAAGTTTGGGTGCGGCCATTCGGCGCTACCGCAAGGTCGCTGGGCTTACTCAGGCTGAACTCGGTGAAAAAACCGGTTTTGACCCCAAAACCATCAGCCGCTTCGAAACCGGCACCTACACCCCCAGCATAGAAACCTTGTTCCTGTTTGCCGATGTGTTGGGTGTGAAGCTGAAAGCCTTTTTCGCAGATTTAGGCGATGAAGATGAACAGCGGGCGTATCTGTTCGGTGTCATACATAAAGCCACCCCGAAGGATCTGGGAAAGCTGATTGCAGCGGTTGACCAGGCCTTGTCCAAGCCTTAGCACCAAAAATAAAAAAGGAGGCCGAGCTGTCGCACTCGACAGCTCGGCCTCCTTTTATATGCACGCCCTGAAAAGCGGAAACGAGAAAACACCGCCCTGGACGAGATCCATGGCAGAGCAACAGGTATGTGTTTTTGAGACAGATAACGCGAAAGAGGATTCGCGGTGCGTTATGGAGGCAACCCCACCAGCCACACCCCGGCACACAATGTTCCCGCTGTGGCTGCTTCCTTCCGGATCTGACCAGGTTCACGGGTAATCGTTGCGGGGGGACCGATGGGGTCACCATAACGACGCTCACCTGACGGCGAGCCGCGCCATTGTACCTATCTGAGACGAAGTTACAACCGTTCGGGCGGATTAAAAATATGTGCCGCTTCAAGGACATGCATATCTCTTGAAAAGATCGCGACCTGTAGCAGCTGGCGTAGCCTGCGTTCGGCTGCGCAGCAGTCGTCAGTACGGTGATCGTGGTTTGCCTGAAAAACCGCACGGTCTGTTTTTACGGCTGCTGCGCAGCCGGACGCGGCCTCGCAGGCTCGACCGCTGCTACATTAAGTGAGCGCCGTGGCGGGGGGTTACAAGTCCTGCAACACCTCATCCGCCCGGCCGCCCTCCTGCTGGATCACCAGATGGATGAAGTGCAGCTTGGCGATCACTGCCGGCGGCAGGACAAACGGATAGAAATCCGGCTGCCCCATGCTGCGCGACAACTCATTGAGCATGCCCGCCAGTTCGATCCACGCATTGACGAACGACAGGAACGCCGCGCCGCCGGGATGCTGTGGGTCGTAGAGGGTGCTTGGAGGAAACGGCTGATAGTCGAAATCCATCTCCCGGGCACTCATTCCGAACCCCAACGCCGTATCCACTGCATCCATCATGTGCAGGTAGTGAGCCCAGGTTTCGGCCCAATCCTCCCACGGATGCATGGTCGCGTAGGCGCTGACGTAATGTTGCTGCCAATCGAGCGGTGCGCCTTGCTGATAATGCCGTTCGAGAGCGTCGGTGTAGCTGGCGCGCTCGTCGCCGAACAGGCTGCGAAATGGTTCCAGCCATTGGCTTTTGGCGATCAACCGATCCCAGTAGTAATGCCCGACTTCATGCCGAAAATGTCCGAGCAGCGTGCGATAAGGTTCGTGCATCTGCACCCGAACCTGCTCGCGATGAGCGTCGTCGGCTTCCTTGATATCGAGGGTGATCAGACCGTTGGCGTGACCGGTGGTTGGCGGCTTGCCTTCGAGGTCGACACCAATGAAATCGAAAGCCAGCCCCGTCTCTTCGTCCACGGTTTTGGGAATCACCTGTAAACCCAGGCTGACCAACTGTCCGACCAGACGACGCTTGGCCGTTTCAACCTTGCGCCAGCGTTCGTGGTTTTCGGCAATCGACAGGTCGGGAATGGTGTGGTTCAGGCTACAGGCGATGCATAACGCATCGTGGTCATTGGCGGGCAATAGCCAATTGCACGCGGCCGGGGAATCGAGGTTGGCGCAGCGGCGAAAGACCCCAGCGTCGGGATCGGCGTCGAGCAACCAGGTATCAGCCTGCAAGCCGGGCTGCAGCGACGACAGGCGACTTTGCTCCGGTTGATAACCCAACGCCGCGGAACACGCCAGGCACTGGCTGTTACGAAAAAACAGCGACTGCCCGCAACGGCACTGCCAGACCTTGCTGTTGCGCGAGCTTTCGCCGATGAAAGGCGCGGCGATGCGTGAACTGAGCTGTTCGAAGAAGCGGTACATGACGATCTCTCCCTGAGGCTTGCCAAGACTAGATCATTACTCGCGGATGATCGTTCCCACGCTCTGCGTGGGAATGCCGCCCCGGACGCTCCGCGCCCGCTGTGACGCAGAGCGTCACGGGATGCGTTACCACGCGGAGCGTGGGAACGATCGACTAAACAGAAATACCGTGTTTTTTCAGGAACTCGACAAACGCTTCTTCATCGAGCACTTTCAATCCCAGCTCATTAGCCTTCGTCAACTTGGAACCTGCACCCGGCCCAGAGACCACACAATGAGTCTTGGCCGACACTGAGCCCGCCACCTTGGCACCGAGGCTTTCAAGTTTGTCCTTGGCGATGTCGCGGCTCATCAACTCCAGCGAACCGGTCAGCACCCAGGTCTGCCCGGCCAGCGGCAAGCCTTCGACGACTTTCTTCTCGCTCTGCCAATGCATGCCGAAATCGCGCAGCTGTTTCTCGGCGGCTTCGGCAATCTGGCGATTTTGCGCAACCGCAAAAAACTCTCGAACCGAAGTGGCCTGTTTTTCCGGCAGTGCCTGGCGCATATCCAGCCAGTCGGCGCTGAAAACACCCTCAAGCGAACCAAACTTGTCCGCCAGCTTCTGCGCCCCGCCCGGCCCGACCGAAGGAATGTGCAGCTTGTCGAGGAAGCCACCCAACGTAGTGCTGGCGGAAAACTCGGCACCGAGTTCTCCCTGATCCTGAATCTGCATGCCGTGCTTGAGCAGATCCTTGATCACCTGCTGGTTATGCGCATCTTCGAAGAAGCTGTGAATCTCATGAGCCACTTCCAGACCCACATCCGGCAAATACGTAAGCACTTGCGGCAAGGCTTGCTGAACCCGCTCCAGCGAGCCGAGAGAACGCGCCAGTACCTTCGCCGTCTCTTCGCCGACATCGGGAATCCCGAGGGCGTAGATGAAGCGCGCCAGGCTTGGGTGCTTGCTGTCTTCGATGGCGCTGAGCAAGTTCTTGCTCGACAACTCGGCAAAGCCTTCCAGATCGACAATCTGCTCGAACGTCAGCGCGTACAAATCAGCCGGCGAACTCACCAGCCCTTCGTCCACCAGTTGCTCAACGCTCTTTTCGCCCAGGCCTTCGATGTCCATGGCGCGACGGGAGACGAAGTGAATGATGGCCTGCTTGAGTTGCGCACCGCACGCCAGACGACCGACGCAGCGGTACACCGCGCCTTCGCTGACGGTCTCGCGACCTTTGCTGCGCTTGACCAGTTGCGTGCGCTCGACATGCGAGCCGCAGACCGGGCATTTCTCGGGAATCTGTACTGGCCGTGCGTCGTCCGGACGGCGCTCGATGACCACTTGCACCACCTGCGGAATGACATCACCAGCGCGGCGAATGATCACCGTGTCGCCAATCATCAGGCCCAGGCGCGCCACTTCGTCCATATTGTGCAACGTCGCGTTGGCCACGGTCACACCCGCGACCTTGACCGGCTTCAAGCGCGCCACCGGCGTCACTGCACCGGTACGACCGACCTGGAATTCCACATCGAGCAATTCAGTGAGTTCTTCCATCGCCGGGAATTTGTGCGCGATCGCCCAGCGCGGTTCACGAGCACGGAAACCCAGCTCACGCTGGGAGGCAATGCTGTTGACCTTGAACACGACGCCGTCGATTTCGTAGGGCAGCGAATTTCGGCGCTCACCGATGTCGCGGTAATAATCCAGGCATTCAGCGATGCCGTGAGCCAGTTTCAACTCATGGCTGATCGGCATGCCCCAAGCCTTGAGCTGCTTGAGATTGCCAATGTGCGTATCCGCAATGTCGGCCGAAATCTGACCGAGGCCATAGCAGCAGAACTCCAGCGGACGGTTGGCGGTGATCTTCGAATCGAGCTGGCGCAAGCTACCCGCCGCCGCGTTGCGCGGATTGGCGAAAGTCTTGCCGCCGACTTCCAGCTGCGTGGCGTTGAGGCGCTCGAAACCGGCCTTGGACATGAACACTTCGCCGCGCACTTCCAGGGTCGCTGGCCAGCCAGTACCGTGCAGCTTGAGCGGAATGTTGCGCACGGTACGGACATTGACGCTGATGTCTTCGCCAGTGGTGCCGTCGCCACGAGTCGCGCCGCGCACCAATACGCCATCCTGATACAACAAACTGACCGCCAGGCCATCGAGTTTGGGTTCACAGCTGTATTCCACCGCCGCGCCGCCGCCGAACAAGTCGCCCACCGGCAGGTCGAGACCTTCGGTTACCCGCCGATCGAACTCGCGCATGTCGGTTTCTTCGAAGGCGTTGCCGAGGCTGAGCATCGGCACTTCGTGACGCACCTGTGTGAACGCCGACAGCGCCGCACTGCCGACGCGCTGGGTTGGCGAGTCGCTGGTGATCAGTTCGGGATGGGCCGCTTCGAGGGCCTTGAGCTCGTGGAACAACCGATCGTATTCGGCGTCCGGAATACTCGGCTCGTCCAGCACGTGGTAGCGATAGTTGTGCTGATCGAGTTCAGCGCGCAGCTCTAGAATGCGGTTTTTGGCGGCGGTCATGGGTGTTCTCTCATAAAGCAAAAGAGCAGCCGAGGCTGCTCAATTTTCTAATCACGATAGCCTGATGGCTTGCACTTTGTGGCGAGGGGGCTTGCCCCCGTTCGGCTGCGAAGCAGTCGTAAAACCAGAGAGTGCGATGTATTTGAATAACGGAGCTACCTAAATGAAGGGGCTGCTTCGCAGCCCAACGGGGGCAAGCCCCCTCGCCACAAGAGCCCGCTCCAACCTTTTGAATCAACGTTTCTGGGTCAGGGCGCGGCGTTCGAATTCAACGATGCGCTGACGGTAATGCTCAATCGTCTGGGCGGTGAGCACGCTGCGCTGGTCGTCTTTCAGTTCGCCGTTCAGCTCCTGGGACAGTTTGCGCGCCGCGGCCACCATCACGTCGAAGGCTTGCTTGGGATGACGCGGGCCTGGCAGACCGAGGAAGAAGCTCACTGCCGGTGTGCTGAAGTGGTCGATGTCGTCCAGATCGAAAACGCCCGGCTTGACCGCATTGGCCATCGAGAACAGGACTTCGCCATTGCCAGCCATGCTTTCATGGCGGTGGAAGATGTCCATCTCGCCGAAACGCAGACCGCTTTCCAGAATGTTCTGCAACAGCGCCGGACCTTTGAAGCCGGCGGCGTCGCGGCAGATCACGCTGATCACCAGCACTTCTTCGGCTTGCGGTTGTTCCTTCTCGCTGGTCGAACTCGAAGCCTTGGTGTCATCCGGGAAATCGTCGTCCCGACTGCTGAAGCTCGGGCCGCCGTCCAGATCCAGACTGAGGTTCATGTCGCCTTGCGAAGGCTCGCCATGGCCACGCTTGCCGCGCTTGGAACCCGACTCACGCGGCTCACGGGCAGGCATGCTCACCGACGGCAGATCGTGCTCGTCCAGTTGCGGCTCTTTATGTGTGTCCAGCACACGGGGCGGGCCCAACAGCTCGGCGCTGGTGTCCTCGTCCGGCAAGTTGGACAAACTTCGGTCGAGACGGAATTTCAGTTTCCCCTTGCCGCCGCGCATGCGACGCCAGCCATCGAAAAGAATACCGGCAATGACAATAATGCCGATGACGATCAGCCACTCGCGCAGACCGATTTCCATGTAATCCCGTGCCTCTATAAAAAATGCTGAAAAATAAGGGGTTTACATTGTGTAAACCGCTTTAAAACGTGGCGCCAACCCTATGTTCTGACAGGCGTTTTGCCCACGTATACGAAAAATTGACATTAAACTAGCACGACCAAAGGCAACTTTACACCGTCTGTCACAATGGCTTGCGCGAATATGTCGATTGGCCAGCAAGTCAGGACAGGTAAATAAGTCCTACAACTCACAAATACCTCTCCTACAAACGCCGACTCAGGCATCCACCATCGCCATCGCCTCCTCGACATCCACTGCCACCAGACGCGAGCAACCCGGCTCGTGCATCGTCACCCCCATCAGTTGCTCGGCCATTTCCATGGCGATCTTGTTGTGGGTGATATAGATGAACTGCACCGTCTGCGACATCTCCTTGACCAGCCGTGCGTAGCGTCCAACGTTAGCGTCATCCAATGGCGCGTCAACCTCATCGAGCATGCAAAACGGCGCCGGATTCAACTTGAAGATGGCAAAAACCAGAGCCAGGGCTGTCAGGGCTTTTTCGCCACCGGAGAGCAAATGGATGGTGCTGTTCTTCTTTCCTGGCGGCTGCGCCATGATCGTTACCCCTGTATCGAGTAGATCTTCGCCCGTCAGTTCCAAATACGCGCGTCCTCCACCGAAAACTTTTGGGAAAAGGGCCTGTAAACCGCCATTGATCTGATCAAAGGTATCTTTGAAGCGGTTTCGGGTTTCCTTGTCGATCTTGCGAATCACGTTCTCGAGCGTGTCCAGCGCTTCCACCAAATCGTCGTTCTGCGCATCCAGATAACGTTTACGCTCGGATTGTTGCTGGTATTCGTCGATGGCCGCCAGGTTGATCGCACCGAGACGCTGAATTCGCGCGGCGATGCGTTCGAGTTCTTCTTCGGCGTCTTTCTCGTTGGCGTCGGCCACCAGGGTGGCGAGCACGCCGTGGAGGTCGTAACCGTCTTCCAGCAACTGATCTTCCAAGGTCTTGCGGCGCACGGTCAGGGCCTGCCATTCCATGCGCTGGGTTTCCATCTGCCCTCGAATCAACTGCGATTGCTGCTCGGCCTGGTTGCGACGTTTTTCCGCATCGCGCAATTCGCGGTCAGCGTCTTCCAGAGCGATCTGCGCCGTCTTGAGTTCTTCGTCGACGGTCATGCGCTTGTCGAGCAGTTCTTCAAGTTTCAACCGCAGTTCTTCCAGCGGCGCCTCGCCCTCTTCCAGGTTGAGACTGAGCTGTTCGCGCTTCTCGGTCAGGCGCTCGGATTGCATTTCCAGCCGTTCCAGCGCCTGACGCGTCGAGTCGTGCTGTGCCTTGAGCGACCCCAGACGCACCGCCAGTTGATGGGCGTGATCCTTGTGCTGCCGGGCTTCTTGCCGCACCCGATCAAGTCGCTCGCGCAAGCTGTCACGCTGGGCCAGCAGTAACTCGCGCTGCTCGGTGTCCAGCGCCATGCTGTCGAGGGCTTCCTGCAATTGCAGACGCGCCTCGCCGATATTTTCGTGCTCCAGAGCGCGTTGCTCAGCCAACTCCGTGAGCTCTTCGTCCAGGCGTGTACGGCGCAAGGTCAGTTGTTCGGCCTTGGCTTTACCGGCGGATAATTGCGCCTTCAACTCACCTTGCTGACGGGCTTCGTCTTGCAGCAGACGGCGCAGATGCTCGCGACCGTTTTCCTGCTGACGCTGTTGCGCCCTGAGGTTCTGAAGTTGGGTTTCCAGGGTTTCGACCGTGGCTTCGCGCTCTTCGCGCTCAAGGCCCAGACGCTGGATTTCCTGACCACGAGCCAGCACGCCGCTTTCCGCTTCGCTGGCACGGCGGACACGTAAAAAGTGCCGACCGACCCAATAACCATCGCGACTGATCAGGCTTTCGCCAGGTGCCAATTGACCACGCAAGGCCAAAGCCTGTTCAAGACTGTCGACCGGTTTGACCTGCCCCAGCCATGGCGACAAATCAATCTGCGCCTCGACCTTATCGAGCAAGCTGCCCGCCACTCGCACGCCATCGCTGCCGGGACTGAGCAAGCGTAAATCGCCCTGGGCAAAACCGGCCAGATCGAAATCGCCGAAGTCATCCACCAGCACCGCTTGCAGGTCGGCGCCGAGCACGGTTTCTACCGCCAACTCCCAACCGGCGTCGACTTTCAGGCCTTCGGCCAGACGCGGTCGGTCGGCCAGATTCTGTTCACGCAACCATTCGGTGGTGCCGGTGCCCGGATCGAGTGCGGCTTGTTGCAAGGCTTCAAGGGAGGCGAGACGACCGTTCAGACGCTGTAAATCGCCTTGGGCCTGTTGCTGCGCCGTCAGCGCGTGCTGCAATTCCTGACGCAGTTGTTCAAGCTTTTCGACCTGAGCTTGTTCACTGGTCTGCAAATCCTCAAGCGTCGCTTCGGATTCAGCGAGCTGCTCGCTGAGTTCCATGATCGCCGCGTCTTCCGGGTCTGCCGAGAGCAACGCGCGCTCCTCGCCCAGACGCTTCTGACGATCGGCCAAACGCTCCATGCTGGTTTCCAGCTGCTGGATGCGCGATTGCTGAACTTCGGATTGGCGACGCGGTTCGGCGGCCGTCAGGTTGAAGGTGTCCCATTGCTCTTGCCAGGCGTGCATGGTGGTTTCGGATTCTTCCAGCGCGGCGGCAGCCTCTTCGGCGGCGGCGCTGGTGACTTCCTGTTCGGGGGTGAGCATGTCCAGCTCTTCGCCCAAGGTCAGCAGCAAGGTGCGGTCGTGACCCAGGTGCGACTCGGTTTCCAGACGCGCCCGCTCGGCTTCTTTCAGATCGTCCTGCAGTTGGCGCAGGCGTTGTTGACCGTGCTGGATGCTCTGTTCGACCCGGGCAATGTCGCCACCGACCGAATAGAAGCGCCCCTGCACCAGATTGAAGCGTTCGGACAGGTCGTGGTGCCCGTCCCGCAAGCGTTCGATAGCCGCATCGGCGTTACGCTGCTCGGCCACCAGCGCTTCGAAGGTGACTTCCTGATTGCCGATGATCGCTTCGCGCTGACCGACCTGTTCATTCAACGCCTGCCAGCGCAGGGCCGACAGTTGGGCCTTGAGCTGACGCTCCTCGCCTTTGTATTCCTGATACTTCTTGGCGGCCTCGGCCTGGCGGTACAAGCGTTCAAGCTGGCGCTCGAGCTCTTCGCGCAGGTCGGTCAGGCGGGCCAGGTTTTCGTGGGTGCGGCGGATGCGGTTTTCGGTCTCGCGCCGGCGCTCCTTGTACTTGGAGATGCCCGCCGCCTCTTCAATAAAGTTGCGCAGGTCTTCGGGCTTTGACTCGATCAGCTTGGAGATCATCCCCTGCTCGATAATCGAGTAGCTGCGCGGGCCCAGGCCGGTACCGAGAAAGATGTCAGTGATATCGCGACGGCGGCATTTGGTGCCGTTGAGGTAGTAAGTGGTCTGGCTGTCGCGGGTCACTTTGCGGCGAATGGAAATTTCCGCGTAGGCCGCGTATTCGCCGAGCAGGGTGCCGTCGGAGTTATCGAACACCAGCTCGATACTTGCCTGGCTCACCGGTTTACGGCTGGTCGAGCCGTTGAAGATGACGTCGGTCATCGATTCGCCGCGCAGGTTCTTGGCCGAACTCTCGCCCATCACCCAGCGGACAGCGTCGATGATGTTCGACTTGCCGCAACCATTGGGCCCGACCACCGCCGCCATGTTACTGGGGAAGTTCACCGTGGTCGGGTCGACGAAGGACTTGAACCCCGCCAGCTTGATGCACTTTAGCCGCACGCTCAGGCGTCCGTCAGGGCAGAAACCACCAGATCACTGCTGCGCTGGGCATACGCCGTCAGCACAAGGCGGATCTGCGGAAAATCACGGGCAAGCACGGCGGCGAGCAAACGTTCGAACAGTTCAAGGAACTCGCTCATCGAGGCCTTGCGCTGATCCAGGGCGAGGAAATACGCGCGGCTCATCGCTGGCTGCAGATTCTCGACGGTTTCCTGCAAGTACGGGTTGTTGGCGAACGGGTACGCGGCGCGCATCACACTGAAGCTGTCATCGACAAATGTGCGAATGTCCTGGCGCTCATAGCTGGCCGTCAGACGCTGCTGGATTTGCACGAACGGCGCCATGTCGGCCTGGACTTGCCAGCCGCTGGCCACTGCATTGCCCAGCAGGATGTAAAGCTCGCTCATCAGCGTGCACAGGCTCTGGACCTTGTGGGCCGTCAGCTCGGTCACATGGGCGCCACGTCGCGGCAGGATCGCGATCAAGTGGCGGCGCTCGAGGATCAACAAGGCTTCACGGACCGAACCGCGGCTGACATTGAGGGCCAGCGTGACCTTCTGTTCCTGGATGCGCTCCCCGGGCTTCATTTCGCCGCGAATGATACGTTCGGCGAGGTGGTGAGCAATTTGCTCGGCGAGGCTGTCCGGCGCCTTGAACGTCATGGTTGTCCTTCAAACTCTTCGATTTGCACAAGCGGCGCAGTGTAGCGCAATTGATACGACATGGCGGAGTGCCCACTCAGCGGTTTTTGGCACGAATCCAGCAAAAAGCAGGCTATCCCGAGAGGGTCAATAATGAAGGAACGAGTCGTTGATCGACAAAATGCTATTTCCTGACCTTTAAGTCAGAAAATCATTGACCGAAAAGTCAGACCTGATAAATTCGGTTCAAGTCGGTTAACAACAATAATGAGTCTGCGAGGCCTTCCGTGATCCAGTTTTTACTTAACCAGGAACTCCGTAGCGAGCACGCCCTGGACCCAAACCTGACCGTGCTCAATTACCTGCGCGACCATGTGGGCAAACCCGGCACCAAAGAAGGCTGCGCCAGCGGTGACTGCGGCGCCTGCACCGTGGTGGTTGGCGAGCTGCAAACGGATGACGATGGCCGCGAACACATTCGCTATCGCAGCCTCAACTCGTGCCTGACGTTCGTTTCGTCATTGCACGGCAAACAATTGATCAGTGTCGAAGACCTCAAGCACCAAGGCGAGCTGCACAGCGTGCAAAAAGCCATGGTCGAGTGCCACGGCTCGCAATGCGGTTTTTGCACACCCGGTTTCGTCATGTCGCTGTTCGCGCTGCAAAAGAACAGCGATCAACCGGATGCTCATAAAGCTCACGAAGCACTGGCCGGCAACCTCTGTCGCTGCACTGGCTATCGGCCGATTCTGGCGGCCGCCGAACAATCCTGCTGCGGCAAGCAAACGGACCAGTTCGACGCCCGTGAAGCCGACACCATCGCTCGCCTGAAGGCCATCGCCCCCACCGATATCGGCGAACTCAACAGTGGCGACAAACGCTGCCTGGTGCCGCTGACCGTGGCCGATCTGGCTGACCTCTATGACGCCTATCCACAAGCCCGCCTGCTGGCCGGCGGTACGGACCTGGCGCTGGAAGTCACACAGTTCCACCGCACCCTGCCGGTGATGATCTACGTCGGCAATGTCGCCGAGATGAAGCGCATCGATCGCTTTGACGATCGCCTGGAAATCGGCGCCGCCACCACCCTCTCCGATTGCTATGAGGCCTTGAAAGCCGAGTACCCGGACTTCGGCGAACTGCTGCAACGCTTTGCTTCCCTGCAGATCCGCAACCAGGGCACCCTCGGCGGCAACATCGGCAATGCCTCGCCGATCGGTGACTCCCCGCCCCTGCTGATTGCCCTCGGTGCGCAGATCGTTTTGTGCAAAGGCGAAGTCCGCCGCACGATGGCGCTGGAAGATTACTTCATCGATTACCGGGTCACCGCCCGTCAGGAAAGCGAGTTCATCGAAAAGATCATCGTGCCGCGTGCCAGCGCCGAACAACTGTTCCGCGCCTACAAAGTCTCCAAGCGTCTGGACGATGACATTTCCGCCGTTTGCGCCGCGTTCAACCTGCGCATCGACAACGGCGTGATCGCCGACGCTCGCGTAGCGTTCGGCGGCATGGCCGCGATTCCGAAACGTGCGAATAACTGCGAAACGGTGTTGCTCGGCGCGCCATTCAATCACGACACCGTTGAACGCGCCTGCGCTGCACTCGCCGAAGATTTCACACCGCTCTCGGACTTCCGCGCCAGCAAGGAATACCGCCTGCTCAGCGCGCAGAACCTGTTGCGTAAATACTTCATCGAACTGCAAACACCGCACATCGAGACTCGGGTGACCGCTTATGTCTAATCATCACGCTGTAGAGAAGACCCAAGCCGAATTGGCTGAACTGTTCGCCAAGGACCTGACCACCGGTGTCGGCCGCAGCGTCAAGCACGACAGCGCCGCCAAGCACGTGTCCGGTGAAGCGCAGTACATCGACGACCGGCTGGAATTTCCGAACCAGTTGCACGTTTACGCACGCCTGTCGGACCGTGCCCACGCGAAAATCATCAGCATCGACACCAAGCCCTGCTACGCCTTCGAAGGCGTGCGCATCGCCATTACCCACGAAGACGTGCCAGGCCTGAAAGACATCGGCCCCTTGCTGCCGGGCGACCCATTGCTGGCCATCGATGACGTGCAATTCGTCGGTCAACCGGTACTGGCCGTTGCGGCGAAAGACCTGGAAACCGCACGCAAAGCCGCGATGGCCGCGATCATCGAATACGAAGACCTCGAACCCGTTCTGGACGTGGTTGAAGCCCTGCGCAAACGCCATTTTGTGCTCGACAGCCACACGCATCAGCGCGGTGATTCGGCCGCTGCCTTGGCCACGGCGGAACATCGTATCCAGGGCACATTGCACATCGGCGGCCAGGAACACTTCTATCTGGAAACCCAGATCTCTTCGGTGATGCCGACCGAAGACGGCGGCATGATCGTCTACTGCTCGACGCAGAACCCCACCGAAGTGCAGAAGCTCGTCGCCGAAGTGCTCGATGTGTCGATGAACAAAATCGTCGTCGACATGCGCCGCATGGGCGGTGGTTTCGGCGGCAAGGAAACCCAGGCCGCGAGCCCCGCGTGCCTGTGCGCAGTGATCGCGCACCTCACCGGCCAGCCGACCAAGATGCGCCTGCCGCGGGTCGAAGACATGCTGATGACCGGCAAGCGTCACCCGTTCTACATCGAGTACGACGTGGGCTTCGACAGCACTGGTCGGCTGCATGGCATTGCCCTGGAACTGGCCGGTAACTGCGGTTGCTCGCCGGACCTCTCGGCATCGATTGTCGACCGCGCGATGTTCCATGCCGACAACTCTTATTACCTGGGCGACGCGACCATCAACGGTCATCGCTGCAAGACCAACACCGCGTCGAACACCGCTTACCGTGGTTTCGGCGGCCCGCAAGGCATGGTCGCCATCGAAGAAGTGATGGACGCCATCGCCCGCCATCTGGGCCTTGATCCGCTAGCGGTGCGCAAGGCCAACTACTACGGCAAGACCGAGCGCAACGTCACCCATTACTACCAGACCGTCGAGCACAACATGCTCGAGGAAATGACCGCCGAACTTGAAGAAAGCAGCCAGTACGCCGAACGCCGCGAAGCGATTCGTCGCTACAACGCCAACAGCCCGATCCTGAAAAAAGGCCTGGCGCTGACCCCGGTGAAATTCGGTATTTCCTTCACCGCCAGCTTCCTCAACCAGGCCGGTGCGCTGATCCACGTCTACACCGACGGCAGCATCCACCTGAACCATGGCGGCACCGAAATGGGCCAGGGCCTGAACACCAAAGTCGCGCAGGTCGTGGCTGAAGTGTTCCAGGTGGAAATGGACCGTGTGCAGATCACCGCGACCAACACCGACAAGGTGCCGAACACCTCGCCGACCGCCGCTTCCAGTGGCGCTGACCTGAACGGTAAAGCCGCACAGAACGCAGCTGAGATTATCAAGAAGCGCCTGGTGGAGTTTGCCGCGCGGCAGTACAAAGTCAGCGAAGAAGACGTGGAATTCCACAACGGTCATGTTCGCGTTCGCGATCACATCCTGACGTTTGAAGCGCTGATCCAGCAGGCGTATTTCGCCCAGGTTTCGCTGTCGAGCACCGGGTTCTACAAAACTCCGAAAATCTTCTACGACCGTAGCCAGGCGCGGGGCCGGCCGTTCTATTACTACGCCTTCGGCGCAGCGTGCTGCGAGGTGATCATCGACACCCTCACCGGCGAGTACAAAATGCTGCGCACCGATATCCTCCACGACGTCGGCGACTCACTGAACCCGGCGATCGACATCGGTCAGGTCGAGGGTGGTTTCATCCAGGGCATGGGGTGGCTGACCATGGAAGAACTGGTGTGGAACAACAAGGGCAAACTGATGACCAACGGCCCGGCCAGCTACAAGATCCCGGCGGTGGCGGACATGCCGCTGGACCTGCGGGTGAAGCTGGTGGAAAACCGTAAAAATCCGGAAGACACGGTGTTCCACTCCAAGGCCGTGGGCGAGCCGCCGTTCATGCTCGGCATCGCGGCGTGGTGTGCGATCAAGGACGCCGTGGCCAGTCTGGGCGACTACAAGCATCAACCGAAAATCGATGCGCCGGCGACACCGGAGCGGGTGTTGTGGGGCTGTGAGCAGATGCGGCAGTTGAAGGTGGCGAAGGCTGTTGAAGCCGAGGCTGAGTTGGCTTCGCTCTAAACAGCGGCGCGGCCAATCGCCAGCAGGCTGGCTCCCACAGGATTTGCGTATGTGGACACCACAAACCCTGTGGGAGCTAGCCTGCTAGCGATGACGGCCGAACAGACAACAGAAATGTTGAGGTGAATATGTACAACTGGATCGACGCCCTCGCCGACCTGCAATCCCGGGGTGAACCCTGCGTGTTGGTCACCATCATCGAAGAGCTCGGCTCGACGCCGCGTAATGCCGGCTCGAAGATGGTCATCAGCGCCAACCAGACCTTCGACACCATCGGTGGCGGGCATCTGGAATACAAGGCCATGCAAATCGGCCGCGAGATGCTGGCCAGCGGCAAGCAGGACACGCACCTTGAACGCTTCAGCCTCGGCGCCAGCCTGGGACAATGCTGCGGCGGCGTGACCGTATTACTGTTCGAACCGATGGGCCAGGTTCAGGCGCAGGTCGCCGTGTTCGGTGCCGGCCACGTCGGCCGGGCGCTGGTGCCGCTGCTCGCCAGCCTGCCCTGCCGGGTGCGCTGGATCGATTCGCGGGAAGCCGAATTCCCGGAACAGATCCCCCACGGCGTACGCAAAATCGTCACCGAAGAACCGGTGGACGAAATCGATGACCTGCCCGCTGGCAGCTACTGCATCGTCATGACCCACAATCACCAACTCGACCTCGAACTCACCGCTGCGATCCTCAAGCGCAACGACTTCGCCTACTTCGGCCTGATCGGTTCGAAGACCAAACGGGTGAAATTCGAACATCGCTTGCGTGACCGTGGTTTCGACAGCGCCGTGCTGCAACGCATGCGCTGCCCGATGGGCATCGGCGAAGTCAAAGGCAAGTTGCCTGTGGAAATCGCCATCTCCATCGCCGGCGAAATCATCGCTACCTATAACGCCAATTTCGGCCAGCACACTGCCCGCGCCGGATCATCGATCGCCAAACTGCTGCCTGCCTCACGCCGCAACCAGGCTTCGAACCAAGCCACGAATTGAGAACGACAATGCCTTTGACTCGCAAAGCCTACCGCGCCGCCATTCTGCACAGCATCGCCGACCCCGCCGAAGTGGGCATCGAAGCCTCTTATGAGTATTTCGAAGAAGGCTTGCTGGTGGTCGATAACGGCCAGATCAGCGCCCTTGGTCACGCCAGCGACTTGCTGCCGACCCTGCCAGCCGATATCCAGATCACCCATTATCAGGACGCGCTGATCACCCCGGGCTTCATCGACACCCACATTCACTTGCCGCAAACCGGCATGGTCGGCGCCTATGGCGAACAGCTGCTGGACTGGCTCAACACCTACACCTTCCCGTGCGAAAGCCAGTTTGCCGACAAGAATCACGCTGACGAAGTCGCGGACATTTTCATCAAGGAACTGCTGCGCAACGGCACCACTACAGCCCTGGTGTTCGGCAGCGTGCATCCGCAGTCGGTGAACTCATTCTTTGAAGCCGCCGAACAGCTGGACCTGCGGATGATTGCCGGCAAGGTGATGATGGACCGCAACGCGCCGGACTACCTGACCGACACCGCCGAAACAAGCTACGTCGAAAGCAAGGCGCTGATCGAACGCTGGCACGGCAAGGGTCGCCTGCACTACGCAGTCACCCCCCGCTTCGCCCCGACCAGCACCCCGGAACAGCTGACCCTCGCCGGCCAGTTGCTCAGCGAATTCCCAGACCTGTACATGCAGACCCACATCAGCGAAAACCTCAAGGAAATCGAGTGGGTCAAGGAACTGTTCCCGGAGCGCAAGGGCTACCTGGACGTCTATGACCACTACAAACTGCTCGGCGAACGTTCGGTATTCGCCCACGGCGTGCATCTGTGCGATGACGAATGCGCGCGACTGGCGGAAACCGGCTCGGCGATCGCCTTTTGCCCGACGTCGAACTTCTTCCTCGGCAGCGGCCTGTTCAACCTGCCGATGGCCGAGAAGCACAAGTTGAATGTGGGCATCGGTACGGATGTCGGTGGCGGCACCAGTTTCTCGCTCCTGCAAACGCTGAACGAAGCGTACAAGGTGATGCAGCTGCAAGGTGCGCGACTGAGCCCGTTCAAATCGTTGTACCTGGCGACCCTCGGCGGTGCTCGTGCGCTGCGTCTGGAAGACAAGATCGGCACCCTGCAACCGGGCACTGATGCGGACTTCCTGGTACTGGACTACAACGCCACGCCACTGCTGAGCTATCGCTTGAAGCAGGCCAACAACATTGCCGAGACGTTGTTTGTGTTGATGACGCTGGGGGATGACCGGACGGTGTTGCAGACGTATGCGGCGGGGAATCAGGTGCATCAGCGCTAGTTTTCTTCGGGCATAAAAAATCCCCCGTACTCTTCAGTCCGGGGGATTGATCGTTCCCACGCTCCGCGTGGGAATGCAGCCCGGGACGCTCCGCGTCCCAATCCAGAACCGAACGCAGAGCGTCCGTTGAGGCATTCCCACGCAGTCCGGGGAAACGATCAGTGTCAGGAAGTCAGAGTTTCGCAGCAGGCCGCCCTGGCTTTTTGGTCTGCAACAAATGCGAGAACACCGCATGCAAATCATCCGACGCGCTTTCTTCGTCGAGGTTGAGTTTGCTGTCGATGTGATCCATGTGATGCATCATCAGATCCACCGCCAGCTCAGCGTTGCGCGCTTCGATGGCGTCGATCAACTGGGTGTGCTCGTCGTAGGAACAGTGGGAGCGATTGCCGCTTTCATACTGGGCAATGATCAACGAAGTCTGGGACACCAGGCTGCGCTGGAAGCTGATCAGCGGCGCGTTTTTCGCCGCTTCGGCCAACTTCAAGTGAAACTCGCCCGACAGACGAATACCGGCGCCGCGATCGCCACGAGAGAAGCTGTCGCGTTCGTCGTTGACCATCTGGCGCAACTCGGCAATCTGCTCGGCAGTGGCGTGCTGCACCGCCAATTCAGTGATCGCACGCTCCACCAGACGCCGGGCCATGAACACCTGGCGAGCCTCTTCGACACTCGGGCTGGCCACGACAGCGCCACGGTTCGGCCGCAACAGCACGACGCCTTCATGGGCCAGGCGCGACAACGCGCGGCGAATGATGGTGCGACTGACCCCGAAAATTTCCCCCAGCGCTTCTTCGCTCAACTTGGTACCGGGCGCCAGACGCTGTTCGAGGATGGCCTCGAAAATATGCGCGTAGACGATATCGTCCTGGGTACCGCTGCGGCCGGCTTTGCCTGCTCGCGGTTGTTTCTTGAGGGGTTGCAACTGTTCGTTCATGGGCACTCGAGTCGGAAGAACTGCGGCGAATTGACCGTGACTGTAATACGGCACAGTGGGTCGCTGGCAAGTATCGCGTAAAAAACACTGCGATTGTACACAATGGATGGTGGCAACACGACTGTACGGCTGTTTGTCACTTCCGCTGTATTGCAACGACTCCTTACGTTTGAGTTTAGGCTTGAACGCAGAATCCGCCGCCTAAATGCAATCCCCTGTGGGAGCGTGGCTTGCCCGCGAAGGCGTCGTGTCAGTCAACATTGATATCGACTGACACGACGCCTTCGCGGGCAAGCCACGCTCCCACAAGGTTCAGCGTTGATTCGACATCTTTATCAGAACAAGGAACACCGCTGTCATGAACGACGCCACGCACACGCAGATCCGCCCTTTTGCCGATACGTCGCCTTCTGCGATCGTCGCCGGCTTCATTGCGATGATGACCGGTTACACCAGTTCGCTGGTCCTGATGTTCCAGGCCGGGCAAGCGGCGGGGCTGACCAGCGGGCAGATTTCCTCGTGGATCTGGGCGATCTCGATTGGCATGGCGGTGTGTTCGATCGGCCTGTCCCTGCGTTATCGCACACCGATCACCATCGCCTGGTCGACACCCGGCGCGGCGTTGCTGATCACCAGTCTGGGCGGCGTGGCCTACGGCGAAGCCATCGGCGCCTACATTACCTGCGCGGTGCTGGTGACGATCTGCGGCCTGACCGGCAGCTTCGAGCGGCTGATGAAAAAGATTCCAGCGGCATTGGCCGCGGCCCTGCTGGCGGGGATTCTGTTCAAAATCGGCAGCGAAATCTTCGTCGCCGCGCAGCATCGCACCGCACTGGTGCTGGGCATGTTCTTCACTTACCTGGTGGTCAAACGCCTGTCGCCGCGTTACGCCGTTCTCGCCGCGCTATTGATCGGGACGGCACTTTCCGGGCTCATGGGCCTGCTGGATTTCAGCGGTTTTCATCTGGAAGTGGCGACGCCGGTCTGGACCACGCCACACTTCTCCTTCGCCGCGACCATCAGCATCGGTATTCCGCTGTTTGTCGTAGCAATGACCTCGCAGAACATGCCCGGCATCGCCGTATTGCGCGCCGACGGTTATACCGTACCGGCTTCACCGCTGATCACCACCACAGGCATCGCTTCATTGCTGCTGGCACCGTTCGGTTCCCACGGGATCAACCTGGCAGCCATCAGCGCGGCGATTTGCACCGGGCCGCATGCCCATGAGGATCGCAACAAACGCTATACGGCGGCCGTGTGGTGCGGGATTTTCTACGGGATTGCCGGGGTGTTCGGCGCGACACTGGCGGCACTGTTTGCCGCGCTACCGAAAGAACTGGTGCTGTCGATAGCGGCACTGGCGTTGTTTGGCTCGATCATCAATGGCTTGAGCATCGCCATGAGCGAAGTGAAGGAACGTGAAGCGGCGCTGATTACCTTTATGGTCACGGCGTCGGGGCTGACGCTGTTTTCCATTGGTTCGGCGTTCTGGGGGATTGTGGCGGGGGTTCTAACGATGGTGATTCTGAACTGGCGCAAAAGCTAAAAGCACGCAGCCTCGTTTCACTCGACAGCTGCTACATGGATTGCATTGCCATGTAGCAGCTGTCGAGTGAAACGAGGCTGCGATCTCTTGATCTTCCGGGCATAAAAAAACGGCGACCCTTGGGTCGCCGTTTTTTTACAACATCAAGCTACCGGATTGATCGGCTTTTCCGGGTACCAGACGTCGATCAGCGGGCTGACAGTCGCTTCGGTCAGTTCGCTGCGGCCTTTGAGCCAGGCTTCAACAGCAGCACGCTGCTCTTCGGACACCGAGCCACGCTTCTGCAGGCAAACCAGACCGAAGTCGTCGCCGCCAACATAGCCCAGACCGTTGGCTTCCATGGCTTCTTTGAGGAACGCGTCGAGGAAAGCATCAATGGCTTCATCAGCCAAATCTTCTTTGAAATCCAGGTTCAGTTCGAAACCCAGCTCTTGAAATTCATCGACGCACAGTTTTTTGCGCAGACGCTGGGAACGGTTAGTCGCCATTGGAACAATCCTCATAAGTAATAACGGGCGGCACTTTAGCAGTTTAAGGCGCCGATTGCCCGTTTCTCTGGGCTGCAAGCCCTACCGTCGGTAAAAAATAGCGGATTGGAAGGCCAGCGCACGGCACAAGCCGCTACACCTTGGGGCATAATGCCGACACTTTCATGACCGCTGAGGGAATTTATCTTCATGCCCTCGTCTTTTTCCCCCTCGGCTGTAGGGTTTTATTTCAGATGATCAAATCTTTGCGTCCACTGTTACTGGCCGGTTTTCTGCTCCCACTGGCCTTCTCTGTTTCCGCCGCCCAGATCAATACCGCGCTGTCGCCCAACGTTGAAAAAGCCCTCAAGGCCAGCAAAATGCAGGACAACGCCCTGTCGCTGGTGATGATCCCGCTCAACGGCCCTGGCACCCCGACGATTTTCAACGCTGACGTCTCCGTCAATCCGGCCTCGACCATGAAACTGGTCACCACGTACGCGGCGCTGGAAATGCTTGGCCCGAACCACCAGTGGAAAACCGAGTTCTACACCGACGGTACGCTCAGCGGCGGCATCCTCAACGGCAACCTCTACCTCAAGGGTGGCGGCGATCCGAAGCTGAACATGGAAAAACTCTGGTTGCTGATGCGTGACCTGCGCGCCAACGGTGTGACGCAAATCACCGGCGATCTGGTACTGGACCGCAATTTCTTCGCACAACCGCAATTGCCGCAGTTCAACGACGACGGCAATGACGATAACAAGCCGTTCCTGGTCAAACCTGACGCGCTGATGGTCAATCTCAAGGCCCTGCGCTTTGTGGCGCGCAACGACAACGGCCGGGTGCTGGTGTCGGTGGAACCGCCGATTGCCAGCATTCGCATCGAAAACCAGGTCAAAGCCGTCAATTCCAAGCAATGCACCGGTGGCGTGCGTTACAACCCGGTGACCCAGCCCGATGGCAGCGTGACCGTGACGGTTGGCGGCCAGTTGGGCGAGGGTTGCAGTTCCCAGACCTACCTGTCGCTGCTCGACCACGCGACTTACACCGCAGGGGCCGTACGAGCAATCTGGAAGGAACTGGGCGGCAGCATTCAGGGCGTGGACCGTATGGCGCCAACACCCAAAGGCGCCAAGGTCCTGGCTCGGGCTTTCTCGCCGGACCTGGCGGAAATCATCCGCGACATCAACAAATACAGTAACAACACCATGGCCCAGCAGCTGTTCCTGAGCCTGGGTGCGCAGTACCGCACCGAGGCCGACGGTGACGATGCCAAGGCTGCACAGCGTGTCGTGCGTCAGTGGCTGGCGAAGAAAGGCATCACCGCGCCACATCTGGTGATGGAAAACGGTTCCGGCCTGTCCCGTGCCGAACGAGTGAGTGCGCGTGAATTGGCCGGCATGCTGCAAGCAGCCTGGAAAAGCCCGTATTCGGCCGAGTTCATCAGTTCGATGCCGATTGCCGGCACCGACGGCACCATGCGCAAACGCCTGAAGACCACGGCGATGCGCGGTGAAGCGCACATCAAAACCGGCACCCTCAATACCGTGCGGGCGATTGCCGGTTTCAGCCGCGACATCAACGGCAATACCTGGGCGGTCGTGGCGATCCTCAACGACAAGGCACCGTTTGGCGCGTCGTCGGTACTGGATCAGGTGCTGCTGGACCTGTATCGCCAACCGAAACTGCCGCAAACGGCTTCGGTGCTCTAACCCCCACACCTGATCGTTCCCACGCTCTGCGTGGGAATGCAGCCCGTGACGCTCCGCGTCACTGGACGCAGAGCGTCCCTAGAGGCA
>NZ_JBYTAJ010000025.1:0-95031 GCF_058788075.1 Pseudomonas sp. FW305-20 | reverse complement strand
GCGATGGGCGGGGCGCGGGTGCGGGCGCCGGGGAAGAAGGTTTGCCGGGCGTGGCCCAGGCGCGGGGAGGGTGTGGTGAAAGTGGTGGCTTTTGGTGTGTCGAATGCGACGAAGGAATGGCCGCCAGTCAGCGCCGGGCAATTGAACAGCAGGCTGCAATAGCCACATTTTTCCCAGAGTGCATGGTGGTCGGCTTTTGGTGGACAGTGCTCGGCCGCGGCTTGCGCGCCGTGATCGGCGTGCTCCATTGCCGACATGTCCATCGACATCGACATCGAGGCGCGTTGATCCATCGGCATCGACTGAGAAATCAGCGGGCCGATAAAGATCATCAACATGGCGAACAAGCTGATCCAGCTGCCGCGCGTCAGGCTTAACGGCTGACGACGGTGTGCGGATGACCTGGCGCTAAGCGGGCGCATGGGCGTTTTTGCTCAGTCGCTTACTGGGCGTGGGCGTGCGTCTGCATGCTTTCCGGCGGCTTCTTCTGCACCGAGACGTCCACCGTTACGGCGCCGGACTTCTCGAAATGCATCGTCAGCGGGAAGCGTTTGCCGTCGCTCAGCAGGCTGCGGTCCTTCAGGTTTACCAGCATTACGTGGTAGGCCATCGGTGCAAAAGAGACGTTGCCACCGGCAGGAATGTCGACGCTCGGCACCTGCTGCATTTTCATCAGGTCGTTTTGCATGACGTGCTCGTGCAACTGGGCTTCGCCTGCAATGGGCGAGTCGACGCTGAGCAGTCGGTCGGCGGTTTTACCGCTGTTGTGAATCACGAAATACGCCGCCACCGTTGGCGCGTTGGGCGGCAACTCCTGCGACCACGGATGGGCGATCTCAAGCTCGCCAGCCTTGTATTCGTGAGCATTGGCAAAACAGGCAGGCAGCAGCAATACAGCCAGGACGATGAGTTTGTTCAACATGGCAGTTCTCCAGAACGATTCGAAACGCAGGTCAATTGCGAGAAGGAATCACACCAGAGGGGACGCGCGGGGGTTGAGACTCGGCCATTGCTGGCGCGGTGTCGGTGTATCGAGAGAGGAATCAGGCAGGCTTCGATTGGCTTCGAAATGTGCGAAGTACAGTTGCGGCACATGCCCCGGCAGCGCCACCAGTGGCGCGGAACCTGAACAGCACCAGCAATGTTGCATGTTGGAGTGATCGTCACTCTGAGGAGCTTTCTGTTCGATATCGCCCAGGGAAATCGCCACCAACTTCGTGCCGCTGGACGAACAGAAACTGCCCCACAACAACTGCTCGGCAGGCGATTTCGCCGTCTGCGCCATCGCTCCCGTCATCGGCATGGCGAGCATGTTGAACAGCACTGCGAAGCAGGCGATCCAGGCAAATGCGAGCCGTTGTCGGGACATGGGGCAAATCCGGTTGGGTGGGGGATCAAGCGCGGCTATTTAGCCTGATCAGGGCCGATAAGTAAAAAAGCGGCGTGCGGTGTGGTGTCGCAGTGCAATCAGAGAGCGCTGGCATGCAGGCGCAGGCCTAATGCTTTCATCACTTTCATGATAGTCGCGAATTCCGGGTTGCCAGTGCTGCCCAATGCTTTGTACAGACTTTCACGACCCAGCCCCGCGTCACGGGCAATCTGTGTCATGCCCTTTGCTCGGGCTATGTCGTTAAGGGCTGCACGTATGAGCACTCCGTCGCCAGCATCTTCTTCAAAACAGGCGTCCAGGTAAGCCGCCATTTCTTCTGGTGTTTTTAGAAATTCGGCGGCATCGAAACGGGTGAATTGTTCGGCCATGATTTACTCCTCATTACCGATGTTTTGCGCCATTTGAATGGCGCGTTTGATGTCTCGTTTTTGAGTCGACTTGTCACCGCCCACCAACAGCAGATAAACCACTTCACCTCGGCGGGTGAAATACATCCTGTAGCCAGGACCGTAATGCACACGCATTTCATAAACAGCTCCACCCACCGGTTCGCAATCACCAAAATTTCCATGCTCGGCAGCTCGGAGCCTGGCAATGATGCGAGCTTTGCCAATGATGTCTTTCAGTGAGTCGAGCCAGTCAGCAAATGCTCGGGATCGTTCGAAGTCGATCATGTTTGATCGTATTCCTTGGGATACAGGTTGGCAAGCCGCACTTTCCTCGGGACGAATTTAGTCGTCCCTCAGGATGTAAGGTCGGTGTGCTTGTTCGGATCAGGGGGCTCGGACTATAGGATCGAAGCCATAGAGTGGATAGCCGGCTCCGTCCGAGAGTGTTGCCGGCAAAGTGGCAAGGTTATGGAGATCTCAGGAATCGTCTTACACCGATAGGGCTTTCAGTACTTCACTCACCGACCCAAACTCCCGATCAACCCCCGGCAACTCTGGCCGCTGCAAAACAATCACCGGCACCCCACGCTCCCGTGCCACTTCAAGCTTCGGCTCGGTCGCGGTGCTGCCGCTGTTCTTGCTGATCAGTACATCAATCTGCCGACGTTCAAACAGTTCACGTTCATCCTCGATCAGAAACGGTCCACGCGCGCCGATCACTTCGCAGCGTCCGTTGCCGGGGTAAACGTCCAGTGCGCGCAAGGTCCAGAATTGTTCTGGCGGGATTTCATGCAGGTGCTGCAAGGGTTCGCGGCCGAGGGTGAACAACGGTCGCCGGAACGGTTTCAGTGCTTCGATCAACCCGGCCCAGTCGCTGACATCCCGCCAGTCATCGCCGGCCTGTGGTTGCCAGGCCGGGCGCCGCAGGGCCCAGCAGGCAATACCGCTCAACCGCGCAGCGGTGGCGGCGTTCTGGCTGATTTGTGCGGCGTAGGGATGGGTTGCGTCCAGCAGCAGGTCGATCCCTTCATCCTGAATGAACTGCGCCAGCCCTTCGGCACCGCCGTAACCGCCAACGCGAACCTGGCAGGTCAGATCTGTCGGCACTCGCCCCACGCCGGCCAGGCTATAGATGTGTTCCGGTCCGAGGGTCCGGGCGATGGCCAAGGCTTCTGTCACGCCACCGAGCAACAACACGCGCTTCATTGAAAAGCTCCTGCATGGCCAACAATCCCGCCCTGGCGATCGATGGCGAACACTTCGACCTGAACCTGCGTCGGCACCACGCTGCGGGCAAAGTCCAGCGCGTGCTGACACACCGCGTCACCGAGCGCGATGCCCGCAGCGCTGGCCATCGCCAAGGCTTGCTGGCTGGTGTTGGCTTCGCGAATCCCTTGCTGCAACGCCTCATCGGCGCCAATCGCCGACGCCCACTCGGCCAGTTGCGGCAGGTCGATGCTGGAGTGTCGACTGTGCAAATCCATGTGCCCGGCCGCCAGTTTGCTGATCTTGCCGAAGCCGCCGCAGAGGCTGAGTTTATCCACAGGCACTTTGCGCAGGTGTTTGAGCACGGCGCCGACGAAGTCGCCCATTTCGATCAGGGCGATTTCCGGAAAATCGTAGACCCGGCGCATGGTGTCTTCACTGGCATTGCCAGTGCACGCGGCGATGTGCAGGTAACCGTTGGTTTTGGCGACGTCGATGCCTTGGTGGATCGAGGCGATGTAGGCCGCGCAGGAGAAGGGCCGGACGATGCCGCTGGTGCCGAGGATCGACAAACCGCCGAGAATCCCCAGGCGCGGGTTCATGGTTTTCAAGGCCAGCGCTTCACCGCCTTCGACATTCACCGTGACGTCGAAACCACCCATGTAATCAAGCTCCTCGGCCAACAGCGTCAGGTGCTCGCTGATCATCTTGCGCGGCACCGGGTTGATCGCCGGTTCGCCGACGTTCAGTACCAGACCGGGCCGGGTGACGGTGCCCACGCCACGGCCGGCGCTGAAGCGAATGCCTGGCTCACTGTGCAGGCGCACCTGGGAAAAGAGCAGGGCGCCGTGAGTCACGTCGGGGTCGTCGCCGGCGTCCTTGATCGTGCCGGCTTCGGCGCCGTCGTCCGTCAGCCGACAGAATTCCAGGCGCATCTGCACCCGCCTGCCTTTGGGCAGAATGATCTCGACGGCGTCTGCTTCTACGCCACTGAGCAGCAAGCGCGCCGCCGCAAGGCTGGTAGCGGTGGCGCAGCTGCCAGTGGTCAGGCCGCTGCGCAGCGGTGCGGGTTGTTCGGCGGTTTCGTCACGCATCGAGGGGCTTCGTCACGTCCAGCAAGGTAATCGGCAGCGCCTGACGCCAGGTGTCGAAATCACCCAGCGGTTGCGCCTGAGCGATATGGATCCTCGTCAGCTCGCCGCCGTGCTGCTCGCGCCAGGCCATCAACGTCATTTCACTTTGTAGCGTGACGGCGTTGGCGATCAGTCGACCGCCGGGTTTGAGTTGTGCCCAGCAGGTGTCGAGAACGCCGTCGCGGGTCACGCCGCCGCCGATGAAAATTGCGTCCGGGCGTTCCAGCCCGGTCAAGGCTTGTGGTGCACTGCCGCGAATCAGTTGCAGACCGGGGACACCCAAGGCATCGCGGTTGTGTTCGATCAACAACTGCCGACCTTCATCCGCTTCGACAGCCAGTGCCCGACAGCTTGGATGAGCGCGCATCCATTCGATGCCGATCGAACCGCTGCCAGCGCCGACGTCCCACATCAACTCACCAGGCACCGGGGCCAGGCGTGCGAGCGTGATCGCGCGGACATCGCGTTTGGTCAGTTGACCGTCGTGCTTGAAAGCTGAGTCCGGCAGACCGGCCAATCGGGAGAGGCGCGGCGTATCGGGTTCGGCGATGCACTCGATGGCGATCAGGTTCAGGTCGGCGATCACAGGGTTGTTCCAGTCATTGGCGACACCCTCGATGCGTCGTTCGGCGGCACCGCCCAGATGTTCCAGCACCGTGAGGCGACTCGCCCCGAAACCGCGCTCACGCAATAACGTCGCGATGGCGGCCGGGCTCTGGCCGTCGTTGCTCAACACCAGCAAGCGAACACCGCTGAACAACTGCGCATTGAGTGCGGCGATGGGGCGAGCCACCACCGAAAGCGTGACCACATCCTGCAATGGCCAGCCCATTCGCGCCGCCGCCAGCGAGCAGGAGGAAGGCGCCGGCAGAATCAGCATTTCATCGTTGGGCAGTTTCCGGGCAAGGCTTGCGCCCACGCCAAAGAACATCGGATCGCCGCTGGCCAGCACGCAGACCGGCTCGCCGCGTAGCGCCAAAACCGGTTCAAGGGAGAACGGGCTGGGCCACAACTGCCGCTCACCACGGATGCACACCGGCAGCAAATCCAATTGCCGCTGACCGCCAATGATCCGCGAAGCGCGCAGCAGAGCGTGCCGGGCGTTTTTGCCCAGGCCCTTGAAGCCGTCTTCGCCGATTCCCACTACTGTCAGCCACGGTGACATCTATAGCCCTCAAATATAGTCCTCAAACGGACTGTTCCGACGGGCAGGCTTTTCATGCCGTCGAACAAAGCAGGCATAATACCGCGCCTTCGCCCGCGAAGCGCCTTTCCCACACAGCCGGTCGCCCCCTTGAACGAACGCCCGATGTCCACCGCTTTGCGCCCCTCGGCTTGCCCGGGGTTGCTGCGTATCGTCCCGGCGCTGGATGGCGGCATCTGTCGGATCAAATTGAACGGCGGCTCGATCAGCGCTGCCCAGGCTGAAGCGGTGGCCAGCGCGGCTGAACGGTTTGCCGGGGGCGTGATCGAGGCGACCAATCGGGCCAACCTGCAGATTCGCGGGATCGGTAGCGAACAGACAGCACTGATCGACAGCCTGCTCGCCGCTGGATTGGGTCCGCGTACCGCGGCGGGCGACGATGTGCGCAATCTGATGCTCAGCCCGAGCGCCGGGATTGATCAGCAGATGCTGTTCGACACGCGTCCGCTGGCGGAACAGATCCTTGTCACCCTGCAAAGCCACGAACGTTTCCACGAGCTCAGCGCCAAGTTTGCGGTGCAACTCGATGGCGGCGAGGCGTTGGCGATGCTCGAACACCCGCATGATCTGTGGTTGTCTGCGGTTGAGCGAGAGGGTGAGTGGTTGCTGGTGTTCGGTTTCGCGGGTTGCCCCACGGACAAACCCGCAGGCTCGGTGCCACTTGAGCAGGGGCATGCGCTGGTCGTTGCGGTGCTGGAGTTGTTTCTTGAACTGGCGCGTCCTGATCAAACGCGGATGCGTCATTTGCTGGCCGACTACCCGTTAGCAGAGTTCCTTGCTCACTTGGCCGAACGAGTGCCCTTGAAGTCGATCACCGATTGGCGGCGTTCGTTGAGCCCGGATGCTCTGCACATTGGCACTCATCTGCAACGTGAAGCGGAGCATGTCTACATCGGTGCCGTACCGCCTTTGGGGCGGCTCGATCCCGTCATGCTCAGGGGCGCGGCGCAATTGGCGCACGAGTTCGGCGACGCGAGCCTGCGTTTGACCCCATGGCAAAGCCTGTTGCTGCCCAATGTTCGAAAAGAACACGCGCCCGAAGTCATTCGGCGTCTGGAACAACTGGGCCTGCTGTGTGATGCCGATCAGCCGTTGTCACGGTTGATTGCCTGCACGGGTTCCGCTGGCTGCGGCAAAGGCCTGGCCGACACCAAGGGCGATGCCCGACAACTGGCGGCGCTGCTGCAACGTCACGGCCAAGCACTGAACGTGCACCTGTCCGGTTGCCAGCGTTCCTGCGCGGCCGCACACATCGCGCCGGTCACATTGCTGGCCGTTTCTCCCGGTCACTACGACCTCTATTTCCGCGATGCAGCGCTGCCGGGTTTCGGCGCGCTGCACGCACGCAACCTTACTATTGAAGCGGTCGCAGCCTTGCTCGACGACCGCTCACGGAGCCCCCTTGATGCTTGATTACATCCGCGACGGTCAGGAGATCTATCGCAACTCCTTCGCGATCATTCGTGCCGAGGCCAACCTCGAGCGCATTCCGGCCGACCTGGAAAAACTCGCGGTCCGTGTGATCCACGCCTGCGGCATGGTCGACGCCATCGACGGGCTGCAATTTTCCGACGGCGCGGGCAAGGCCGGGCGTGATGCGCTGGCCGCCGGTGCGCCGATTCTGTGCGATGCGCGGATGGTCAGCGAAGGCGTGACCCGCACGCGTTTGCCTGCGAACAACCAAGTCATCTGCACCCTGCGTGATGAAAGCGTGCCAGAGCTTGCCCGTGAGTTGGGTAACACCCGCTCCGCCGCCGCGCTGGAGCTATGGCGCCCGCACCTGGAAGGCAGTGTGGTGGTAATCGGCAACGCGCCGACCGCGCTGTTTTATCTGTTGGAAATGCTCGACGCCGGCGCACCGAAACCGGCGCTGATCCTCGGCTTCCCGGTGGGCTTCGTCGGCGCCGCCGAATCCAAGGCAGCACTCGCGGCAGATAGCCGTGGCGTGCCTTTCGTCATCATGCAAGGCCGGCTGGGTGGTAGCGCCATGGCCGCCGCCGCCGTCAATGCCCTCGCCACGGAGATCGAATGATGCAGCAACCTGGACGTTTGATCGGCCTGGGCGTCGGCCCCGGTGATCCGGAGCTGATTACCGTTAAAGCCCTGCGCCTGCTGCGTGAGTCGCCGGTGGTGGCGTACTTCGTCGCCAAGGGCAAGAAGGGCAACGCGTTCGGCATCATCGAGGCGCATTTGCAGGACGCGCAAACGCTGCTGCCGCTGGTGTATCCGGTGACCACCGAGGCGCTTCCGGCACCGCTGTCGTATGAACAAGTGATCAGCGATTTCTACGATGCGGCCGGCGAAGAACTGGCCGCGCACCTGGACGCTGGCCGTGACGTGGCGGTGATCTGCGAAGGCGATCCGTTCTTCTACGGCTCCTACATGTACCTGCACGATCGACTGGCCGAGCGTTATGAAGCGGAAGTCGTGCCGGGCGTTTGCTCGATGCTCGGCGGTGCCTCGGTACTGGGTGCGCCGCTGGTGTATCGCAATCAGAGTTTGTCGGTGCTGTCGGGTGTGTTGCCTGCCGAAGATCTCAAGCGTCGTCTGGCCGATGCCGATGCCGCGGTGATCATGAAGCTGGGGCGCAACTTTCCCAAGGTCCGTCAGGTGCTCGAAGAACTCGGACTGGCGGAGCGTGCGCTGTACGTCGAACGCGCGACCATGGCCAACCAGAAAATCGTCCCGCTGGATCAGGTCGAGCCGATGTCCTCGCCGTACTTCTCGCTGATCATTGTGCCCGGCGAACGGTGGCAAGGCTGATGGCCCGTCCAGTTCCGGCGATTGTCATTCTGGGCAATGGCAGCCTCGCGACTGCGCGCAAGATTGCGCAGCTTTACCCTGGCGCATTGATCCATGGTCTGGCCGAACGGGTGGAAGGCGCGGACCGCGTCTATCACGAGTTCGGCGCCACTTTGCGTGAGCTCTATCAGCAAGACACGCCGATTATCGCCTTGTGTGCGGCCGGCATTGTGATCCGCACCCTGGCGCCGTTACTGCTGGAAAAGGGCGCCGAGCCGCCAGTGCTGGCCGTGGCCGAAGACGGCAGCGCCGTGGTGCCGCTGCTCGGCGGTCTTGGTGGCGTGAACGTCATGGCGCGCGAGATTGCTGCCGGACTCGAGGTCGCTGCGGCGATCACCACCAGCGGTGAATTGCGCTTCGGCACCTGCCTGCTCAATCCTCCCAGCGGTTACGCCCTCGGCGATCTGGAACTGGGCAAGCGCTTCGTCTCGGATTTGCTCGCTGGCCAAAGCGTACGCGTCGAAGGGGCTGCGCCGTGGCTGGTGCAGGCGCAGCTGCCGCAAGATCCTCATGCGCAGTTGTCGATCCATGTCGGCCATGCCGAACGGGCACCGGCAGCCAATGAGTTGATGATTTATCCGCGCAATGTGTTGGTGGCAGTGAGCGACGAGGTCGCGGATCTGTCAGGCGCGATTCGCTCAGCCTTGCATCAAGCGAAAATCGCCGTGCAATCGGTGGCGTGCCTGTTGGCCAGCGATCTGCACATGGCCAATCCGACGCTGCGCGAAGCGGCACTGGAACTGGGTGTGTCGCTGCGGTTTGCGTCGGTCAGCGGTGGCGTTAGCGAGTTGTCCCGTCAAACCGTGCCGAACGCGACCATCGTGTCCGCGGATACCGGCATTGCCATCGCGGTGGCCACTGAGCCGCTGGACGCTACGCAGATCGGCCGGGCACGCGGTCGTTTGGCAGTCATCGGTCTGGGCCCTGGCGCCGCCGAACTGATGGTGCCAGCGGTCAAGGCTGAACTGGCCAGGGCCACCGACGTCCTCGGCTACGAAACCTACGTGCGCATGGCCGGGCCGTTCCGCGAAGACCAGGTGCTGCATTGCACTGACAACCGCGAAGAGATGCAGCGTGCCCGCCACGCCTTCGAGCTGGCGGCGCAAGGCCGTTCGGTGATTGTGGTTTCGTCCGGTGACCCCGGCGTGTTCGCCATGGCGGCGGCGGTGCTTGAAGCGTTGCATGAGTCGAGCGAGCCGAGCTGGCACAGCGTCGACCTGGAAATCCTGCCGGGTGTCTCCGCTTCGCTGGCGACCGCTGCGCAGGCCGGTGCGCCATTGGGGCACGACTTCTGCGTGATGTCGCTGTCGGACAACCTCAAGCCTTGGGCGATCATCGAGAAGCGCCTGGACCTGGCCGCCGAAGCCGATCTGGCGCTGGCGTTCTACAACCCGATCTCCCGTGCCCGGCCGTGGCAACTGGGCCAGGCGCTGGAAATCGTCGGCCGGCATCGCACACCAGAAACGGTGGTGGTGCTGGGCCGCGACATTGGCCGTCCTGGCCAGACGTTGCGGGTTACCACGCTTGGCGAACTGACCCCCGACCAGGTCGATATGCGCACCATGGTGCTGATCGGTTCGTCTACCACTTGCGTGTTCCCTCGTGCCGAGGGTGGCGAGTGGGTGTATACGCCGCGTTGGTACGGCATCAAGCCTGCCTCCTGAGCAAAGCGGCCCCGCGTGGGCCGCTTCTCACTTCATACATTTCCGTCTGTTCGGCACTTTCCCTTTGGCGTTGATGCGTCGTTTATTTCACCTGTCGTTGTGGGATTTATGACTCTCGCCGCGAAGAATTAATACTGTTTTCTGTCGCTGTATTCTTTCGTTATCCAATGCTTTCTTTGCAGTCGAACACTTCGGCGTTGCGCATGAGTCACAATGCCGGCTGTTTGCTGATGGTCCGCGCGATGTTGTTTGTCTAAGTGCGCTTATTTATGTCTGCAATATAAGGTTTTATTTTTTTCAAATTTGATTGTATTGAAATTAATTGAATTTCTTCGGGTTTGAAGTGCCTGTTTTTACGATTTAGTTTTGTCTCATGTGAAGCAATTGCTTCGCGTATTGATCTGGTCTCGTTCAAAAATACAAAAGAGCTGACATTGTCGTCGAGCGGTATTTGCGCGGCTGGCTTTCGGAACTTAATTGCATGTATTGAAGCTGGAGAGTGTCTTGTCTAATAATTATTTGGATGTTTCATATGTCGGAGAGTATGTAAAATTTGCCAAGCTTTTCAATCTTGAAGATCTTCAACAGGCGTTGATTTCGCACAAAGGTACTGACGAGTATGACGCCATCTTCAGGTATTACTCTGGCTGCATCGATTTGCTCGATTCGCCCAGGATGCTGGAGCCGCTGGGCCTGTTGAAACAGGCTTTGGCATCTTTGGTCGGGCCTGAGGGTCGACAGCGACGAACGACTGAGTCGCTTCCTCCCCAGAGCCCTGCCCCCGATATGGTAGACATCTACGAACGGCTCGAAGGTTTCGAGGCTCGTTTGTCGAACGGTGCGCAGCAGTTGCAAACGCCCAAAACCAACGTTCCTGACAATCTGCACTTTGTCTGGCTCGGCGGCGGTTTGGGCGATATCCAGCGCGACTACATCAATATCTGGAAACAGACCCTGGCTGGGCAGGGTTACACCCTCAAGCTCTGGTACGACAGCGATGCATTGCTGGCTCACGAAACCAATCGGATTATTGTCGAGGCCGCCAAGGCTGACGCCATGCTTAATGGCGGGCAGACCACTAGTGACGCTTTTGAACTGGCCGACAAGTATGAAGAGCGGGCCATCGCTCTCAAGCAGCAAATGTTTGCGCACATTAATAAAGCGGTAGAGAGCGGTGAGAGCGCCGACAACGCCAGGATCGATCTGTTGGTGAGAGCCTATAGCCAAGATGAAGCACGGTTGAAGGTTCTAAGGGAAAAGAACCGTCAGAGTCTGTTGTCGTTGGGCGAGGGCGGTATTGTCCTTCGCGATCTCGCCACCGAGGCGACACCGTTGTACTTGCAGGACATCTACGCGCGAGAAATCAGCTTGCGTGGCAACTTTGCTGCCGCCTCCGATATTGTCCGCGTCGAGGCGTTGTTCGCCGACGGTGGCAGTTATGCCGATGTCGACAACCTGCCTCCACTGTTGGAAACGTTGGGCGGGGTGGACATCAGTCGGTTTGAGCTGGATGCACGCCTGGGTGTTTTGCAGTTGATACTTGACCACAGTCCTGAGTGGATGCCGGGGCGGCAGGTTATACGTAGCAAGTACAAAAACTATTTCGAGCGAATTCCCCTGGAGCACCGTGAGGCGCTGGAGCGTTTTGCCAAGAGCAAGCCCGATCTCGCCAGTGTTTTCCGGCGCCCGGTTGAACGTCAGGTACGACCGGATGGACTGCGTGCCGTCGCCGAGCGAAGTTCGTTTAGTAACGCGTTCCTGATGGCTCATCCCGGGTCAGCAATGCTCAAGGCCGTTCTTGACCGCTTCAGGTTGAACTATGAGGTGGTTGATGCCACCGCCCGGTTAGCTGTCGAAAGAAAGATCGCGCTTATCGATGTCCGGGCAGTCGCTGACGTTGCCAACGAAGTGGCCGAGAAAAGGTTCGGGCCCTTGCATGAACTGCCGAACATTGAACACATGACGGTCAGTTTTTTGGTTGACGCTGTCGCTGGTTACTACAGTGACGGAATCCGTCCACAGATCGAAATGACCATTTATCTGACCGGCCCGGCTGCGGTGCGCGATGGGCTGGCGGATTACGAGAAGATGCATTTCACCCCACGGGGCGCTGAAGCTTCGAGAGCTGAAGTCCTCATCCCCGCCATCGCCACCGTCAACCGGGCGACCGAGGAAGAGCAGGATCACTCCTGGAAGGAGAACGAGAGCGACACGGCTCAATGGCTGAATAGAGAAAAGCTGCATTGGGAGGCCGGAAAGTTCAAAACCCGCTATGCCGGCGATGTCGCACAACTGCTCAAGTACCAGAGCATTAGTTTCGATCAAGGCTGGCCGGTGATCGAAGGTCGTCATGTGTTGATCACTGATCTGTTGCAGCAACTGGCCGATGATCTCGGTGAGCCATTTCGCAAGGCAATGAGTGAGTACTACACAGGGCGCGTGACGTTCGAAAAGCCGTTGTCCCTGAGTTTCGATGACCGGCAAGCAATCATTGCTCAGGCTGGCAAAATCATCCCCACGGCTCCCATCCCGGACGCGGCGACACAAAACCTGTCGGTGGATGAATTGTTGAGCCAGATTCCCAAAGACCGGGTTCTCCTCACGAAACTAACTCCCCTGCAACGTCTGTTGCTCGGTGGGTTACTGGGAGTCGATGCTCTGAATAACGAGCATTTTGCTGCCGGCAGTGCAACGCTTGAAAACCTTGCCAACTCGATGTCGGACATGGGGGTCATCCACCGTTACGGAGCCATCGAACGGGAGCTGTTCAAGCAAAGTCATCCGGCTTTCCTTGCCGGATTGAAGGGGGCTTCCAATCCGTCCGTGGCCCTGTCGGAAACCAGTGTCGATCTCAAGAAGCAGGCGCTCGCACGCCCACTGACCCTGCTGGAGTGGGGACGCTCGGTCGCCAGAATTCAGCATGTGGCGAAACTCGAGTACCGCGACCGGGTCATCGAACGAACCGGTGAAGTGCTGGGGAGCTTCAAGGACAACACCTTCAAAATTGCGCCACAGGATTTGTTGCTCAAAGGTGCAGGCGACCGGGTTGCCGGGCGCTGTTACCCACTGGCGCTGGCTATGGCGGCGGCGCTCCACAAAAGCAACACGGCGGCAAATACCTTGAGGGCGCGCTTTTTTCTGACCGTCATCAATTCTGAGGACGCGGATTCAAAGGCATTTGTGAGCATGATCGAGGAGTTGCGTGACGCGCCTGTCAATGACATAGGCAATCCACTGATGCGCTCAGATCTCGCTCAGGTCGTGGCGATACTGGAAGAAAAAACAGCCAGCACAACCCTGATGCTCAATTCGGACAACCACTCGATGCTAGTGGCGAAAATCTTTGAAGGCGAACGCAGCAATTACCTGTTCTACGACCCGAATTTAGGGACCTACGAGATTGGTACGTCGTTGGCGTTCAGGGACGCATTGACGGACTTTTTCCTGCGCAAGGAAATGGCCATGCATTACGCAGCCTTTGGCGATGCGCAACGGCCGACCTTTGATCTGATCGAGCTCGATGGTGAAAAACTGAACAGTAGGGTACTTGCCTCCGGTATTGAGGTTTCAAGCCTGTCGGAGTCAGGCGCGCTGCCTGAGCAAACGGTGCCACGTGTAAGACAACGGCTGGCCAGTGCCCGGGGACGGTCGCTGGTCAACAATGCGGCGCTGGGCAGTTCATTGCTGGAACTGGACGCGCACTGGTGGGGTGGGCAGATCGCGCAGGCGACACGTCAATTGCAGGAGCAACACGGGCTGGCGTCGGATTCTGTTGCGCTGTTCGAGACACTGGAGATAACCCCGACAGGGGGATTCGAAATCAGTGTGCTTAACCCCGTTTCCGAGAAGACCGTGCGTGTCACCACCAGCGATCACCGGTTCCTGAGAATTAAAGAATTCCTCTCCGACACCTTCCATTCATTGGCCGCACGCCCGCGTGCATCGGTCAGTCCGCTTGATCCGACTGAGGCTGGCAGCGTTCATACGCTCAATGCCGGGTTCACCGTACAAGCCCTGATGAATGCGCTGCGACATCACGAGGGCGCGGCCAGCGGTAGTGACAAGGCCCTGACCACCGCCATTCGCCTGCATGCCTACGTGAACTATGCCCAACTGGCCCACGGCAACATCGTGGATGTGCTCGGCGTAGTGAACCTGGTGCGTCAGGCCCTGAACGATGAAAAGCTGATCGCCCGTACCAGCGCACCGTTGGTGCAAAAGGCCTTGGGGCATATCGCCAATGAAGGCGTCGGGACTGTGCTGGGGCTGGTGAATGTCGGGTTTGATATTTATCAGTTAAGCCACGCCACCAATGACATTGAGAGGGCGCAGTTCGGCACGCAGTTGGCCTTTGATTCCGTGAGTGCGGTGGTCGGCGTAGCCGGTCTGGGTGCGGCACTGGCTGGCGCGGGTACGGTGGCTGCGGTGCTGGGAGGGGGCGGGGTGATTCTTGGCGGGCTGGCGGTAGGCATTACGGCGCTGGCCGAAGGTTTTGCCACCATTGCCGAGGAAGCCAAGGAGGTCGCGCTGTTTTTTGATGGGCTGGAAAAGGCGTACTTGCAAGGCGGCTATCACCTGGACAAGGTGTCGAATGCCTGGATAGCGCATCCCTTGCTGGTGTTTGCCGATCTTGATTTGCGCGCATCCATTGTCCATTTCGACAGTCCAAAACTGTTCCCGCTTCGGGACCATTTCGGAGTTCCGGATTTCGATGTGGATTACGACCGCGCCACCGATATTCGCCAGGGGCTTGGGTTGCCGGACTCGGCGCGTTTCTCTCCGCAGGCAGGACAGACAATCGTTCTGCCCTGCACCCCCAAGACCTGGTACGCCTACGAATACAAATTGCTGCCTTTTGTCACGTTTCGTCATGCCGACGGTTACGACACGGCACGTCGACTGGAAAAAAAGAACGAACAGGGGCAATGGCAGTTTCTGTTTTCGTTCTATTCCTTTCCCGGTGAATACGTGGTCAACCGGTTGAATCCGGTCTACAAGCCAACGGTATTCAATGTTCGTCTCGATAATGTCGAGCGTTCACTGGCAGTACCTGCGCTGCCGAAAATGTGGCACGGGCTGGTGTCCTACCGGGTAGAAGGCGCAGGGGCTCAATGTTCCGTGCTGCTTAATCCCGGGGTTCGCCTTGAACTCGCCGCACCCGGTCAGATTGCGATGCAATGGGTGCTGCTGACGCCATGGCTGGTGGAGGCAGATATCCGGATAGAGGCCGGGGGCCGCCTTGTCTCGGGGACATTGGATGTGACCTTCAGTGGCAGTGGCGTTCACCATGTATTGCTCAAGCTTGCGGATAACAAAATCCTGCGCGTGGATCTTGCCGCCCTGCGGCTGGAGGTGGTCGAAGAAGTGGCCGATCCGGCGCTTGGTGAGCAAGCGATGCTGGATCACTTCAAGTCATTGGCCAGTGAACATCGCCTGGCCATGCCATATACCCCGGTTCACAACTTTGTGGTGCCCTATGAAAAACCGGACGAACCCAGGACAGTAGTCGCGTATTACGACTCGGCTCAGGATCGTTTTCTGTACATCCGCGATCCGCAGGTGCTGTTGTCCGACGAGGTGGTATTGGGCGCAGTGTTGGAGGGTTCGGCTTACTTCTATCATCCCGATGATTTCTATGTCTGGCAGGTCAATGCGATCACCGGGACGCTGGTTCAGCGCTATCGATTGCTTTACAGAACTGGCGTGGCAATTGTCCGCTTTGAGGCCGTGGCCAATGGCGGCATTCAGATCGTGCAGCGGCTCGCTGGAAAGGACGACCGGCAAGATGAACTGACCTATGTGATCCATGACCGGAGCGTGTTGCTCAGTTCGATCACCCGCGGTCAGGATCCTGCACTTCAGTCGCTTTTAGAGGCCGACATGCTGACGGACTGGAAGCACGTATTGGGCGACTATCACTTGCCGCTGGAGTCCACCAATACGGTGAACTGGCGTCCCGCTGCACTGGTTTCGATTTGTTGGCAGATCGATGCCGAGTTGCGGGATCTGGTCTGGGTGCGCAGCGGTGATGGGTTGATTATTCGTGCACCTGCCAGGCGTCACCGTGCGCGAGGATGGGCAGACTCGATCAAGGCCTTGAGTGATCTTGTGCTCATTGCTCCTGCTGGTGCCGAGGGCGAAGTGTTTGTTACCTACGACAAACTTCACCAAGGCCTCATGTGCCAGCAAAGGTTGATGGTGGATGGTCGTGCACAATGGTCGTCCAGCAACATATCCCCCCCTGGGCTGAAAAACGTTGTCGCCGTTGAGCGGGACTATCTCGTCCTGACCGACGCGGGTCTGTTCTTTGACATTGCGCCGCACGGGAACCTGAGATTTGGCGGGCTGACCGAGCATTGGCTGAAGGACAAAAGCCAATGGTGGTTGGCGCTGGCAACGGTTGCGTTGCACCAACCGGTGCCGAGTTTTGCCATTCTGGGTTTGACCGGTTTCAAGGGCGATGCCTTGTGCGCCTGGTACCTGGATGGTCGGCTGCTGCTCGCTGAAATGGGGCACGGCAAAGAAGTTCGGTTGCTGAGTATTACTCCAGACAATCAGGCCACCTGGCTGTTTGATCTATCAACCGGGAAGATTGTCCGTCAGGGTTTTATCGATCCAGAGCACTTGAGCACAGCATTTGCCCAGGGAACGAAACTGTTAACGCCTGCGGCATTGCCAGCCGCGACGCAGGAATGGGCGAGCTGGACATTTAGCGATGTAACAGTAGAAGGCGCTGGTCTGAGGGCCACGACGCTTGAAGGTGTGGAGGTGGATTTACAGTACAACGCACCGGCACGGATTACGGGCGTTGACAGCCATTGGGTCGCGGTACTGGAAGGTGAGTTGAGCGAGGGGTTGGCGGCGCTGGCGAATGAACATCGATGCGCCGATTTTCTGTCCGTCGAAGACCCTGACTACCAACAATGGTATGTGGTCCGGACCGGGCGGTTGATCCGCATTCCGAAGACCGCTGTCGCTGCGCAATTCACACTCGTCGGCACCCAGCATCAAACCAACGTGATGCTGCATGACCGCGGGGATGGTTTTTTGCACACCTATCCGCAAAACAGCAGGGTCGGGCCGCTCGACTATGTCCAGCGCAACGCCGAAGTACTGGTGGTCGATGGGCCAAAGACAGGTAGCGACCTGCTGCCGCTGATTGCCGATGATGTCAGCATCCTGGTGCTCAAAATGGGTGAGGGGTCAACGACCTGTCGGCTTACCAGGGCCGCGTGGTTGAAACTTCAATCGGTCATTGTCGATTGCCGCCATTCGCTCGACCACTCGCCCTCGGTTCCGGGAAAACTGATCTGGGATATCGTGGTTGTGGATCAGTTGTGGGCGAGCCGGGTCGATGAGCACTTGGTGATTGTGGATGCCGACAGCGGACACAGTTTGATCTTTCGCGACGTGTTCTCGACGGATGTCGTTTTGCAACGGAACGTATTTCTGACGATGAGCGGCTATCAGTCCTTCGCGGTGTCAACACTGGTGAGTGCCCTGGTCAGGAATGGCAGCACGAGCAGTGTGTTACTCAAAGACATTTTGCCCACCGCAATAATTGAAACGATAGAAGGTTGAGTTCTGACAGCCACTGACACATTGAGCCTGTTCGATGGGGGAGTGGCTGTCAGCTTTTTACATATGGATATGAAAATGAAAAGTACAACTGGCGAAACGCTAAATCAGACTGACACTTTCCCCACGCCGTTTGATCGCAGCGAACTGGAGTTCGCGTTGAGCGGTTTCAAAGATATGCCGGCGCATGCAGCGGCCTTGCGTTACTTCGACGGTGCTACCGAAGCGTCGACTCTTGACGCTCAACTGACGGCGATAAGTCTATTGAAGGAAACGCTCGAATCAACAAGCCCGAAAGGTTCGGCGGCCACACTGCCAAAAGTCCGGGATAAATTGACGGACTATTTCTTGCGTTTGAGTACAACGGTCGAACTACTGAATACCGGCAAACCCGTCCCTAAAAAGTTGCACTTTGTCTGGGTGGGCGGAGGCATTGGTGCTATTCAGGGAGACTACATCAATGTCTGGAGGCAAATGCTTGCCCCACAGGGTTACAGCCTCAACCTGTGGTATGACAGCGATGCTTTGCTGGCCCATGAGACCAATCGCATTATCGTCGAGTCAGCCAAAGCGCTGGGGGCGATATCTGCGCCACAAGGCGCCGTCGATACGTCTGCTGCGCTGGCTCGCCGTTACATCGAGCGAACTCGAGTGTTGCGACAGCAGATGTTCGAGCATATCCAGACGGTCACACGGGCGGGCGGTAGCGCCGATCAGGCGCGAATTGATCTTTTGGTCAGTGCCTATGGCCAGGATGAAGGTGCGCTCAAGGCGCTCAAAGCCCGCAACCTTCAATCTCTGCAACGCCTGGAAATGACTCATCGAGACATACACGTAGAGCTTATCGATCAACCGTTGTTCGATATTTATGAGCGCGAAATCTCGTTTCGCACCAACTTGGCGGCTGCATCCGATATCACACGTTTACAAGTTCTGAATAGCGAGAGTGGAACCTATCTTGATGCTGATTTGCTGCCGTCTCTGCATAAAGTGCTCGGTGGAGTGGACCTCGCCGCCTTCAGTGCCGAAGAACGTATAGGTGTGATGCAGGTATTGTTCGATTACAACCCGACACTACTTCCGAATCGGGGACAGGCCTATGCAGATTTTCGCTCCAAGGTGCCCGAACAACACCGAGAGGCGATAACTGCATTTGCCAAAAGCGCGCCGTCCCTCAGCGATATTTTTGCCCCGTTCAATGACGTCATGGTTGCGTCGAACGGCCTGCGTGTCGGTAATAAAAACGCGCCTGATTCGATGGCGAATCAAATCAAGACGCCGTTCAACGGATTATCCAATGCCCTGTTGAGTGGTCATGCAGGTTCTGCACAACTCGCCGCCGTTATGGAAAAAATTCGCAGCAACTATCAATTCCTGGATCGGGTAGTTGCGCAGGCCTTGAGCAGCAATGTATCGCTTCAGGATCGCCAGGCATTTCCCGATCTGATTATCCGGGAGATGGAGAAACAACACGGTCCGATTTCAAGCTGGAACTCGAATCTGCAAAGCCTCAACAGTTTTTTGCAGGCGATCAATGACTATGATGCCGACGGGATCAGATTCGGTGCCCAGTCGGCCATTGCAATGAGCGGGCCGACGGCGGTGTCCAGCGGGTTGAGTGACTTTGTTGACGACCATGCGGTGCTTGAAAGCCGCCAACAGATCAGTGACAAGGTTGACCTGTTCGACGGCTTTAACCTCGCCACCGAAGAAGAAACCCATCACAGCTGGAAAGACAATGCCAAAACTGAGGCGGCCTGGTTCGAGCTTGAGACAACAAAAGCGAGCCAGGGCGGCTATAAGGCCCATTTCAAAGGCAACATCACGGAGCTGCTGAAAGGTCAGCTCATGACGTTTGAAAAGGGTTGGCCTGTGATTGAGGGCCGCCCGGTTTTACAGACCGACATCCTGCAGCAATTGATGGATGACCTGGGAACCCCCTTTATCCGGGCCATGAACGAAAAACTTAGCGGCGACCTGAGCTTCGATAAGCCTTGGTCCCTGAGCTTCGATGAGCGTCAGCGGATCCTGGCGCAAGTCCCTGTCGAACTTCCGGTCTCGCACGGTTTTGAGCCGATCGGCAATCTGAATGAAATGATCGTTCGCATTGGCCACGACTCTCTGCCGCTTGATCAGTTGAGCCCGGTGCATCGGGTGTTACTCGGCGGGCTGTTCGGTGCGCAGACGCTGGATAATGCCGGATTCGACGATGCCTGGCAGCACACCCGAGCCCTTGCGCAGAGCACCACCGATCTGAGTTTCGCCCAGCGTTATCTGGCCATCGAGCAGGCTTTGCTCACACGCAGGCATCCCGCATTCGAAGCCGGTTTTGCAGCTGCCCAAGCAATGGGTGAGCCATCGAAGAACAGCGCTCAAGTGCTCAAGGCCCTCGCGTTCGAGAAACCGCTGACCTTGCGCCAATGGGGCGAGCACACGGCCCGTATCAGGTTTCAGGCCCAACATGAGCTGCGTCAACACATCTTCCAGCGCAGCGCCACGGTGCTGGAAACCTTCATCGAGCAAGGTGCTTCGACGGGGAGGTTGATGCCTCAGGGTTTACTGGTCAGGGGTGAAGGCGATCCTGGAAGGCGTTGTTATCCGCTGGTATTGGCCATGGCGGCGGCCATCGAAAAAGGCCCTTCGGCTGTGGACGCTTTGAGCGGCAGGTTGGCCAATGCCAACCTTGCGCCCGACGCCAATGAAACCCATGCTTTTCTGCGAACTCTCGATGAGCTGCGAACTGTGCCAATGGCGCGGTTGGGCGTTTTATCAGGAGAGTCCGGGTTGGATCAGGTCATGCGGACCCTGCAAGCCAGTGCTTCCACCCGCACCTTGATGCTTAACACCGAAAGCCATTCCCTGTTGGTGGCAAAAGTCGTCACTGGCGAGTCGAGTGCCTACCACTTCTACGATCCGAATTTCGGTGTCTTCGGATTCGAACAGGCGCAGGACCTGCACCGTGGTCTTGAGCGGTTCCTGAGCAGCCCTGAGCTGGCCAAACTCTATGAGATCAATCACGTGATGGAGGCGACGTTCAACGTCGTCGACCTCAATGGTCCACGTGTCGCCGATCTGGAGCTTGCGTCGCAGATCAAGGTGTCAGGTTTGCTGAGTCATGATCCGATCAGCATCGGGATAACGGTGGCGCCATGGGAACACCATGCTGAGTTACGGGCCCGTTCATTGGTGGAAAATGCCCGGCTGGGGCGAGGGCTGAGTGAGCTGGACGCCCGCCACTGGGCGCAGCAGATTCAGCACAGCGCTGATCGCCTCCACGCGGAAAGTAGCCTTGGGCGAGACTTTGTTCCGGTGTTCGACAGTGTGCGAGAGGTGTCAGGTGGACACTATGAAATCAGCCTGGTCAATCTCAAGGATCCAACGCGCACCGTCAGGGTGCCAAGCACTGACGGGGTTCTTCCGCGGATCCGCTCCTACCTGACGGAGACTTTCCAGACACTGTCGGTCAAGCCGTCAGTGCCGGGCAGGGTTGACCCGAGCGATGTCAGCGCCGTGCAAACCTTGAATGCGGCGTTTACGGTTCAGGCGCTGTTGGTAGCGCTCCAGTCTCATGAGCAAATCAGCGCCATCAATGAAGACCGCAGCCTGACGACAGCAGTGCGAATGCACGGTTACCTCAGTTACGCGCAACTGGCCCATGGCAATCTGCTCGACATCGTGGAACTGGTCAAACTGGTCAGGGTGGCGTTAAACGACGCACCGCTGGTGGCCCGAACCACCTCCTCGGTAGTGGTCAATGCGCTGGGACATATTGCCAGGGATGGTTTGGCCACGGTGATGCAACTGGCTACTCTGGGTTTCGATATCTATCTGCTGGCCAATGCCAAGGACGATCTGCAACAGGCGCAATACGGTACGCAGTTGGCGTTCGATTCCGCGGGGTTGGCACTGACCGCGGCCGGCATAGGCGCCGGCCTGGCAGGTGCCAGTACGGTCGCTGCGTTTCTTGGCGGAGCCGGTGTGATCCTGGGTGGGTTCGCCATTGGCGTCAGTGCGCTGGTTGAAGGGTTCAATGGCACGTTGGAACGAGGGCGGCGGATCGGTCAGTACCTGAACCGCGTCGATAAGGCGTATCGCTCGGGCGGTCACTCGATCAGGGAGGGTGTGTTTTATCCGAATCCTTACGCGGCCATCCGCGAGATTGATTTGCGCAACCAGCGGCTGACGTTTGACAGCCAGGAAATTTTGTCGGCCAACACCTATACGCTGAACCCGCCAGATCAGAATCCTGATCGTTCGAAAGCCATCAACATTCGTCAACACCTCGGGTTGCCGGAGCATGCGGCTATTGGCGATTTGACGACCTTTCAGGCCATTGTCCTGCCGTGTGTGGCCAAGACCTGGTTCGGTTTCGACTACTCGGCCCTGCCGTTTTCGACCACGCGTTCCGAGCATTTTGAAACCGCGCTGAAGCTGGAGTACGACACAGCAGGCAATCGCCAGTTCTGGTTTACCTTTTACAAGTTCCCCTCCGAGTACATCCTGCACAACTTGTATCCGATAGAGGTCGAGACGACGATCAGGGTCTTGCTGGATGAGGAACCGCGGTTGTTGCTGGTGCCCGAGCTGCCCAAGATGTTGCACGGCAAGCTGACCTACAGTGTTGAAGGGGTGGGTGGTCATTGCACGCTGACACTCGCCCCGGGCGTGCGCTCGATCAATCTGTCACAGGCAAAGGCGCGCCCCATGGCCTGGACGCTGCGTGCGCTCTGGTTGAGTGAAGCGGACATCGTTGTCAGCGACGGCTTTTTGAAGGTGGGGGCTATCGACGTTCATGTCATGGGTACACCCGAATTGGTTATCCAGACTTCGCATAACTCGTTTCGAGTTGACTGGGCGAAACGGCAACTGCTGCTCGAAGAGCTGGAGAACGATCCGACTGCCGACACCGCGATGATCCAGGCCCGAGTCAGGAACCTGGCCCGCGCCAATCGTTTAGCCAGCCCATTCACCGCGGTACAGAATTTCCCGGTTCCGTTCGCAGACCCACAAGAACCACAACTCACTACGGCTTTTTATGAGCAGGCCCGTGATCGTTTCATCTACGCTCGCGACCTCCCACCAGCCTTGGCGAACCAAGCCAGGCTGGGCGCGGTTATTGGTGGGCAGGCGTATTTCTATTGCTCCCGGGAAGCACTCATCTGGCGCACTGACGTGGTCACCGGGCAAGTCAATCGATTCTATAGGCTGATGGACCCGGTGCCCGGTTCGAGCATCTCGGTGTTTCAGGTCCTGGGGCAGGGGGTCATTCGGATTGTCCAGCAAGTGACCCAGCGCACCGGGCGTGAAGCCGAGGTGGTCTACCTGTTGGGTGAGGACGAAGTCTTGCTGCTGGCGATTGCAGGTCATTTGACCGAGCGTCAGCAAGACCTGCTGCTCAAGGGCGTGATGCGGGGGTGGTCGAACTTCCTGTGGGATTACGAATTGTTGGTCAAGGACTCCAAGCTTTGGCCTTTGACCCAAGTGAAAGTCGTGGATTATCAGCCAGCGGCGTTTGTCTCGATAACCCCTTTGACACAGGGCAAAAAGGAGTCGCTCAGCACGTGGGTCCGTGCTGCCGATGGCCTGTTGATTCGTCCCGATGTGCCGCAGATTGAGGGGCCGCGCGGCCCGGTCAGCCCGATGTTGCTGACTCCCGCGACCAGGAAGGGTGATACCGTCCTGTTCTTTGACAAGCTCAATCGGACCCTCTATCGCCAGAAGATCGGGATGACCGTCACCGGTGTGGATGCCCAGGCTGAGCGTATCGGGCCCTGGAATGTGATTGAGGTCATCGCTAATGAAAAACGCTACGTTGCGTTGACCAGGGAAGGGCTGTATTTCGATATCAACGAGCAAGGGCAGTCGCAGCTGGCCGGAGTCTCCGAAGACTGGCTAGAGGATGCCAGAGGGCCGTTGGGCATAGGCTTTGAGTTCTGGACCGACGTTAAGGCGCTTGCCACGGCGCATCAAGCGTCGAGCTTTTCGATTCTTGGTCTGGGGAGCGGCGTACGGGATGAAAAGCTGTGTGCCTGGTACGTCGACCATCGATGGCTGATGGCGGATATGGGCCCCGGCAAGGTAGTGCAGTTGGTGGCAACGACGCCAAATGAGGAGACGGGCTGGCTGCTGGATGTTTCCGTTGGGCAACTTTACCGCCAAGCGTTCCTTGAGCCTGAAAAACTACCGACACTCTTTGACAATGGTCTGCAGCTTCTGCGGCAGGACCTGTTGCCTGTGCCACAAAAGGTTTGGCCCGAATGGTCTTTTGCACAGGTATGGACACATGGCTCCGGTCTGCGAGGGCGGACGCTTGAAGGGGTTGAACTCGAGATGATGTTCGGTGAACCGGCACGTATCGTCGGCGTCACGGGAGGCTGGGTGCTGGCGCAACAGGGGACGAAAGACCCATACGATGCAAGGGTGAGGCGAGCGTTGAGGGCGCTGGTGAGCAAGTATCCCCACGAAGCATTTGTATCGGTTGGCGGTTACTCGGGCTACCAATGGTATGTCGAGGGTATCGATCGTGTGGTGGGTGAGGTCGATACGAGACTGGAAACCCGACTGCTGGGTGTTCGAAACAAAACTATTGCCTTGTTACATGAAACGCCCACCCAACTGACATACAGCGCTTCGAAGGATGTGTGGCTGGAGAACAGCGTTGCTCGTCGTGAAGACGAGGTACTGATGCTGGAGTTTCAGGGCGAGCTCAATGACGTTATGCCGTTGATACCTGACGACATTACCCAGTTGATCTTGAGTTATGGGCCGAAAGCGATCAGCTGCAGCCTATCGAGCACTGCCTGGCAGCGGCTTGAATGCATTATGGTTGATTGTCGTCGTTCGTTGAGCGCTGAGTCACAGATGCCAGGCACGTTGATTCTGGATACCGGGGCGCAGGATGCGTGGCGGGTCAGTCTGGTTGAAAATAAGTTGCTGTTTACCGACCCGAATACCGGACACAGCCTGATCCTGCTCAACCATTCCGACAGTTTGACTGAGCGCCGTGCGATGAGCCTGAGTCTTCAGGTTCATGGCACCACAATGACCGTAACCCTTGATGAGTTCGTGCAGGCACTGGCCAGCGATGGCAAGGACAGGCAGCTTGCCGCGCTAATGACGAAGGAGGGCATGACGTTGTTGATGACCCGGCAGAGTGAAGCAATCGTACAAGTCTGATTCCCGCGTTCGGCGTCGCCCCTTCACATGTTCAAACGTGTGAAGGGTTTTTTTATGTGTGCGAGGCGGTTTATGGATTTACCTTCCTCAAGGTAAATCGCTTCATGACTTGTTCACGGAGCTTGGTCTCCATAAGCGGTCTTTTTGTGTCGAGTATGGCTCTGTTCAATTTGAGAAAGGCACTCTGTTGAACGAGATTCGCCGATTGCTTTTCCCAGGACCAAAACAAGAAGCCGTTCTTTGTTTCATTGGCAACCAACTCGAGGTTGAAAACGGCTATATGGAGATTTCTACTTGAGTCATAACGCGCAGGAAGCACTTGAAATCGACGCCCTTTAAGGCTCTCGTCGTCCAATGAGCGCACGGCGCCAGTGTCTGGTCGCAAGGCGTCGAGGGTGTCAATCATGGCATTTGCTTGCTGGGAGTCGTTCAGGGCTTGAGCTTTGCGCACCAGAAAATCGGCAACGCTGCCAGAAACATCAAAACGTATTCGTGTCGTAATGGCACCTTCATGGAGCGACCAGCCGAGAAACATGAGAGTGCGAACATATTCATCCAGCCAGTATTGTGAGTTGGCAAAGCGATTATGGACGAGGTCGGCAGACCGTGTGGCAATGTGCGTACAATCGGTTAAATCGTCAAAGTCTTGCAGAGTCAGTTCGCCGATGCATGAAATAAGATTGGGGCCTGTCACCATGCCGGATGGTAGTGTGTTGTTCATAAGTAATGCCTGTTAAAAGAAATAATAGTTCCTGGTGAGGATATTGCACGGCTGTGCAATGTTCGCAGCTTACAATGACGAGTGTTAGTGCTGGCTTTATATGTGTGTGAAGTTTTCTCTCGGTCGTGGCGTCGTGCTTGTACATATATGGAAATTGATTGTGGTTTGTTTGTCTGCATAGGGTGCGTTAGATTCGTTTTGCCCTAGTCGGGGTGCTTATTAACTTATTGAATGGAATGTTTGATATGGATGTTATTGAAAGTGCTGTTAATGTTGAAAAATGTACTGCTTTAGTTAAAGCGCGTATTAGTCGGCGGCTGTCTGAGCAACCTGTAATTCGTATGCGGTCTTTTGTGGCAGCAGACGCTTCGAGCCCGACCAAAGAGCTGGATGCGGTCGTGCTGGCCAATACGCTGGTGGGGTATGGCGAAAATATTACGCTGGAAAATATGGCGATCATTGAGAACCTGATCAAGTTTTCGAAGCTGGAAGCAAGTTACGAAGTTCCAGGCGACGACCCTGAAGCGTGGTATCTCGCTTTCCTGAGATGCATGGATGAAGCAGGGTGCTTCGTGGCGGATTCCGGCTACACCGTTTATCAGAAGAGTTCCCATCAATTGACCATGGATAACATCGTTACCGACATCGTCAAGGCCGGTATGGATGCAGCGAAAGCCGCGATTCCGGGGGCTGCCGTACTCAACGCAGTTGCCAATTCGACATTGAATGCCGTGAAGCAGGAACCGGAAGCGATCACTTTGTTCAATCGCGAAGTTACAGGCAGTAAAGGTGTCAGGCTGGCGGTGATGCCATGTGATCAATTGACCAATGGCATTATCGTAACTTCGTTGGTGTCGATCGACAGCGTGGGCGGTAGTAACGAAACCACACCCCTCTTTTTTAATTGGAGAACTTCGCATCTCGATATATTTCGCGGAAGTTCTTTTATTACCTTTAACCCAGTTCGTTATGCTGGACTGAAGAATGAGCTGGAAGCGTACTTGGGTCAGTATTACAAGCCGCTGCTGCAGAAACGCTTCAATCGCCGCAGAAATGCTCCGGAGTAAGTAATCAACACCAGACAACAACGTAATCTATCGAGTCGCCCGTGCGGACCCGTATGCCGGCTGGTGTGGCAGGGGAACGGCCTGGAAGGCCGCCCCTAAGCCGATTCAGGGAACCAGATAGCCCTTCACCCCGGTAAAGATGATCTGCGCCGCCAATGCGCAGACGAACAACCCCATCAACCGGCTGACGATCTGCAAACCCTGGTCACCGAGAATCCGCTCGATGCGGTTGGACAGGTAAAGCACCACGCCGACGGTAAAACTGGCCAGGGCAATGCTCAGAATGGCCGTGAGTTTGTCGTCCCAATGAGGCTGACTCACGCCCATCACCAGCAAGGCGCCGATGGTGCCGGGGCCGACTGTCAGGGGAATCGTCAGCGGGACGATGGTCACGTCCTGCTGCACGTTGTCGGTCTGCACTGCCGACTTGCCCTGCGCCATACCCAACGCCGAGATGAACAACACACTGCCGGCGCCGATGCGGAACGCGTCCACGGTGATGCCGAAGACACTGAAAATCACTCGTCCGAACAGGTACAGCAAGACGCTGGAGACCAGTGTGGCAGTCGCCACTTTCCAGGCCAGACGGCGTTGTTCCTTGCGCGAATATCCGCGGGTCAGACTGATGAAACAGGACAACACGAAGAACGGGCTGTAGAGCACCAGCATCTTCAGGTAAACGCTGAACAACACGTGGAGCATGGTGCAAGCTCACTGGCGAGGGAAGTCGAGGAGGAGTCTATCAGGCGCTGCGGGGTCTGTCGGCTCAGGACGTTTGAGTCGCTGCCCGGATTTGCTGATCACGCTGGGCAACCCAATGCTCGATCAATTCACGCAACTGCGACAACTCCACCGGTTTGGCCATGTGCCCGTCCATGCCGGCCTGGCGCGCGCGCTCTTTGTGTTCGGCAAGAATGTGCGCAGTCAAAGCCACCACCGGCGTGCGAATCCGCTGATTGCCGACTTCCCAGGCACGCAGTTGCTGGGTGGCGGAGAAGCCGTCGAGGATCGGCATTTCACAGTCCATCAGCACCAGGTCATAGCGCTGGGCCTTCATCGCCATCAGCGCTTCCTCACCATTGCTGGCGGTGTCCGGTTGCAGGTTGAGCTTGCCCAGCATGCCGCGAATCACTTTGGTCGAGATGCTGTTGTCTTCGGCCACCAGGATGCGGAAATCGCTTGGCACCTTGACCGGCAAGGTCGGGCCGGTGGGCAGGTGCTGCGAGATGGAGAGGCCCTTGTTTCGCTGGTTCAGCTCGTCGGCCAATGTCGTCTTGAGGGTGTAACCGGCCACCGGTTTGGCGAGGATGCGTTTGATCCCCGAGTTGCGCGCGATGATCTTGCTCGGCGCATTGCTGATGCCGGTGAGCATGATCAGCAGGATGTCGTGGTTCAGGCTCGGATCTTCCTTGATCTTGGCCGCCAGTTGCATGCCGGTCATGCCGGGCATGTTCTGGTCCAGCAGGACCACGTCGAAGTAATCACGCAAGTGAGCCTTGGTGCGCAGCAGCGCCAGCGCTTCCTTGCCGGACGCTACGGAGCTGACATTAAGGCCCCAGGCGGTGCACTGTTGCATCAGCACTTTGCGACACGTGTCGTTATCGTCTACCACCAATACCCGTGCACCCTGCAACGGGCCATCAAGGTCGGACGTCGGGTGTTCGAGGCGGTCGGGGTCCAGCGGCAGGGTCAGCCACAAGGTGCTGCCCTGATTGGCGCCGCTCTTGATCCCGAACTCACCGTGCATCAAGCGAATCAGCTGACGGGCGATCACCAGCCCCAGGTTGCCTCCCAAGCGGTTGGCCGAGAGGAAGTGCTTGCTGTGCAGTTCGGCGTGCATCAATGCATCGCGCTCTTCGGCGTCCATCGGCTCACCGCTGTCCTGCACGGCAATGCGCAAGCGCGGTTTGGCGCTGCGCTCATCGAGCGCGACAACGATCAGGATTTCGCCTTCGTCGGTTTTCTTCAGGGCGTTTTCCAGCAGGCTCAGCAGGGTCTGGCGCAGGCGCGTCGGATCACCGCTGATGACGCGTGGCACTTGCGGCTGGATAAAACTGATCAGCTCGACGTTCTGCTGTTCGGCCTTGGCGCGAAAGATGCTCAGGCAATCTTCGATCAGCGCGTTGAGGTCGAATTGCACATCGTCCAGTTCGATCTGCCCGGATTCGAGCTTGGAGATGTCGAGAATTTCGTTGATCAGTGTCAGCAGTTCGTTGCCGGCACTGTGGATGGTCTGTACATAGTCGCGCTGCTTGACCGAGAGTGGCGTGCCCAACAGCAGCTCGGTCATGCCCAGCACGCCATTCATCGGGGTGCGGATTTCGTGGCTGATTTTTGCCAGGAATTCGGCCTTGGCGTTGATCTCGGCGTTGCTGGCGGCCAGGTCGCGGCTGATGCTGAAACGGGCTTCGGTGATGCTGCGCTGACGTTCGCTCAAGGCAATGCTCATCAATATGCCGCTGATGCAGATCAACCCCAGCAGCGTCATGATCAAGCCCTGCGGTGCGACCAGGGTCAATCCCAGCAGTGCCGGCAACATGATCAGAGTGCCAATGTTGAACACCACCATTGCCGCGACGAACAGGCGCGCCGGGCGATAGCCTTTTTGCCAGTGATAGGCGCTGACGAACAACATGCTCAGGCCTGCCAGGGCGACCAGGGCGTAGGTCATGATGTTCAGCGGCAGCGTGTTGACGAACAGCAGAAGCAAGCCGCAGACCACGATAAACAGAATGTCCCCCAGCAGCAGCTTGTTCAGCGGGTGCGGGCCGAGTGGGGTGAAGAAGCAATAGGCGAACATCAGGCCGCACGGCGCCGTCAGCAGCAGGGCGAGGTAGGCGCCGGGGGTCTGTACCGCGTGCCAGTTTGGCAGCCAGGGTCCTGCCAGGTTCAGCAACAGCAACAGGCTGAGCATCAACAAGGCTTCGCACCCGGCCAGCCAGAGACTGCTGCGTGAGCGGGTATAGGCATAGCGGACGAGGCTGTGCAGGATCAGCATCGCGATACAACCGAACAACATTCCGAAGATCAGCGTCTGATTCTGGTTGGCCGCGGTCATGACCGCCGACTGCAGGGTGATGTGAGGCCTCAACTGATGGTCGGAGACCAGTCGCAGGTAAACATCGAGAGGTTTTTCGTTTTGTGGCAGCGGCAACATGAAGTCGCTGCTGGGCAGTGGCCGTTCAGCCTGGGGCTGGCGGGTGCCGGTGTTCTGTTGCTCGATCAGCGTGTCGCCGTCCAGCACATACAGATTGAGGTGCGACAGGTCGGGCGCGAATACCCGCAGCAATTGCTCATGCTTGCCGGGAGCGAGCCTGAAGCGCAGCCATAACGCACCATCGGGTTCGGCGGCGGTGAGGCGGTCGAGTTCAATGGGGCTGAATTGATTGGTGTAGCGAGCGGAACGGATGTCGCTGAGTTGCAGGTCGCCCTGTTCGTCGAGCAATACTGCCCAGCCACTGCCTTGCGCGGCCTGGGCCGGGAGCATGCAGAGCAAGGTCAACAGAGTGACGGTGAATCCTATGGCAATCCTGAGCCAGCGCACGGCGAAATCCCTTCGTAGGTTAATGCCAGATTATAACTATGCGCGGCGCCGGAATAGTCAGGCAAGGGCAGCAAGCCCTCGCCTGGCCGGATGGATGGCTTATTCCTGACTCTCGCCACGCTCGCGGGCAATGGCGCGATAGCCAATGTCCTTACGGTAGAAGCAGCCTTCCCAGTCGATTTTAGCCGCCAGTTTGTAAGCCTGCTGCTGGGCTGCATCGACGCTGGTGCCCATGGCGGTTGCGCACAGCACCCGACCACCGGCGGTCACTACTTGACCGTCCTTGAGCGCAGTACCGGCATGGAAGACTTTGCCTTCCAGTGTCGCGGCTGCGTCCAGGCCGTTGATGGCAACACCTTTGGCGTAGTCACCCGGGTAACCGCCAGCGGCCAATACAATACCAACGCTCGGACGTGGATCCCATTGTGCTTCGACCTTGTCCAGGGCTTGTGCCAGCGCCGCTTCGACCAGCAACACCAGGCTCGACTGCAAACGCAGCATCACCGGTTGGGTCTCAGGGTCGCCGAAACGGCAGTTGAATTCGATGACTTTTGGGTTACCAGCCTTGTCGATCATCAGGCCGGCGTAGAGGAAGCCCGTGTAAACATTGCCTTCCTCGGCCATGCCGCGCACGGTCGGCCAGATCACCAGGTCCATGACGCGCTGATGCACGTCAGCGGTCACGACCGGGGCAGGGGAGTAAGCACCCATGCCGCCAGTGTTCGGACCTGTGTCACCGTCGCCGACGCGTTTGTGGTCCTGGCTGGTGGCCATCGGCAATACGTTCTTGCCGTCGACCATGACAATGAAGCTGGCTTCTTCGCCGTCCAGGAACTCTTCGATCACCACGCGCGAACCGGCATCGCCGAATGCGTTGCCCGCGAGCATGTCGCGTACGGCGTCTTCGGCTTCGGTCAGCGTCATGGCAACGATCACGCCTTTACCGGCGGCCAGGCCGTCGGCCTTGATCACGATCGGTGCGCCTTTTTCACGCAGATAAGCCAGGGCAGGCTCGATCTCGGTGAAGTTCTGGTAGTCGGCGGTCGGAATCTTGTGGCGCGCCAGGAAATCCTTGGTGAAGGCTTTCGAACCTTCCAGCTGGGCAGCGCCAGCGGTTGGACCGAAGCAATCCAGGCCGCGGGCGCGGAACAGATCGACGACACCAGCGACCAGCGGCACTTCCGGACCGACGATGGTCAGGGAAACGTTTTTCTCGGCGAAGTCTGCAAGCTGCTCAAGGGCCAGCACGTCGATCGCGACGTTCTCGCACTTGGCTTCAATGGCGGTGCCGGCGTTGCCCGGGGCAACAAAAACCTTCTGCACGCGCGGATCCTGAGCCACTTTCCAGGCCAGGGCGTGTTCACGGCCACCGCTGCCAATGATCAAAACATTCATTTCAAAAACCTCGGATGACGCTAATTCTGTTGAGCGCCGCGGAGGCGCTTTTCTGTGGGAGCTGGCCTGCCGGCGATGCAGACAACTCGGTTTATCAGCTAAACCGAGGGGATGCTATCGCTGGCAGGCCAGCTCCCACAGTTGATCGTGTAGTTAGTGACGGAAGTGGCGCATGCCGGTGAAGACCATGGCAATGCCGGCTTCATCGGCAGCGGCAATCACTTCCGCATCACGCATCGAGCCGCCCGGCTGGATCACCGCTGTGATACCGACCTTGGCCGCGTTGTCCAGGCCGTCGCGGAATGGGAAGAACGCGTCGGAGGCCATCACCGAACCGGCCACCTGCAAACCAGCGTGTTCAGCCTTGATCGCAGCAATGCGCGCGGAGTTCACGCGGCTCATCTGGCCAGCGCCGACACCGATGGTCTGGCGATTCTTGGCGTAGACGATGGCGTTGGACTTAACGTATTTGGCGACTTTCCAGGCGAAGATCAGGTCATGGATCTCTTGCTCGGTCGGGGCGCGTTTGGTCACGACTTTCAGGTCGTCGGCCCCGATCATGCCGATGTCGCGGCTCTGTACCAGCAGGCCACCGTTGACGCGTTTGTAGTCCCAGGCAGCCGCGCGATCAGCCGACCACTCGCCGCAAGCCAGCAGGCGCACGTTGGCTTTGGCCGCCACGATAGCGCGAGCTTCTTCACTGACGGACGGGGCAATGATCACTTCGACGAACTGACGCTCGACGATGGCCTTGGCGGTTTCAGCATCCAGTTCGCGGTTGAAGGCGATGATGCCGCCGAACGCCGACTCGGTGTCGGTGGCGTAGGCCAGTTCGTAAGCCTGGCGGATACCGCCCTCGGCATCCGGGCTCACGGCCACGCCGCATGGGTTGGCGTGCTTGACGATCACGCAGGCCGGTTTGACGAAGCTCTTCACGCATTCCAGCGCGGCATCGGTGTCGGCCACGTTGTTGTACGACAGCTCTTTGCCTTGCAGTTGGGTGGCGGTGGCGATACCGACTTCGGCTGGTTTGGCTTCCACATAGAACGCCGCGCTCTGGTGCGGGTTCTCGCCGTAGCGCATTTCCTGAGCCTTGACGAACTGGCTGTTGAAGGTGCGTGGGAACTCGCTGCGACCGGAGGTCGAGAGCGTTTCAGCAGCCTGGTTCACGGTGCCCATGTAGTTGGCGATCATGCCGTCATAGGCGGCAGTGTGTTCGAAGGCCTTGAGCATCAGGTCGAAACGCTGAGCGTAGGTCAGGCCGCCGGCCTTGAGGCTTTCCAGGACATTGGCGTAGTCGCTGGCATTCACCACGATGGCCACGTCTTTGTGGTTTTTGGCAGCCGAACGGACCATGGTCGGGCCGCCGATATCGATGTTTTCGATGGCGGTCGGCAGGTCGCAGCCTGGTTTGTTGATGGTGGCTTCGAACGGGTACAGGTTGACCGCTACCAGATCGATCGGCTTGATGCCGTGCTCGTTCATGATGGCGTCGTCGATCCCGCGACGACCGAGGATCCCACCGTGGATTTTCGGGTGCAGGGTTTTCACCCGACCGTCCATCATTTCTGCGAAACCGGTGTAATCCGCGACTTCCACTGCGGCAACCCCGTTGTCGCGCAGCAGCTTGAACGTTCCGCCGGTGGAGAGGATCTCGACGCCCAGGGCTTCAAGCTCTTTGGCGAATTCGAGGATCCCGGTCTTGTCGGAAACGCTGATCAAGGCGCGGCGGATCGGCAGGCGGGTAGTCTGGTCGGTCATTTCAATTTCCATCAAAAGCAAGGGAAGTCAGCAAAAAAGGCGACCGTTTTTACGCGGGCGCCTTTCTGGTTTGATTGAATGCTTACAGCAAATCGTACTGCTTGAGTTTCTTGCGCAGCGTGCCTCGGTTCAGTCCGAGCAGCTCACTGGCCTTGGTCTGGTTGCCCTTGACGTAGTTCATCACGCACTCGAGCAGGGGAGCCTCGACTTCGGAAAGCACCAGGTTGTACACATCCGTGACGGCAGCGCCCTCAAGGTGGGCGAAATAATTGTGCAGCGCCTTCTCGACACTCCCGCGAAGGGTCTGACCTTCTTCGCTCGGGGTATTGAGGTGCTGTTTCAAATTCACGTTGTCGCTCACGGGTGTTGTTCCACTCACTAAAGTCTCGGTCATCATCGTCATGCGGCCACCTCGTCTCCGTCCCCTGTCAGGCTCTTGTAACGTTCGGCGAAGAAGCCCTGAACGTTGGCGCATTGTGCTTCCGTATCTTCCAAACGATTGAAGTGGGCGCGAAACTCCCTGGCGCCCGGCAAGGTTGCGAGATACCAGCCCACATGCTTTCGAGCAATGCGTACGCCCATGACGTCTCCATAGAAGACGTGCAGCGCGGCCAGATGCTCAAGCAGAATGCGTTCCACCTCGATCAGTTCCAGTGCCGGGAGTTTCTCGCCGGTACGCAGAAAATGATCGATCTCACGAAAAATCCACGGCCGCCCCTGGGCAGCCCGGCCTACCAGCAGGCCATCGGCACCGGTCGCATCGAGCACGTACCGGGCCTTCTCGGGTGAATCGATATCGCCATTGGCAAACACCGGAATCGACACGGCCTGCTTGATCGCGGCGATGGTGTCGTACTCGGCTTCGCCGGTGTACAGGTCGGCACGGGTTCGGCCATGAACCGCCAACGCCGTAATGCCTGCCTGCTCGGCGATCTTCGCCACGGTCAGGCCGTTCTTGTTGTCCCGGTCCCAGCCGGTGCGGATCTTCAGGGTGACCGGCACATCAACCGCGGCCACTACGGCCTGCAGGATCTCGGTCACCAGTGCCTCATCCTTCAACAGCGCGGACCCGGCGGCCTTGTTGCAGACCTTTTTCGCCGGACAGCCCATGTTGATATCAATAATCTGTGCGCCAAGCTCTACGTTGGCCCTGGCCGCATCCGCCAGCATCTGTGCATCACCACCGGCGATCTGTACCGAGCGGGGCTCGGGATCACCTTCGTGGATCATGCGCATCCGCGATTTGCGGGTGTTCCACAAGCTCATGTCGCTGGTGACCATTTCCGAGACTACAAGTCCTGCGCCCAGTCGCTTGCACAGCTGACGAAAGGGTTGGTCTGTGACCCCCGCCATCGGGGCGAGAATCAAGCCGTTGTGCAATGTGTAAGGACCGATGCGTACCGCCGACATAGGACTTCCCTGTTGTGGGGTCGGATCATGAGAGTTCGAAAAAGGGTTGGCATGATACCCGCTCTCGATGACTGGATAAAGGCTGAATTGAACAAATTCTGAACAGTTACTCTGTTATCGCCAGCGGTTTGATATGAGCGGTCAGAGTCGCAAATTGGCCGTCAATGCCGTAACACTGAACCGTTTCACTCGGGCGAATGGAAGCTCAGGCTGTAATTCACCGCTTTTGAGCCTGGATCGAGGATATCCAGCGCGATGTGGATCGGCGTTTGCGGGGGCATTTCCGCCATCCCTTCGAGATCACCATTGAGGTACTCGCCGGGCTTGAAGCGCCGGCTGGCGATCAGGTGGCCGTTGAGGTCGGCAAAACGCAGCTCCAGCAGCGGGAAAGGCTGGGAGAAGGGCGCGCGATTGTAGATGATCGCGTCAACTACCAGTGCGCCCTTGAAGTCCGGGTGGCTGCGGACCACCAGGTTGCTGCTTTTGATTTTGGCGATGTCGACTTTGGAAGGCACGGTGCAGCCGATGTGCGGGCACAGTTGCTGGAACCACGGACGGTACTGGTCCTGGCGTGCCAGCTCGTCAAAGTGGTAGGCGACGTATTGACCGGCGAGGCCGGCGACGCCGAGCAGAATCAGCAGCAGCCAGAAAAAGCGTCGACCCCAGGGCGAGCGGCGCTTTTGCCAGTCCAGTTGCAGTGGGTCATCGGTCAGGTCTTGCAGGGCTTCGGCGCGGGCCGCCGGCCCACGTTTTTTGCGCGCAGGCTCGATCGATGGCAGGTCATCGTTGATGTGGTCGGTCGCCGACAGGCGTTCGTGATGCAGTGGCGCATCGAGTGGATCGTGCAGGCGCAGCTGTGGCGGCACATGTTCATCGTCCAGCTCTACCGGTTCCAGGGACAGCGAAGGTTCGGTGCGCGAGTATTTGCCCGGATCGAGTTCCAGCTCTGGCAAGTCGGTTTCAGTGGTCTGCGCGCGATCGGCGGCCGATTCGCTGAACAGGCTGTCGGGCCACGGTTTTTCTTCGTGCTCGACGGTGTCCCGGCTGGCACTCAGGTTGTCTTCGCGCTGTCGGCCGAATTCGGTGGTCGGCTGGATTTCCCGTTGTTCGAGGCGGGCTAGCTCTTCGTCCAGGTCCAGGCTGTCCAGATCCAGTTCGGCTGCCGACCATTGCTTTTGGCTGATGGCCCGCGGCTCCGGCGGTTCGACGATGGCCGGGGCGGCCGGCGTGATCGCGTCCTTGTCGGTCCGTTGTTCAAGCAGCTGCTTGGCGGCGTTGAACACCTGCAAGCACGAGCCGCAACGAACCACTCCACGGGCCACGCTCAACTGAGCATGGCTGACGCGGAAGCTGGTTTGACAATGCGGGCACTGGGTGACGAAGCTGTCGGTCATGCGGCAATCCGGTATATGCAGGCGTTCATTCTAGCGCCGACGGCCAGTGATGCGCACCCAGCCATCGCGATTGGCGATCGGGTCCAGGTCGAAGTCCTCGGCGTAAGCCCTGGCGACTTCTTCACCTTGCTCGGCAAGGATCCCCGACAGCGCCAGGCGACCGCCGGGCTTGACCAGGCTGGACAGCTGCGGCGCCAGGGAAACCAGCGGGCCGGCAAGAATGTTGGCCACCAGCACATCGGCCTGAACCTGCGGCAAATCTTGCGGCAGATACAGCGGGAAGAGTGTTTCGGCAATGTTGTTGCGCCCGGCATTATCGCGGGAGGCTTCCAGGGCTTGCACGTCGATATCGGTACCGACGGCTTCCTTGGCGCCCAGCAGCAGGGCGGCAATCGCCAGAATCCCGGAGCCGCAGCCGAAGTCCAGAACATTGCAGTCTTTCAGGTCCTGGCCGTCGAGCCATTCCAGGCACAGCGCGGTGGTCGGGTGGGTGCCGGTGCCGAACGCGAGGCCCGGATCCAGCAGCAGATTTACCGCGTCAGGCTCTGGCGCGGCGTGCCAGCTTGGAACGATCCACAGGCGCTGGCCAAAGCGCATCGGCTGGAAACCGTCCATCCAGCTGCGTTCCCAGTCCTGGTCTTCGATGACTTCGCTGTGATGCTCGGGCAGCGGGCTGCCGGTCAGCAACTCAAGGTGGGCCAGTACGGTGGCGGCTTCGGTGCCACCTTCGAACAGGGCCAGCAGGTGCGTGTGCGACCACAGCGGGGTGGTATTGAGTTCCGGTTCGAAGATCGGCTGATCTTCAGCGTCCATGAAGGTCACCGATACGGCGCCGACTTCAAGGAAAGCATCTTCGTAGGTTTCGGCTTGTTCCGGGCTGATGGCCAGACGTACTTGCAGCCAAGGCATGGCGGGCACCTTTGAAAAAAATCCGTGGGGCAGCCCAAGGCTGCAAAGGGGCGCAGTTTACGCCAGGTCGCCAGCAAAGTGGACAAGCCAGTTTCCTGTTACAGATTCCATGCCTGGATATACATATGTAAGGCTTGCACGTGTTTGTCGGCGAATAGAGTGAAAGCTCATTTTGCAGGAACGATAGTGATGGATTACATGACGGATCAACAAGAGATCGTAAACGATGAGGCGCTGCCAGTTGTTCCTCCGGCGGGCACGGTACAAGCGGTTCTATTGAGGTTGACGCAATGGCAGGCACTGATCGACAGGCGTTTGCGCAGTCAGCTGACCTTGCTGGAAGCAATGGAGCGGTTCGCGTTGGTTGAACTGCGTAGCCACTACCCGCAAGGCAACATCGATGCAAACTTCATGACCTCCCTGGTCAATGCGGTGCTGCAACAGATCATCGACCGCAAACCATTGGTTTTCCTGCCAATGCTGGATGCGCCGTACCGCTGGCCAGGCGGGGCGGACCTGGCGCTGCCGGCGGATCGCCGTGAGGTGGTGATCAAGACTGTGGCAGCGGTGGCTTCGTATTTTGTCGATCAATACAAGCAATACCTGCGCGAACACTGGGAAACCACGGGGCAGGGCACCGGCTTTGACCGCCTGCTGGCGCGAAAGCTCAAGCGCTGCATCATCGCAATTGATAAAACCTTCCGATCCGACCGACTGACTGGCCTGAAGGCCGATCAGTTGCGAGACAGGCTTGAAAAGCTTCAGGAGACCAACGTCCGAAGGTATCGTCTGACCGCGCTGGCAACATCCCGGGAGCGCAAGAATCTTGAGGCGATCTCATTCTCACAGTTGCCTCATTGGCTGCAGGTGCTGAGCGAACCTGACCGGGATCAGTTGGGCGACTATCAGGAACAGGCGACACAGGCCCAGGGATTGGTGGATGAATTGCTCGATGGTTACGGCTCGTTGCAGGCTTATGCACGGCAGCAAGCCATAGACTACATCCGGCTCAAACTGGATATGGAAGTTGAGCCGGACAGCATTCAGGTGCAGTTAATGTGGCGGTCGGCTGTAGGTCAGCCGATCCAGACCCGCAGCCTGAGCGAACTGTTGGCGGCAGGACCGATAAGAGAGGATTGCGCGTCGGTGCTCAAGGTGAGCGAAGATATTTCATTGCGCAACCAGTCCCTTGAGCCGGCGTTCATCAGCGAAATGTTGTCGGGTCAGGATTACCCGGCGCAATACCTTCAGGCGCTGGTGGAACAATACGGTCGTGAAGACTTGAAAAGCGCCATGGTCGACTGGTTCACGGTGCGACTCAGGCAAAGCGCATTTATTGCACGCTGCGCGGGTCATATGACCTTGGCCGAGCATGACCAGCTCGAAAAGCTATGGCACAGCAATGCTTCCGCACAACCGTCGACAAGTCTGCATGTAGCCGGCCTGACCCTGCCAAACGCCATGAAGTGTGCCGACCTTTTGCTGTTCTACCGCGAAGGCGCAGGAGGTGAAGTTAGTGATTTTCTGCTGTATGCCCCCAACAAACCGGACGGTCAGGAGTGGATCCGGTTGGCTACGCCCAAAGCCCTGAGCTGGGAGGTTGGGGGGTGGACCCGGGACGAGGCCGGTCGCGAGTATCTGTTGCAGCAACTCTCACCGGACGACCGTCGCAGAGCACGCGAGTACTTTGTCGGCATCTCGGCCAAGCCGGGCCTTTGGGATATCAGTCGCGATCTCAGGAGGCCGGCAGCGGCGTTTGTCGATTGCGTTGGGGATGCCGTATTGACGGGCCTGGCTAATAATCTGGCGCAGGTCGAACAGGACCATTCGCCTCGCTGGTATTCGACGCTCTCGCTTGATGCCCGGCGCAGTATCAGCAGCCTCAACCAGGAGTTTGTGGTGCATCAGCAGGTCTTCAACGATCTGCTGGCAGAATATGAGGTCTTCATTGATTTTGCCAAACGCACTGTCGCCCAGGGAGTCACACCTTATCTGCGCAGCAAGGGGGTGCTGGAACCGGTGGACCCGGCAACGGTGCTTGTCGATTACAACCCGGGACTCTTCGATGGCAGTTCACAGGTGGCCAGTCTGCTGGACCTTGCCATCCGCGGATACGATGACAACTGGGGAATAGACCATCCCAAAAGAGGTGTGCGCTCGTCGGTCGGTCAGGACTTGAGCCTGGTTCGCAGTGCCGATCTGGCGTTGTACATCCGCACAGCCTATCTGGGTGAGAAGTACGCCAGCGAGATTCGTGGCCGGTTTCTTGACTCGCGTGACTCTAAATACTATGAGCGCCGATATGCCTATCTAAACGTGCTGCTGTCGAAAATGGACCGTGACCTGCGTGTGGCCAGAAGCAAGGCTCAACTGAGCGACAAGGTGTTCTCATCACTCATTCGGCAAGTCACGCGGTTGAGCGCCCCGGTGGCCGCCGTTGATGGATCTGTGTCGAGCGTAGTAACGAGCGATGGCGTGATCAAGTTCACCATCCGTGGTCATGTCGTGTTGGGCGTGTACGTGTTTGCCCTTTTCGATCCCGACGGTTCCTATTGGTTGTACACGCCGGACGCCCCCGACGGCGTTACATTCCGCGAGTATCAGGGGTTGCGCGGTGAGACCGCAGCACAATTGCATGACTACGTGATGGCGCGGGTGGCGAACTCCGCGCGGCAAACAGTCCAGCGATCCCTGCAGGCGCTGGCGGCGAACAACATGACTGTTGATACGCTGTACGAACATCAGCGTGTGGGCGACGCCAGGGCCGAGTTCAATGCTTACATCGAACGTTCCGTCACTGATGTGGAAGACATCACAACCAGTCGTGCCGAGATGATCAAAAACCAGGTGTTCAAGGGGCTGATGTTGGGGGCTGTGCCTTTTTGCATGGTTTTTCCTCCTTTTGCCTTGCTGATGGACATCGCGTTTATCGCCATCAGCACCGAACAGGCAATCAAGGCACATCGGGAAGGCGACACGCAGGGCGCACTCGGTCATTGGCTGGTCGCGTCCTGGGGCGCGCTGTTCGCCGTGGTCGGCGCCCGCAGTGCCGGCAAGTTGCTCGGGCGAGCGCTCACGAACCTGAAACACGCGACTCGGCCAGTCTCATTGCTGACTCAGCGCCTCAAAAGTACGGCGCCGCTGGCTGTCAGGGAAACGTTGCCTGTGAGTCGGACGCTGCGCCTCAAACCAAAGCAGGCGGTCAGCAGGGCGCCAGAGAGTCTGGAGAAGGTCACCGACGAAGGCATTTTTTACGGCACATGGCGCAGACCGGCCAGCGCAACACAACCGCAACCCGCTTACTACATACGCAGTAAGGGCAGGTACTACCAGGTTAAGAAAAGCCCTCACTTTGATGGCTTGTGCCTGGTCGACGCCAGTCGTCCTGCAGCGATCTACAATCCACCCGTACGTCTGACGGCGGCTGGCAAGTGGGTACATGACAAGGTCGGTCTGAGGGGAGGCAACGGTAGAGTCCGCAACCTCGGCAGCGTGGACAATCTGCGAAATGCTTTTCCCGGGCGCGTCGAACCGGTAGTCAACAGGGGGGCGATGCAGGGGGAAGCCGTTGTGGCGCGCTTCGCGGCAGGGGCGATGGATAACTATCTGTTTTCGCTAAATGCACAGACGTGCGTGATCGCATCGCTGTACAACCCGACCACGAAAATCGGTGCTGTCATTCATTTCGATCACAATATTCGCGCGTTGATCGAGCGCAGTCTCAAGGATGTGATGCAGCGTCTCGGCGGGACGGCGAAGGATATTCGCAGCACCTTGGTGGGCGGGGACTGGCTGACAGGAACCGACATCGGCGGTCAGGTCAGAAGCGTGATGAGGCAGCAAGGCTTGCAGCCGGCCTGGGATTACTGGTCGTATTCTTCTTGCCTGGGCAACAACTACGCGGTTTCGCTGAATTTGAGCAGTGGTGTCACCACCGTATTCAAGACATCCATCAGGCAGGTCGACCGTTATTACACCCCCATCCTGAGGCGCGCGGGACAAGGTACCGGCCCGGTATCAGGGCGGGCGGATATGTTCATGAGGCGTTTTCGTCAAAAGCCGCTGCACGAGAATGCATCCGGTGTTGTGGTCGATTCGAGTAACCGGCCGGCGAGTCCGGAAAGGGTCGAAGGGCAGGCCTTCGCTATGGTGTTGCTGAGCTGATCCGCTCATTTCCGTGGTGAAAAACCATAAAAAAACCCCGGTTCAAATGAACCGGGGTTTCTATTTGCATCGTTTGCTGCCTTACGACTGTTTGGCCAGCTTGTGTTCCAGGTAGTGGATGTTGATTCCACCTTTGCAGAAGCCTTCATCGCGGACCAGGTCACGGTGCAGCGGGATATTGGTCTTGATCCCGTCGACAACGATTTCGTCCAGCGCATTGCGCATGCGCGCCAGGGCTTCGTCACGGGTTGCGCCGTAGGTGATCAGCTTGCCGATCAACGAGTCGTAGTTCGGCGGAACGGCATAGCCACTGTACAGGTGCGAATCAACGCGAACGCCATTGCCGCCTGGTGCGTGGAAATGCTTGACCGTGCCTGGGCTCGGCATGAAGGTTTTCGGGTCTTCGGCGTTGATTCGGCATTCCAGTGCATGACCGCGGATAACCACGTCTTCCTGGGTGTACGACAGCTTGTTGCCAGCGGCGATGCTGAGCATCTCCTTGACGATGTCGATGCCGGTGACCATTTCCGAAACCGGATGCTCAACCTGAACGCGGGTGTTCATTTCGATGAAATAGAACGCGCCGTTCTCGTACAGGAACTCGAAAGTACCCGCACCACGGTAGTTGATGTCGATGCAAGCCTTGACGCAGCGTGCGAGGACTTCAGCCCGTGCCTTCTCGTCGATGCCCGGTGCCGGCGCTTCTTCGAGAACCTTCTGGTGACGACGTTGCAGCGAGCAATCGCGGTCGCCCAGATGGATGGCGTGGCCCTGGCCGTCGGAAAGTACCTGGACTTCCACGTGGCGTGGGTTGGTCAGGAATTTTTCCAGATAGACCATCGGGTTGCCGAACGCCGCGCCAGCTTCGGAGCGGGTCAGTTTCGCCGAGGAGATCAGGTCTTCTTCTTTATGCACAACGCGCATGCCGCGACCACCGCCGCCGCCAGCGGCTTTGATGATCACCGGATAACCGACTTCGCGACCGATGCGCAGAGCCGTTTCTTCGTCTTCCGGCAACGGGCCGTCGGAACCCGGAACGGTTGGAACGCCAGCCGCGATCATGGCGTGCTTGGCCGATACCTTGTCGCCCATCAGGCGAATGGTGTCGGCTTTCGGGCCAATGAAGGCGAAGCCGGAGTTCTCGACCTGTTCAGCGAAATCAGCGTTTTCCGCAAGGAAGCCGTAGCCAGGGTGAATGGCGGTAGCGCCAGTCACTTCAGCCGCGGCGATGATTGCCGGGATGTGCAGATAAGAATGCGCGGCCGAGGCCGGGCCGATGCAGACGGATTCGTCTGCCAGACCCAGGTGCATCAGCTCTTTGTCAGCCTTGGAGTAAACGGCGACAGTCTTAATGCCCATCTCTTTGCAGGCACGCAGAATCCGCAGGGCGATCTCACCGCGGTTGGCGATCAGAACTTTTTCCAACTTCGCAGTCATCAAAGTTTCTCCGCGGTTCAAACGATGGTGAACAGCGGTTGGTCGTACTCAACCGGCTGGCCGTCTTCGACGAGGATAGATTCGATCACACCGCTGGATTCAGCTTCGATGTGGTTCATCATCTTCATGGCTTCGACGATGCACAGGGTGTCGCCTTTCTTCACGGTCTGGCCGACTTCAACGAAGGACGGCGAGGATGGCGAAGATTTGCGATAGAAGGTACCGACCATAGGCGAACGGGCAACGTTGCCGTTCAGAACTGGCGCGGCCGGAGCAGCAGGTGCGGCGGCGGCAACCGGGGCAGCAGCAACAGGCGCCGGCGCCGGAGCATGCATTGGAGCCGGTGCGTAGTACTGCTGAGCCGGGGTCTTGCTGTGACGGCTGATGCGTACGGACTCTTCGCCTTCCTTGATCTCGAGCTCGTCGATGCCGGACTCTTCCAGCAGTTCGATCAGTTTCTTAACTTTACGGATATCCATGAATCATCAACTCCCAAGGGTCGGTCAGGGGCGTTTAACGCTTGTAGTTCAAGTCGTTGCCTGTGTTTCAAGCTGTTCTAATGCGGCCTCCAGGGCCAGTCGATAACCGCTGGCGCCAAGGCCGCAGATCACTCCCACCGCTACGTCGGAGAAGTAAGAGTGATGGCGGAAAGGTTCGCGTTTGTGCACGTTAGACAAATGCACTTCGATGAATGGGATGCTCACCGCCAGCAGCGCGTCACGTAATGCGACACTTGTGTGTGTAAAAGCTGCTGGGTTGATCAGAATGAAGTCCACACCTTCGCTGCTGGCAGCGTGGATGCGGTCGATCAATTCGTACTCGGCGTTGCTTTGCAGGTGCAGCAAATGGTGGCCGGCTTCACGGGCACGGCGTTCCAGGTCCTGGTTGATCTGCGCCAGTGTCGTAGCGCCATAGGTGCCCGGTTCACGGGTGCCGAGCATGTTCAGGTTGGGTCCGTGCAGAACCAGTAGCGTCGCCATCTGCTGTTCCTTGTTGTCTGTGTGCAATTGTCAGAACCCGGCGACTATGCCGCAAAGCCTTTGTGACTGTCCAGTTCTATGCAATAGCCAGCACGATGGCCGATGTTTGCGCGAAATATGTGACCGGCTCATTAAATCCGGTCATTTGCTTTCGCAACACGTTCGGCGAAGTCGGTGGCGTTGATCTCGCCGATCACTCGCACATCGGTGTGTTCGATGCCGTCCGTGCCGAAAAACATCAGTGCTGGCGGGCCGAACAGTTTGTAGCGGTCGAGCAGGGCGCGTTGCTCGGCATTGCTGGCGGTGATGTCGAAGCGGATCAGTCGATAGCCTTTGAGAAGTTCGACGACCCTGGCGTCGTTGAGCACCTTATGTTCGATGACTTTGCAACTGATGCACCAGTCGGCGTACCAGTCGAGCAGCAGCGGGGTGCCCGACGATTTGGCTTCGGCGAGGGCGCGGTCCAGGTCGGCCGGAGTGCTGACGGTTTGCCAGGTGCTGGTGTTTTGCGGCTGCTCATTGCCGGCAACCGTGCGCGGCTGGCCAATCGGATTGAGTGGATCGGTCTGGCCGCTGAACGCTCCGTACCAACACGCCAGCGCATAAAACAGCAGGAACATCCCCAGCAACTGGCCCAGGCGTTTTCTCGGCGGTTTGTAGACGAACTCCAGCGCGCCCATGAACAACCCGACGCCGCCAGCCAGCAAGCCGATCAGCAGCAACGTGATCTGGCCCGGCAGTACACGACTGAGCAGACCGATCGCCAGCCCCAGCAACAGAACGCCAATCGCGTTTTTCACATAGATCAGCCAGGGGCCGCTTTTCGGCAGCCAGGCGGCGCCGCCGGTGGCGACCAGCAATAGCGGGGCGCCCATGCCAAGGCCAAGCATGAACAATTTCAGACCACCGCCCACTGCATCGCCACTGGCGCTGATGTACAGCAGCGCGCCGGCCAGCGGTGCCGAGACGCAGGGGGACACCAACAGGCTGGAAACCACGCCCAGTACGGCAGCGCCCCACAACGAACCACCTTCGGTGCGACCGGCGATCCGATCCAGCCGACTGCTGATAGCGTGAGGCAGCTTGAGTTCGAAGACGCCAAACATCGCCAAGGCAAACAGCGCAAAAAACAGCGCAAACGGCACCAGTACCCACGCCGATTGCAGCCGCGCCTGAAGATTGAGCTGTGCGCCGAACATCCCCATCAACGCCCCGAGCAGGGCAAAGCAGATGGCCATTGGCAGCACATAAGCGAGGGACAGAGTGAAACCGCGCAAACCACCCACCTGACCGCGTAACACCACGCCGGACAGAATCGGCAGCATCGGCAGCACACACGGTGTGAACGTCAGGCCTACGCCCGCGAGGAAGAACAGCGCCAGTTCGCGCCAGCTCCAGGCCGCAGCCCCGCCTGTATTACCATCAATACTCAGGCGCTCGGTCTCGGGTGGATAGCACAAGCCTTTGTCGGCGCACCCCTGGTACGTAACCGCCAGGGTAAAGGCGCGTTGATCGCTGCGCGGCAGTTCGATGTCGAGAATGCCGCGGTAGACCTCGACATCGCCGAAATACTCATCGTGCTTCTGTTCGCCCTTGGGCAGTTGTGCGGCGCCCAGGCCGGCATCGGGCGGGTCGGCGCGAAACTGAAAGCGGTGCCGGTAGAGGTAGTAGCCCTCGGTGGCGACGAAACGCAGTTTGATCGATTGCGGTGTGCTTTCTATCAGGCTCAGTTGAAACGCTTCACGCACCGGCAGAAAGTCGGCGCTGTTGTTGATCGAGCCCAACGTCGAACCGGGCCGACTGTCCAGCAAACCGGCGGCGGAGGCCGGCAGGGCGAGCACTAAAAACAACAGGCAGAGCAAACGGCGCATGACAATCTCGCGTATCGAAAGTGAGGGCATGATAGCGGACGGCGACGCGTGTTGCCTCGCTCCTACGGCAATGCGCTGGAGTGGTTGCACAGGTTGATAGTTACAGGGGTGTAGTGGGTGTTGTCGGTATGCCGAAACAGCGTGCTGCTGTGATACTCGTAGACTTCATGGTTGGTCGACACATTGATGACCGAGCCTTGGACATCGACCTTTATGGCTGGGTCTCGGGTGACGAGAAACGGACCAGCAGTCTTGAGTTCAGACACTATTTGTTCGTCGGATGTCAGTTCGCGATAGGCATAGTATCGATAGCTGAACGGCACGGTTGCTCCGCCTCGATCATCCTTGACACCGTAGATGAAGCCATTTTCGCCCAGGGGGAGTTTGAGTACGACATCGGTCAGCACCGGGGGGCTGGAAGACATAAGCCAAGTCCAGCCGATGTAAACCAGGCATGCCGCTAGCAAACAAGAGGTGACGATTGTGTATGCGGTTTTTTTAGTAGTTCCTGAACCGGGCATACCTGACTCCTTTTTTGATCCATTCCTGATCCGCTGGATCATCGCCAAAAGGAGCCTCGCTCCACCAGCTTCCAAATTCTACTTTTGTCGTTTTTGCCTGTGTCTGGGCAAGACCGGCTGCGCGTAACAGGACACTTTCGGAAAACCCCGCAGCAATCCCGGCCGCGCCGTAGTTGAAATTACCAAAAGCCTCATAGTCAGAAGACAGTTTTTTGTAATCCCAAGGGCCGCGATTTCTGACTTGGGTATAGAACCAGGAGTAAATGAATGCGGATCCCTCTTTCAAAATTTTTTTCTTATGGAAGGCAACTGCCATGTTTTCCTCCACAGATACGCCTGGGGGCGAAGGTGGAACTATCACGGGGCACTCCTGTTGCGCGCACGATTAATAGAAGCGCTAAACCCTAGCATCAACACGACGACTAAAAACCACTGCATGGCGAAATAGGAATTTTCATACGAGCGCTTAGACGGCGACGGTGCAGATCATCAGTTGGATCCGGGCCCGCAGCCTTTAGACCCGGAAGGCCTGGACGGCGGTATGCAAGCGTCCACCCAGCACCAACAAATTTTCCCCCTGCACGCGTCCCTCGCCGATGCGCAGCAAGTTATCCCCACCCAATTGGTGAATCCGCTCACTGTGATCGCGGATTTCGCTGACGGCGCCGCTCTGCTGGGCGGTGACATCGGCGATGCGTACGGCGGTGTCGGAAATGGTCTGGATCGCGCCGACGATTTTATCCAGTGCACCGTCGGCGGCCTGGGCCTGATTGGCGGTAGCTTCGGCGTGTTCGACCTGAGCGCGCATGCCTTCCACCGATTGACGCGCCGCGGTTTGCAAACCGGCGATCAATGTCTGGATCTCTGCCGTGGCGCCGGCGGTGCGTTGTGCCAGTGAACGAACTTCTTCGGCCACCACCGCAAACCCTCGGCCCATTTCCCCGGCCCGGGCGGCTTCGATGGCGGCGTTCAGGGCCAGCAGGTTGGTCTGGTCGGCAATCGAACGGATGACCGTCAGCACGCCGCCAATGGTGGCCGACTCCTCGGCCAGGTGTTCTATCATTTGCGCGTTGCCTTGCACTTCGCCGACCAGCGCGTGGAGCCCGGTGAGGCTCAAGCCGATGACTTTCTGGCCTTGCTCCACCGCCAGCCCGGCATGGCGGCTCGCGTCGGCCGCCTGGCTGGCATCGCCGGCAACCTGTTGAATGGTCGCTTCCAGTTCGCCGAGAGAATCACGTATCAGTGCCGTGTCACCGGCCTGATGTTCGGCGCCGCTGTGCAGGTCGTTGCTCAGTTCGGCCAGGGTTCGGCTACTGCCGGCAACCTGTTCGGCGTTGAGGCGAATGGTCCCGACCAGGTCCACGAGGTATGCGCGCAAGCGATTGAGCGATGCTTCGATGTCGTGCAATTCACGGTTGGTTTTACCCAATTGAATGTCTCGGCTGAAGTCGCCCTCGGCCCAGGTCGAAAGCGCCGGGGCGAGGTTGGTCAGGGTCCGGGCCAGTTTCCGTTGCAAGGTGTCGATCAACAAAGCAATCAGCAGGATCAAGCCGATCATCACACCTTGCATCAGCCGCACTTCGCCCTGGATCTGTCCGTGCTGGGCGCGAACCACCGGCTCCAGCCCGGCAATGGCCTGCTGCACGGCGGCGATTTTCAGGTGAGTGGCGGCGCTGAGATCGGTGCGTTTCTGGATCTGATCACGCGTGCGCGAGAGTTCGGCGGGATAGCGCGTCAGCAGGCTGTTGAGTTCGCGTTTGAGGCCAACGCCAGCATCCTCGGCAACAGTTTTTTCGGTGTTCTCCAGGCCCATCATCGCGGCGAAATCATCGGTGCCGGATTCGCTGCTGCTGGCTACACCCAGCAGCGGCAAAGCACTCAACAATTCAGCCTGAGTGCGGATGTTGGCGAGTTCACGCTCGACATCGGCGGCCAATTCGCTGCGGCCGCTGCTGACCAGTTTGTCCCGGGCCAGAGACAACTTGCCCAAGTGCTGGGCGGCGGCGAGCAACGGCGTCAGATACGCCGCGTCAGCGCTGGCGTACCGGCTGAGCTGATCGAGGCTGGCACCGAGTTCGCGTTCGGCCTGCAGCAGCAGCGCTTGCGGATCGCCGGCGAGTTTGCCAGCGGCCAGCAGGTCGGTTTTGCTGAATTCTTCGAGGTTCGACAGGCTCGGGCGCAAGGTGTCGGCCAAGGCCGGCGGCAACTCGCCGAGCTCCTTTTGCACGGCGTCGATGGCCTGACTGGCACCGCTCAGGCGCAGGGCATCGCCGCTGGCGAGGTAGTCGCCGATATTGCGCGCGACTTCATTTTGAAATTGCTGGGACAAGCCCAGGTAACGCTCCATCAAAAGATAGGGGCGCTCCAGGGCCTTTTGCGACCACCACAGTGTGGCGCCGAGGGCCACGCACACGGCGACTAAAAGGAGGGTATTGAGATTGGTCAGCAGCTTCAGGCGCATCGCGGGTCTACCAACGGCAGAATGTTAAGCGCCTGAATTTATTGCGTTTGTATTACAGGGTTATGACCGAATGGGTCGATTCCGATGAAAAGGTGGCACTTTGCTTTGATGTTCGCGCAGCCTGCACGCGATTGCGTCCGGCGTCTTTTGCGCGATACAGCGCTTCGTCGGCCTGGCTGGCCATCATCAGGCTGTCGGAGTGTTCACACAGTTCCACCACGCCGGCGCTGAACGTGCACCAGAGGTCTTGCGGTTGAGCCGGGTAGTGAATCTCGGCAAAGCGCCGACGGATTTCGTCGAGCACTTTGTGGGCCGATTCGAGATCGGTGTCCGGCATGACAATCGCGAACTCTTCACCGCCGTAACGGCCGATGAAATCGGTCTTGCGCAAGCGTTGCTTGAGAAACAGCGCCAGGCTCTTGATCACCCGGTCGCCCATGGGGTGGCCGTGGCTGTCGTTGACTCGTTTGAAGTGATCGATGTCGAGCATCGCAAAGCTCAGCGGCTTGTTTTCGCGGCGGGCGCGGAAGCTGCAGTCTTCGAGCAATTGCAGAATGTGCGTGTGGTTGTACAGCCCGGTGAGGCTGTCGCGGACCATTCGCGCTTTTAGATTGCGCGCCCGTGCCGCGCGGTTGCGCACGGTGGTGATCAGGTGCCGGGGCTTGATTGGTTTGGTCAGGAAGTCGTCGCCGCCCTCGCTCATGGCGTCGAGCTGTTTGTCCAGATCGTCTTCGGCCGACAGGTAAATGATCGGCACGCTGACGTAACGGTCGTTATGCCGGATCACTTTGGCCAGTTCAGTACCGGTGCAGGCTGGCATGTACATGTCGAGGATGATCAGGTCTGGCTGGAAGTCTGCGAGCTCGGCCATGGCCTGGATCGGTTCGATCAAGGTTCGCGTGACGATCCCGGCGCTGTTGAGCAGGCGCTCGGTGTGCAAGGCCTGGGCGCGGGAGTCATCGATGATCAGCACTTTATAAGGTTCGTACTGGGCGACGCAGGTCAGGACTTCGATTTTCTCCAGCAGGCTCGAGGCTTCGAGGGTGCCGGTCAGGAATTCCTGGCCTCCGGCCCGCACGGCGGCGAGACGAGTAGGGGTATCGGTTTCGTGCAGGCTGAAGAATAACAGCGGCAATTGATGATCGAGGCCTTCCTGGGCTTCGGCAGCCAGTTTCAGACCGATGCCGGTGCCACTGAAGTCCACGTCCATGACGATCGCCGCGGGCAAGCGCTCGATCATCGAAGAGCGGAACGCCGCAACGCTGTCGAGGGCTTGCGCGCTGAGTCCGAAGAATTCCAGTTGTTTGGCCAGGCGCTCGCCACGGTCATGATCCTGCAGCATCACGTAAACCGGCTTGCGCAGGGGTGGCAGAAAGGTCTGGTCCAGCTGATCGCCATGGCGCAGGCCAGTGCGTGACAAGCGTTGCATCAAGCGATTGAGGTCAGTGATCAATCCGCTGCTCAGGCGTCCGCGATTGGCATCGACAGCCTCCAGCGACTGACCGATGTGGCGCGCCAGCTGGGTGTGTTCAGGTTGTTCGAAGCGCTCGGCGAAACGCAGCAGGCGCAGGTTGGCCTCGCTCAGTTCCGATAGGTCGGTGGTGGACCACTCGCTGCGTTGCAGGCGCTGCCATATCTCAAGAATTTGACGTGCCTGATGAATTACCCGCTGGGCAAAGTGGTGCTTGAGGCGCTCACGGCTGGGGTCTTCTGGCTCGGTCATATCCTGACAACTAGTTAGGGGGCATGCTGAGGTTGACTGGTGGCTCTATGCTAGCACCTCTTTTCCATCGCATGAGTGTCGTACGTCAATTAACTGTAAAGCGACCTGATTCAGTTAATGACCGACTGGTCGCATAGGATCGAAGCTGTGCTTCATTTATAGTGGCCGTCGATCGTGGCAATTGTGCGGGTAGTGTTGACGCAGGATTTAATGCGCGGCAAACGAGGCACGATGAGATAGGGTTGTGGTCGAACCGATGAACTCAAGTGATTGAAAGGATATCGCCATGCTGGACTGGAAGAACCGCGCGGGCAGCGCGCCTGAACGTGCCGCTGAACCGAAGTCGGCCACCCGTAGTTACCTGGGTGGCCTGTTGTTCAGTCGGGCGCTGGCCACTCTGATTGGCCTGTACTTGCTGGTGGCTATTGCGCTGGGCTGGTACTGGAGCCAGGAACCTGCGCTGTTTCCGGTTCAGCAGAATGCCCAGATGGCCGCCGAGAAAGAAGGCAAGCAAATGGTCATCGGCTACACCACGGTCGAAACCCTCAAGACCGTCGCCGGTACTTTGCTGACCAAACCGGGTGGCTATATTTCCAACGACCGTTTCCCGCCGGGCCTGTGGATGGATAACACGCCGAGCTGGGAGTATGGCGTGCTGGTCCAGGTCCGCGACCTGACGCGAGCCTTGCGTAAAGACTTCGCCCGCTCGCAATCGCAATCTGCCGAAGACTCCGATCTGGCCAAGGCCGAGCCGCGTTTCAACTTCGACAACAAAAGCTGGGTACTGCCATCCAGTGAGTCCGAGTACCAGGAAGGCATGAATTCCCTGAGCCGTTATCAGGCACGCCTGTCCGATCCGTCGCAGAAAAACGCGCTGTTCTATGCCCGCGCCGACAACCTGAACAACTGGCTGGGCGATGTCGGCACCCGCCTGGGTTCGCTGTCGCAACGGCTGTCGGCCAGCGTTGGCCGGGTCAAGCTCAACACCGCGCTGAAAACCGAAGTCGTCGCGCCGGGTCAGGTGCCGCAGGTTGACGAAGAAATCGTCGAAACCCCGTGGATGCAGATCGACAACGTGTTCTATGAAGCACGCGGTCAGGCCTGGGCCTTGTCCCATCTGCTGCGAGCCATCGAAGTCGACTTCGCCGATGTGTTGGCCAAGAAGAACGCCACGGTCAGCGTGCGCCAGATCATTCGTGAACTTGAAGCCTCGCAGGAACCGGTCTGGAGTCCTATGATCCTCAATGGCAGCGGCTTCGGGGTGCTGGCCAACCACTCGCTGGTGATGGCCAACTACATTTCCCGGGCCAACGCCGCAGTGATCGATTTGCGTCAATTGCTCAATCAGGGCTGAGTCATGGTCGATAGCGCCAGAGAGGTCGCGCACCGCGCGGCCTCGGATGCCGAACAGATCGCCTGGGTGGACGAGCAGGACAACCTGCTCGGCGCCCTGGTCCGCTCCGACCTGCGTGAACGCGGGCTGATCGGACGCGGCACTTACATCATGCTGTTCAATTCCGCCGGTGAACTCTGCGTGCATCGACGCACGCTGAGCAAAGCCATTTATCCAGGTTTCTGGGACGTGGCGGCGGGGGGCATGGTGCTGGCGACCGAAACCTACGCCGAATCAGCTGCCCGCGAGCTGGAAGAAGAGCTGGGCGTGAGCGGCGTGGAACTGACCGCCCATGATCACTTTTACTTCGAAGACACCGGTAATCGGCTCTGGTGTTCGGCGTTTTCAGCGGTGTGGGATGGTCCGTTGATCCTGCAACCGGAAGAAGTCCTTGAAGCGCGCTTCATCCCTGTTGATCAAGTCCTGCTGGAAATCCAGCAAAAGCCTTATTGCCCGGACTCTCTGGCCGCCTTGAAGCGCTATCTTCAGGCCCGTGGGGCGGACGTCGCAAAAGAGGCATGAATTGGCGCCGATTGGCTCTTAGCAAGTCGGCTTTTTGCCGTTACACTGCGCGACCTTTTCAAGCTGAACCGGCATTGGCTGGCTCAGTAGCGCTGCCCCTGCCTGAGTGGGGCTTCGCGGTCGATGGCTCCCTCCCGGGTTGCCGCGACCAGTCTTTGTCCTCCCAAGAGGATTGCCGGTGGCCAAAAAAGCCGCATCCTTCGCCGCCCTTGGTGGGCTGGTGTTTTCCACCGACGCAGGTCGTCATTGCCCGGATTGCAGTAAACCGGTGGATGCCTGCATCTGCAAACAGACCGTTATCCCGGCCGGCGACGGCATTGCCCGCGTGCGTCGCGAAAGCAAGGGCCGTGGCGGCAAGACGGTGACCACCATCACTGGTGTGCCGTTGGCCGAAGAGGCGCTCAAGGACCTGGCCACGACGTTGAAAAAACGTTGCGGAACCGGTGGGGCGTTGAAAGACGGAATCATCGAAATCCAGGGCGATCATGTCGAGCTACTCTTGGCCGAGCTGATCAAACACGGTTTCAAAGCGAAGAAGTCCGGCGGCTAGCAGCCTCTGTGAAAACCACCCTCGGCTTGATCCAGTCCTGATCCGATTCAGGTTTGGCGTCGTCTACATGGTTTTCACAGAGCCTGTTCTGACCGGTTTCTAAACTCACTGCGGTCAGCGAGGTCTATCCCCTCGTTGACGAACCGTCATTTTCATTCTTTAGACTGCGCCGGCCTGAACCCAGGCGACGCTCTATGACTTCTTTATAGGGGACTTCAATGTCCGTACGACGCACACGCAAAGACGATGGCAGCCAATGGACAGTTGCGGACAGCCGCAGTGTTTACGGGATTCGCCATTGGGGGGCCGGGTACTTCGCGATCAATGACGCCGGTCGCGTCGAAGTTCGTCCGAACGGTCCGACCAGTTCGCCTATCGACCTGTTCGAGCAAGTCGACCAGCTGCGTAAAAGCGGTTTGTCCTTGCCGTTGCTGGTGCGTTTCCCTGACATTCTGCAAGACCGCGTGCGTCAGTTGACCGGCGCGTTCGACGCGAACATCGAGCGTCTGGAATACCAGAGCAAGTACACCGCGCTGTACCCGATCAAGGTTAACCAGCAAGAAGCGGTGATCGAGAACATCATTGCCACCCAGGACGTGTCCATTGGTCTTGAAGCCGGCTCCAAGCCTGAGCTGCTGGCCGTGCTGGCCCTGGCGCCGAAGGGCGGCACCATCGTCTGCAACGGCTATAAGGATCGCGAATTCATTCGTCTGGCGCTGATGGGCCAGAAGCTCGGCCACAACGTGTTCATCGTGATCGAGAAAGAATCCGAAGTCGGTCTGGTGATCGAAGAAGCCGCCTCGCTCAAGGTCAAGCCTCAGGTTGGCCTGCGCGTGCGTCTGTCGTCCCTGGCGTCGAGCAAGTGGGCTGACACCGGTGGCGAAAAATCCAAGTTCGGTCTGTCGGCGGCGCAATTGCTGTCGGTGGTCGAGCGTTTCCGCGCCGCTGGCCTGGATCAGGGCATTCGCCTGTTGCACTTCCACATGGGCTCGCAGATCGCCAACCTGGCGGACTACCAGCACGGCTTCAAGGAAGCGATTCGTTACTACGGCGAACTGCGCAACCTCGGCCTGCCGGTGGATCACATCGACGTCGGTGGCGGTTTGGGCGTGGACTACGACGGTACGCACTCGCGTAACGCCAGTTCGATCAACTACGACATGGACGATTACGCCGGTGTCGTGGTCGGGATGCTCAAGGAATTCTGCGACGCGCAGAACCTGCCGCACCCGAACATCTTCTCCGAAAGCGGCCGTTCCCTGACCGCTCACCACGCCATGCTGGTGGTTCAGGTCACCGACGTCGAGAAACACAACGACGACGTGCCGAAAATCGACAATAAGGAAGAACTGCCGGAAACCGTGCAGTGGCTGGTTGACCTGCTGGGCCCGACCGACATCGAGATGGTCACTGAAACCTACTGGCGCGCCACTCACTACATGAGCGATGTTGCGACCCAGTACGCCGATGGCAAGTTGACCCTGGCCGAGAAAGCCCTGGCCGAGCAATGCTACTTCGCCGTGTGCCGTCGCTTGCACAACTCGTTGAAGGCGCGTCAGCGTTCGCACCGTCAGGTGCTCGACGAACTCAACGACAAGCTGGCCGACAAGTACATCTGCAACTTCTCGGTATTCCAGAGCCTGCCGGACACCTGGGCCATCGGCCAGGTCCTGCCGATCCTGCCGCTGCACCGTCTCGACGAAGAGCCGCTGCGTCGTGCGGTGCTGCAAGACCTGACCTGCGACTCCGACGGCAAGATCAAGCAATACGTCGACGAGCAGAGCATCGAGACCAGCTTGCCGGTGCATGGCCTGAACGAAGGTGAAGACTACCTGCTGGGTATCTTCCTGGTCGGCGCCTACCAGGAAATTCTCGGCGACATGCACAACCTGTTCGGTGACACCGACTCGGTGAACATCTATCAGAACGCTGACGGCAGCGTGTACCACGCGGGTATCGAAACCCACGACACTATCGAAGACATGCTGCGTTACGTGCACTTGTCGCCGGAAGAGTTGATGACCCACTACCGCGACAAATGCGCCAGCGCCCGCATCACCGCCGCCGAGCGTACCCAGTTCCTCGACGCATTGCGTCTGGGGCTGACCCGTTCTTCTTACCTGTCTTCTTGAGGTAAGGCACTGCGCTCACCAGGTTGTCTGAAAATGTTCCGCACGTATCGGAAATTTCAGATGACCTGGTGAGATGCTTCTCGGATTTCACGCGAAATGACTTACATTCCTGGCCATCCAAGTGATGTGGTCTTCTTTTCGCGTAGGTCATTTCCTAAGTTGTACTTCGGCACTCTACTCGGCCAACTCTCTCGGAGAGAATCCCCGGCCGCCCCTCCTGTAGAGAATCGCCGATGTTCGATCCAGTCAACGAGCCGTCATTTCGTCTGGATGTAGAGGGTCTGCCCGACCCCTTTGAGGTCTTGGCCTTTACCGGTAGAGAAGCCATCAGCGAGCCTTTTGTGTTCGACGTGGATCTGCTGATCGATGACCCCACACTCGACCTTGCAAGCCTGCTGTACCGTCCGGCCTTTTTGCATGTCGGGCCAGCGGGAAATGGCTTCCACGGACAATTGCATGAACTCGTCCAGTGTGACCATGACCTGGTTGTCAGGCTCTGTCGCGTGCGTCTGGGGCCGAAGCTGGCATGCCTTTCCCTGCGCTTCAGTCAGCGAATTTTCAGCGCGCGCTCGGTGCCGCAAATCCTCAGTCAGGTGCTCAAGGAGCACGGTATCGTCGGCAAGAGTCGGCGCTTTGAGCTGAGTGGCGATTACCCGCCCCGTGAATTCTGTACGCAGTACCGGGAATCAGACCTGCAATTTATCCAGCGTTTGTGTGTCCAGGAACGGCTTCACTACCATTTCGAACACGACGCGCGCGGGCATTGCGTGGTTTTCGGTGATGGTCAGGGGCACTTTCGTTTCAGCGAGAGCGCGGTTTTCCAGGTCGAGAGCGAACAATCGGCCGTGCGGCAGTTCAAGCTTCTGGGGCGCGCTGGGCAGCCAGCCGCGCCGATTGCCGAAGGTCGAACGGACCTGGCGGCGCTGCGCAGCGGTCAGTTGATGCCGCTGTCCGGGCATCCGATCGCCGACTGCAATCATCTCTGGCTGCTGACCCGGGTGGAGCATCAGGGCAGCCAGGATTTAACGCAGTCCTACAGCAACCAGATCCATGCGATTCACTGGCAGGTGCCTTTTGTCGCGCTTCATTGCGCAGTGAAACCCAGGATGCACAGCCTGCAACGGGCCTGGGTGGTCAACATCGATGAGTCATGCCCCGATCCGTCCAGACCGGTTGCCGTGCAATTTGACTGGCTTTATCAGGGCGAGGGCGCCGTGCCCAGCCACAGTTGGCTGCCGGTGGCCGCTGAACTGGGCGACGCGGCGGTCGAGCAGTTGAATGAGGGTGCAGAAGTGGTTGTGAGCTTTATCGAGGGGGATCCGGATCAGCCGCTGATTACCGGGGTTCTTCACGTTCCTTCGTCCGTTGACGACATTGATAACGACGACCCGCTGCACACATCTGAGGTCGAGAAAATCGGGGGCTTGCTGGCGCTACTGCAATCGAGCGAACCATTGATGTTGCTATGCCTTCTGCCCGGTGGCGGCAGTTTCAACCATTGCACGCAGGTCCTCTGCACCTGCCGGGCCGCGAAGCGGTTTGGCCAGAGCGGTGCGGCATGATCGTCGCGCCCCCGCAATGGCTATTGCTGGATGTGCCGGGTTCGCCGCAGGCGGGGGTGGCGCTGCAACAGCAATTTGCGCATGCCCGGTGGTTCTGGTTGTTCGAAGGCACTGAGTGGCATGCGCTACATGAACACGGCCCGGCCCTGATCGACCTTCGGACATGCCCGGCGCTGGCCGGGTTGTGCCACAGCGAAGTGCCCCTCTGGCGCGGCTTGCTGATGGCCAGCGAGGTGTCGTCCTCGCAATTGCTGGAGCATTTGCGCCGCATGCTCACGGTCACAGTCGGTCTGCATCACCGAGCCTTGTTGAGTTACTACAACCCGCAAACGGCCAGTTACTTGTTCGATGCCTGCGATGCGCAGGAGCTGAGTCGCTGGCTGGGTCCTGTCAGCCATTTACGCTGGTTCGGCGGGACCTGGGCCGACCGCGCGATCGGCAGTCAAGGCTGGCAGCAACTGGTCAATCCGGGGCTTGCCGTCAGCCCTTTGGCGGTTGAAGAAAGCCTCAGTCCGCGTCAGCAGGAAAAACTGCAAACCTGCCTGCTGGAGCAACATGCCTGGCACTGGAGTCGATCCACCGGGACTGACTACAGCACGCTGTGGGTCCACCTACAGGAAGGGTTGGCGCTGGGGTTTACCGAGCGCCCGGTACTTGATGACTGGTTATGGCTACGATTGCAGTACCCCGGCGCTTTGCCTGGGCATGCGTTGCCGGGACTCACCCAGCAGGAGCGTCTCGATAGCCTGCGCAACCGGTGGCAGAACGATCAATCCTGAACGCACCGGTGCTCTGGCGTGCCGTTGCAGGACCTGCATTTCCCGCACACCAGCCATGCCGAGTCAGTGAGCTTTGCCTGCGAACCAGCCGTCGTTTTTGTGCAGGTACCAGGCAAACGCGCCGAGGGTCAGGCTGCGCAGCACCATGAACAGCAGAAAGGTTATCCACAGTCCATGGTTGCCCAAACCTTGCAGCGCCCAGGCAAACGGCAGCAGCAGAATTACCGTCAGCAACATGCCGTTGCGCATTTCCCGGGCACGGGTGGCGCCGATAAACAATCCGTCGAGCAGGTAACTCCCGACCGCAATCAGCGGCAGCGCGGCAAGGTAGGGCAAGTAAATGAATGCCGTGTCGCGCACGCTCTGAATGTCGGTCTGCATCTCGATAAACAAATGCCCGGCGAACAGGAACAGCACGGCAAAACCCAGGCTCGCCACCAATGACCAACCGCAGGCCACCACCAATGAACGGCGCAGGGCTTCTCGATCGCGAGCACCAATGGCATGCCCGCAAAGGGCTTCCACCGCGTGGGCCAGGCCGTCCAGCGCATGGGCGGTCAGCAGCAAACCGTTGAGCAGCAGAGCGTTGGCGGCGACGGTGGCATCACCCAGTCGCGCGCCTTGCACGGTGATCAGGAAAAACACCGATTGCAGCGCCAGGCTGCGGATGAAAATGTCGCGGTTGACCGCCAATAGCGGCCGCCAGCTCCGCCACAGCGCCAGTGCTGCCCAGACGATGTGGCCGGGATAGGCGCGCAAGGCGTTGCGCGTCATCAGCAGGCCGATCAGCGCGCCAGTCCATTCGGCGATTACCGACGCACGGGCCGCACCGACCACGCCCCACTCCAGCCCGAGAACGAACCACAGGTTCAGCGCGATATTCACCAGGTTGGTGCTCAGCAAAATGGCCAGCGGCGCTCGGGCGTTCTGCGTGCCGAGGAACCAGCCGACCAGCGCATAACTGGCCAGCGCCGCCGGCAGACCGAACAGGCGCGTGTGGAAAAACTCGCGGGTCAACTGATCCAGCTCCGCCGACGGCTGCATGAAATGCAGCGCGACCCCGCTCAACGGCACGCCGAGTGTCCCCAGCACTATGGCCAGACCCATTGCCAGCAACAGACCCTGCAGCAAGATCTGCCGCAAAGCCGCACCGTCCTCCCGCCCGGCGGCCTGTGCGGCGAACCCGGTGGTGCCCATGCGCAGAAAACCCATGGCCCAGGCGAGAAAGGTATACAGGCTGGCCCCGACCGCGACCGCGCCCAACTGATGGGCGTGGGGCAAGTGACCGACGACAGCGCTGTCGACCAGCGCCACCAGCGGTACGGAAATATTCGAGAGAATCATCGGCGCGGCGAGCGCCCAGACTCGACGATGGGTAGGGCGGTCGCGCCAGTCGGCGATCAGGTTGGACATGCAGGCTCCTTGGGGGAGCGGCATTGTAGCGACAGTTTGTGGTGATCGTTCCCATGCTCTGCGTGGGAATGACTCCTGTGACGCTCTGCGTCACGCCGTCAGGGACGCGGAGCGTCCCGGGCTGCATTCCCACGCAGAGCGTGGGAACGATCAATCGGGATCAATGGATTATCCAGCTCAGCAACCAAAGCCCCAGCAGCAACCAGATAATCCCCATGATGATCGACGCATTCATGAACGCCCGAATGGCCGACCACAACAGCATCAACCCCACGATCAGCGCAATGATGCTGATGATCGACGCATCCATGCCCAGTGCACTGGACAGCCCTTCGACAAAGTTGCTGCCGGCGTTGCTCAACAGGTTGAACAAGCCACTGAGGCCATCGACGATGAAACGGATAACCGAACCGAGAGCCTGGCCGAGCCATTCGAAAAAACTTTCTACCTGCATGTCGTGAGCGTCCTTGATGAAAGTGGTGGCGTGGTTGCCGGACTTGAGCCTTGGGCTGTCGAGCCGGGTGCCGAGTTCCCTCCAAGCATAGTGTTTTTGCAACGCTTGCCGCTTGCCTTCATTCCTTATCCCCCCGAAGCTATACGCCTTCAGGAGAGCCCGATGAACCTTGTTGAACTGACCGAACGCCTGCACGCCATCCGTGACCGCAATGACTGGCGGCAATTTCACAGCCCGAAAAACCTGGCCATGGCCGCGAGCGTGGAAATGTCCGAGCTGGTGGAAATTTTCCAGTGGCTGACCGAAGACCAGTCGCGCCAGTTACCGGCGGACAAGCTCGCCCATGCCGGGCAGGAAATCGGTGACATCGTGCTCTATCTGCTGCTGTTGTGCAGCGAGTTGGGATTGGATATGAATGAAGTGGTGCGCAGCAAACTCGCGGACAGCGAACGGAGGTTCAGCTGATGAGCGACCGTCATTTCGATCAACTGGCGACCCGTTTCGCCGAAAAGATCTACGGCGGTGCCAAAGGCGCGATCCGTCTGGCGGTGCTTCAGGCCGACCTGGCCGAAGCCTTGCCGGACCGACCTTTGCGCGTACTGGATATCGGTGCCGGCCTGGGCCACATGTCATTGTGGCTGGCCCAGCGCGGTCATGAAGTCACGCTGGCCGAACCCGCCGAGCCGATGCTCGAAGGCGCCCGCCAACGCTTTGCCGATGCAGGGCAAACAGCGACGTTCATCCAGGCGCCGTGGCAGGATCTGCTCGGCCAACTCACCGAACCCTACGACCTGGTGCTGTGCCACGCCGTGCTGGAATGGCTGGCCGAACCCCATGCGATCCTGCCGGTGCTGCATCAATTGACCAAACCAGATGGCTGGTTATCCCTGGCCTTCTACAACCGCGATGCGTTGATCTATCGCAACCTGCTCAAAGGCCACTTCCGCAAGATGCGCAAGAACGACATGGCCGGCGAAAAGCAAAGCCTGACCCCGCAGCAGCCGCTTGATCCGCGTGAACTGGCGGCGCAACTTGAAGGCCTGTGGCAGGTCGAAAGCCAGAGCGGGGTGCGGGTTTTTCACGATTACATGCCGGTGGAATTCCAGGCTCGGGTCGAACTGGCGGACTTGCTGGAAATGGAACTGGCCCACCGTCGTCACCCAAGCTTTGCCGGGCTTGGGCGCTACTTGCACTGGATCTGTCGGCCGGTCTGATCGGAGCGCGAAATGAACAGTCGTTCGGGGTTATTGTTGGTCTGTCTCGGCTTGGCGGCCTGTCAGGGCAGCAACCCTTATGTGGCGTCATCCAACCCCTTGCCACCCGCGCCGCCTCAGGCGGCCAACACCTTCGACCGCAGCGCCTACCCGGCACCGCCGCGTGACTACGGGCGTTACCGCAGCTGGGCCTGGCTCAACGGACAGTTGCCGCCGGGCACCGCCTGGGCGGATTCGGCGCAGGTCGCCGAAGCCGTCAGCAATGCGCTCGATCAACGTGGCTTGCGCCCGCTGCAGGATAACCGCCCGGCCGACCTGTTTGTCAGCGCCGAGCTGCACCTGGAAACCCGCCTGCGTCAGGTTCGCGACGACTATGGTTATTACGGTGGCGGCTATGGCGGTTACAACCGCTACGGCAGCGGTTACGGCCTATACAACACCGTGCCGATCGTGCGGACTTATCAGGAACAGGTCGTGGTGGTGCGGGTTGATCTGTTTGACGCTCAGAGCGGTCAGCCGGTATGGAGTGCCAGCGCCGAAACCAGCAATCGCGGCAGCGAGAGCGAGCGTGCCGATGCGATACGCAAGGCTGTAGAAAAGGCGATGTCGGCGTATCCTCCCAATTAGCTTCCGTAAGGAAACATTCCGCAGGTTCATGTCTTCAACCGGAGAATCATCATGTTCCGCCGTCTCGCTTTACTGGCTATGGTCGTGCTGCTCAGTGCCTGCGCCGGCAGCCAGGTCAATCATGACTTCGATGCCAGCCGCGACTTTGCCGCCTATCGCAGCTGGAACTGGAAAGAACCCGCCCTGCAATATCGCCCTGACGACCCACGGATCAAGAGCGACCTGACTGAACAACGCATTCGCCAGTCGGTAGCCGATCAGTTGGATCAACGTGGCCTGCGTCCGGCTGCCGGTGGCCAAAAGGGCGATTTGAACGTGCAGACCTATCTGATCGTCGAACAGCGCCAGCAACAAGTGACCACCAACTACGGCGGCGCTTGGGGTAATCCATGGAACGGCTACTGGGGCGGGCCGATGTACACCGAAACCCGTAACGTCAGCTACAACGTGGCGATCATCCAGATCGACCTGCTCGACGGCAAGGACGGCAAACTGGTATGGCGCGGCAGTGACGAGCAGATACTTAGCCGCACACCGAACCCGTCGGATCGCAGCACTGCCATCCAGGAAACGGTCGGGCGAATTCTCGCCAACTACCCACCCAGATAAACACCACGAACCCCTGTAGGAGCTGGCATGTTGCCAGCGGTCCAGCCAAGTCTTGACTACACTGCTGTTCACCCATGGAGGTAGCCCTCGGCTGTGCACCGGCAAAGGAGTGCGCGATGTCTCCGCGTTTGCAGTTTCGCAGGCCATCCCGGCAACGGGGGGCGATCGGTTTGATGGCGGCGCTGACATTGGGCTTGGCCCTGGTGTTCTTGCTGGTCGTGGTCGACAGCGGTCGTTTGTACCTGGAAAAGCGTGACTTGCAGCGTGTGGCGGACATGGCCGCACTTGAAGCCTCCACCCGAAATGGTGATTGCGCCGCTGGCAACACCGCCACTGTCTATGCCACCGCCAGCGCAAACCGTAACGACTTTACCCTTCCTGACCCCAGTCGCAATCTATTGGTCGCTTGCGGTGCCTTGACCCTGGATGCCGATAACCTTCGAGTATTTGGTGCCGACCCGAGCAAGAGCGAAGCCATTCGGGTGATCGCCAGCCACTCGGTCCCGCAGAGTGTCGCTGGCGGTGTCGGCGCGCTGTTCGGCGGCGCTCCACGCGCAGCGACCATCAACCTGACGGCCAGCGCTGTTGCTGCCTTACCGCCACCGCAGGCTTCGCTGACCCTGCGCAGCACGATGTTGAGCGTCGACACCAGCAAATCGGCCACGCTCAACGCGTTGTTCGGTGGTTTGCTCGGGGGCAATTTGAACATCGACGCGGCGGGCTGGAACGGACTGGTGAACACCAACATCAGCCTGCTCGGCTACCTCAATCGATTGAAGGTCGACCTTAACCTCAGCGCTGCGGGGTATGACCAGGTATTGGGCAATACGATTGCCGTCAGCCAACTGATCCAGACCGCCGTCAATGTACTGGACCCCGGCGGCACATTCGGCGCGACCGCAACCATTGCAAGTCTTCAAGCGCTGAAGGCCGCGGCAGGTGCAACCACCGTCGTACTCGGCAATGTGTTGCACGTCGAGGCGGGCAGCACTGTGACGGCGCTGGGGACCAACCTGAAAGTGTTTGACCTGATCGAAGCCGTCGTGCAACTGGCCAACAAGAAAAACGGTTTGGTGGCGACCGTGCCGATCAACCTCGCGGGGCTGGCGCAAATCACCGCTCGGGTGCAGATACTGGAGCCGCCACAACTCTCGGCCATCGGCAATCCGAAAAACGCCGCGCTTGCGCCGTTGGGGCCCAACCGGATCTACGTGAAAACCGCTCAGGTGCGTACCTTGCTGTCGGTCGACTTGCCTATTCTGAGTGCGATTCAACCCTTGCTCGAGGCGGCGGCTGATCTTGCCGGACCGTTGACCAATATCTTGAACGCCTTGCTGAATCTCAATCTGGTCGAAGTCATTGACTCACTGACCTGCGCGCTCGGCGCGGCCTGCGAAACACCCTCGATCGTGCCGCTTTCCGATACCTTAAGGCTCGATGTCGCCCTGGACGTTGCGAGTGCCAACAGTTACGTCACCGCCTACAGTTGCATCAGTGCCACCAACAAATCCCTGACCACCAATACCAGCACTTCACTGGTGACCTTGAAAATCGGCAAGATCGATCCGAACACGGTGTTCGGCAGCAACACCTCGCCGCCCGCCGTGGTGGTGCAACCGTTGAAGGTGATCGATATCGGGGTGAAAACCTGTCGCCGGTTCCTGATCCTTCCTGTCAGTTGCGACCCGCGGATTCCAGGCGTCGGCGGCGGTATCGACATCATGGCCGACACCACCGTGGCACAGAGCGCCAACATGCCGCACGTCTATTCCGCACCGCCGGCCACCAGCCTGCCGGAGATGAGCCAGCCACCGTTCTACTATTCCTATTCCACCAGCAATATCGTCAGCAGCCTTACCGACACGCTCACCAATATAACGGTCAACATGCACGGGCCGACGGGCAGTCTGGTCGGTGGTCTGGGGGCGATCCTCAGCACTGTCACGACATTGCTGGTCAACGTGATCAACAGCGTGCTCAGCCCGTTACTCGACACCTTGATCAACACACTGCTGCTCAGTCTGGGGATCGATCTGAACAAGGTCGAAGTCGGCGCCAACCTCAGCTGTCACTCAGGACGAGCGACGCTGGTGATCTGATCGTCGGCAATAATCGGTAGTTCGATACAAAACCGGGCGCCCTCGACCGAGTTTCTGACGCTCAGTTTTCCGCCCATGTTCTCGACGATGCCGTAACTCACCGACAACCCGAGCCCGGTGCCGACACCCACGGGTTTGGTGGTGAAGAATGGCTCGAAAATCCGTTCCAGCAACCGCGGATCGATACCGCCGCCGTTGTCCTCGACCCACAGCCGCACCGAATACGCATCACGTTCGGCGTACACCGAAATCCAAGGTTTGAACTCGCGGTCGGCCTCGCGTTTGCCGAGCAACGCATCCCGAGCGTTGACCATCAGATTGATCAACACCTGTTCGAGCTGATCGACGTAACCGCGCACTTGCACTTCAAACCCGATCTCGTTGACCCGCAGATCGACCCCTTTGCCGCGCATCCCTTCGGCCAGCAGCGACAACGTGCCTTCAATGGCTTGCGCCGGATTGAACGGCTGCTGCTCGATCTCCGAACGGCGGCCAAACACCCGCATGTGATCCACCACCCGCGCGGCGCGCTGGACCTGGGCATCGATGCGGTTGAGCTTGTCGGTCAGGTAGTCGATCTGCGCATCGCCATTGCTCAGACGCTTGAGCACGTTGACGATGGCCATGCGCATCACATTCAACGGCTGATTGATTTCATGGGCCAAGCCTGTGGCCATTTCACCGAGGGTGGCCATTTTTGCGCTTTGGGTGAGTTGCTGCTGGGCGCGGCGGACCTCGGTGTTGTCGCGCCCCACGGCCTGAATCTCCAGCAAATGGCCGTGCTCATCGAACACCCCGCGATCCGACCACACCCACCAGGCATGTTCCCGTCCCGGCAGTTGCAGGTTGATTTCCGCGGTGCTGACCGGGAATTCCGGGCTGAGTCGGCTGAGCCGCAGGAGAAACGCTTCGCGCTGTTCCTGCGACATCCAGCTGCCCAGGTTCACTCCGGGCAGTTGCTCGGGCTGGCACTCCAGGTAAGTCGCCAGCGGGCGGTTGCCGAAGCTCAGGGTCAGGTCCGGGCGGTAGCGGCAGATCATCGCCGGAGAGTCTTCCACCAGGATCCGGTAGCGTTCTTCACTCTGTTTCACCTGTTCGGCGGCCAGGGTTGCTTCGGTGACGTCCAGCCACAGGCCGACGGCTTCCACCGGCAAGCCAAGGTCGTCGCGCAAGAGCTTGGCTTCATCGAGTAGCCAATGGTATTCGCCGCGACTGTCGCGCAGCCGATAGCGGGCGCGCACCGAACCTTCACGCAGCAAATGTCGGGTACGTTCGAAATACCGATCGCGGTCCTCCGGGTGGACCCTTTCAACCAAGGTCCCCGTGGCGCAATCAGCCAGTGTCCAGCCGAGCAACGGCAGCAGGCTGTCACTGAAAAACGTTGGTTGCAGCGCACCTTCGTCATAGCGCTGCACGTAGATCACCGCCGGTGAACTGGCGATCAGATTGTCCAGTCGGGCGTGGGCCGCCGCGGCGCTTTGCTCCTGGTTCTTGATGTCGCTGATGTCGAGCATGAAACCCACTAACCGTCGGTTTTTACCGATGCCCAGGACTTGTCCTTGCAGGCGATACCAGTTCGGCGTTTGGGCCAAACGCACGCACAGCAGCAACGGGGTGCCGTCGTCTTGCAAGGCTTGCAAACGACTGCTCAACTCTTCGCGGTCGGCGGGGTGTACCCGATCCAGCCAGTCGTGCAGCGGCAAACGGTCGACTGTAAGGTTCAGGTTGCTGGCCAGCGACGGCGCCAGTTGCACCTCGCGACTGTCGCTGAACATTTCCCACCATCCGGTGCCGAGCAAGGCTTGCAGCGACTCCAGCCGTTCCAGTTGCAGTTGGTGCCGGTGCTCGCGCAAGCGCTCAAGCAACGGGCCTGCCAGCGCGGAGGTCAGTTGTAACCAGTCGCGGTCATTCAAGTCAGGTGCCTGTTGCTGCACCGGATAAAGGCCACACAGCAACCAGGCGACCACCCCCTGGGCATCGTGATAGGGCACCGCGAACCCTTCGGCATTGCCGAAGATGCTTTGCAAACGGGGATGTTCGGCGGGCGTCAGGCGTTGCGGCACAGAGCCATTCAAACTGTCGAGCCCGGTGCCCAGGCGTTGAGCGTTTTGCCACAGCTGGGGCGCATCGAAGGCCGTGTAATGCTGGTGTATCTGCCAGCCTTCTTCCTGTTCATCGAGTAATGCCACCGCAATGCAGGGCATGTGGAAACGCTGGGCCAGGCCTTGCAGCTGTTCCACCAGCACCTCGGGCAGGCGCGTCAGGTTGCAGCGGCGCAACTGTTCGCCGATCTGCGCGGCGAGTAATTGGCATTGCTCGCGGCTGCGTGATTGCTGGCGATCGAGCAACAAGTCGCCGATGTCCAGCAACTGCAACAGCCAGGCATCGGCCAATGGCTGGACCCAGCCACGCAAGTGCAGGGGTTGGCCGTTAAGGCTGTAGAAGTCCAGGTCCAGACTCTGTCCCAGCCAGTCGGCGGGCGAGCCTTCAACGGTGAGGCCGCTGTGAGGCATGAGGAAATCGAGCAGGTGCGGTGCTTGCGCCGTGGGTGTCTGTTGGGCCAGCACATGCCGCAGCGGGCCGGTCAGGTGAATCACTCGACCTTCGGCATCGAGGTGCATCTGCAAACCGACACTTTGCATGCTCTGGGGAGCTGGCATGTCCACTGGCGCAGGCGGATGGCGGTTGAGCAGGCGCCCGAAGAGTTTGTCTGCGGAACTCAAAATTGCAGGCTCGATCGGGCGGAAAGGTTTGCCGGCAGATTGGGCACTTGGCCAATTCCCGGCACGTTCAGAAACGGGATGACCTGCTGCAATTTGCTGGTGGGGTAGTTGATGCTGACTGTCAACACCCCGCCCACGTAGGTGGCGCTGGCGTCGGTGGCGACATTGAAATTCAGTGCGGCAGGAATCCAGGCCAATTGTCGGCTCAGTTCAGTGGTAGCAACGGTTTTTACCGCGGTGTCGTAGCCGGGGGTGCTCGGATCCAGCGCCACGCTTCGGCGCACCGCTTCGGCGGTCGACTGGGTGAACGATTGCATCAGCAACAGCGGCAAGCTGTAAGTGACGATTCCATAGAACACGGCGAAAAAGATGAGAAATACCAACGCGAATTCAATCGCTACAGCGCCTTTTTGCTTACGGGGGAGGCCTGTTTTCATGACTGCGTCTACCCTGATATTCATCACGTGATATCAGCATAGAATCATTCAGCCAAAACGGACGTTTTTTACCGGATGCAGAGCTTTGTATTACTGATCTGGCTGACGCTTTGCGCAGCACAGGATGCTCGAGAACGGCACATCGCCAATGGCCTGACCCTTGGCGCAGCGGTGTTGGCGCTGGCGTATCTGCTGTGGACAGGCACTACCTGGCTGGGGGCCGAGGCGGTGCAGGGCGGCTGGGCTTTTTTGCTGGCGCTGGCCTTTACCTTGCCCGGTTATGCGCTGAGACGCCTGGGCGCAGGCGATGTGAAACTGATGACCGGCCTGGGGCTGGCGACTGACGGCATGCACCTGCTGGGCGTGTTCATCGGTGCCGGATTGGCCAGTGTCTTGTGGCTGCTGCTGGCGCCAAGAGTCTGGCTTCATATGGGCCAAGGGCTTAGAAATCATCTTCGATACCTGGAGCCTGGAATGTCAAAGAAACAGCCCTTCGCACCCTTCGTGCTGGTCGGCCTGTTGCTTACACTCGCCTGGTTTCACTAGGGGCCCGTTGTATGTACAGAGTCGGAATGTACGTCTACTTTCAATTCAGCAGTTGTACTGTCTGTGGCTGTTTGTAGAGGAACGGTCAACTTTGACCTTGCAGGGAGTCGCATGTGATCAAACTTCCTTCGGCAGTAAAAATCCTTGTGGTCGATGACCAGCCGTTGATTGCCGCAGAGCTCTGTGAGCTTCTTGAAGGCAGCGGTTACCGTTGCGTTTGCAGCGAGACGGGCAGTCAGGCCGTCGAGCGTTTCAATGAAGACGAAGCCATTGGCCTGGTGCTTTGCGATTTGCACATGCCCGGTCTGGACGGGATTCAACTGGTTCAGGAGCTGCAACGGTTATCCGGCAAGCACCGGGTATTTGAAGCAATCATGCTCACTGGGCGTGCGGACAAGCAGGATGTGATCAAGGCTTTGCGGGCCGGGTTTGCCGATTACTACCAGAAGCCGGTCAATCCGGCTGAGTTGCTTGAAGGGATTGCCCGTCAGGCAGTGGTGTTGCAGGAACGGCAGAAGAGCCTGCAGCTCAAGCATCTGGATCAGAAGCTTCAATACCTTGCCGAGTCGATCGATGATCTGTATCAGGATCTGGATAAGGTCCGTCGTGGGCCGCGGTTATCGGTTTCCACCGATGAGGCTGACATTGCTGTGGATCGGGTAGAGATTCCGGCGGTTTTCAGTCACCTGTCGCCAAGGCAGTTGGAGGTGGCGCGGTTGGTGGGGAAGGGGCAGACCAATTATCAGATTGCCTGCGAGCTGGGCATTACCGAGAACACGGTGAAGCTGTATGTGTCGCAGGTTTTGCGGTTGACGCATATGCATAACCGGACGCAGTTGGCGCTGGCTTTGGCGCCCGGTCATGGATTGCGTCAGGGGATGACAGCGCATTAGGTTGTTGTCTTTTTTACGAGTGCCCACACCGTTACTCGCGCAACCGCCTGACAACAGCCGACACAAGCCGGCCAGTCATTGCTTTCATTACGATCCCTCTAAGAACCAAAGGCACGGGACAGGGCGGTGAAGCCCGGGCCGGCCAGTACGATCAATAACGCCGGGAAGAGAAACAGCATCATCACGATGGACATTTTGGCGGACAGCTTGGAGATGTACTCCTGCAGGCGCGTCAGGCGCCGGTCGTCGAGCAATTGCTTGAGGGTCAGCAGGGATTTCATCGCACCGCCCCCCTGATGGATCAACTGCTCAAGGATGACGCAGGTGTCGGTGAACTCGTCGACGGCCAGCAGTTGGGTGACTTTGTGCAGTTCTTCGCCCAGTTCCAGGCCGGAATCGACCCGGGCCAATACCAAGCGCAATTCATGGGTCAGGGCCGGTAATAATTGTTTGCCTTCATTGCTCAACACTCGCAGCGACTGCTCCACCGCCATGCCCGATTCGAACAGGATGCGCAGCAGCGGAATGAAGGTGGAAATCTCCAGCGCCAGTTGTTTTTGCCGACGCTGCGCGGCAGCGGCCAGCAACCGTTTGGGCAATAGATAGCCGATGCAGGTGGCGAGTACCGGGGCCATCCATTGATTGTCTGCGTGAGGGAAGAACACGCCCTGGATCAGCAAGGCCAGGGCCAGCGCCAGCACCGGAGCGCCTACCTGGAATGCCGCGAACAGTGAACGTCGCCGGGCGCTGCGCCAGCCCAGACGGTTAAGCAAGGCCTGGGTTTCGTTATCCAGGTTGACCGAACGCTGACCGATCCGGCTGCTGCCCAGCAGCTCAAGCCACTGATTTACCCGGTTGTCGCTCGCCAGTTTGCCGTCGAGTCGTTGTGCCACCTGGCGAGCCCGTCGACGGTGTTCCAGCAAACCGCTGAGCAGCAACAGGGTGGCCCCCAGCAACAGCAACGCGCAGATCAGCAAAGGCACTTTCATACGCTGCGCAACATATGCCAGAGCGCCAGGCTGCCGATCACCTGCAAGCCGAACGCGGACGCGAGCATGATTTGCCCCGAGCCGTCGTGCCACATGGCAAGCAAGTATTGAGGGTTGGTCGCGAGGAAATAGCCCGCCAGGCCAATCGGCAAACATCCCAGGACCCACGCGGTCACCCGGGTTTCACCGGTCATGGCCCTGAGCTGGCGTGCAGCCTGCTCGCGCTCGCGGATCATCTTGATCAGGTTTTCCAGCAATTCGCTGGCATTGCCGCCATAGCGGTGATTGACCTTCAACCCCAGCGCGAACAGGCGAAGTTCGTCTTTCTCATACAGCTCGGCAAAGTCCGCCGCGGCATCCGGCAGGCTGACCCCCAACACCACGTTGCGCTGAATCCGCCCCATGGCGTTTTTCAGCGGGTCTTCAGCGGTGTCGATGGCGCCCAGCACCGCATCGGCCAGGGTGCGCCCGGACTTCAGGCTGCGCACCGTGTGATCGAGCATTTGTGGCAGTTGTTCGATCATGCGCTGGAGTCGGCGCTGATAACGCCAATTGACGTACAGACGCAGCATCAGCGGCGGCAGCAGTAACAGAACCAGCAAGCCGACCCAGCCACCGGTAGCAAATCCGAGCAAGATGCCAAAGGCCCAGAGCAGCAGCCACCCGCCCAGACGCTCGGAAGGACGCCTGAGGCCGGCCCGCAGAAACGCCCGGTCCAGGCCCACCCAAGAGGCTTTCGTCGGCACCGGCTGCGGTTGCCCCTGGATCAGGCGACCCAGCACCCGCTCGGTGCCGGACTGGCGCAAACCGCGATAAAACAGGCGGATCGACAGTCCGAGCAAAACCAGGCAAAGGAGGATGAGCAGCACCGGTTTGAGCATGCCGTGGCCTTCAGTACACAGAGGGAGAGAGCGCCGACTCACGGCGCAGTTTGTCGCCGGCGGGGTTGACCGCCTCACGGATGAATCCGAAGCCGGTGCGCCGGTCGAACCGGAACAACGTGTTGGTGACATACACGTCATCACGCAAACCGATCACCTCCACCACTTCGCTGACGCAGCGGCGGCCGTCGGGCAGGCGCGTCAGCTGGATCACGACATCCAGTGCGGCGCAGATCATTTGCCGCAAGGTCCGTTCGGCGATGGTGCGGCCCGTCAGGCCCACCAGGGTCTCCAGGCGCAACAACGCATCCTGGGCATTGTTGGCGTGCACGGTACTCATGGAACCGTCGTGGCCGGTGTTCATTGCGGTGAGTACATCCAGCACTTCGACGCCACGAATTTCGCCGAGGATGATTCGGTCCGGGCGCATCCGCAGGGCGTTGCGAATCAGGTCGCTGGCCTTCACTTCGCCGTGGCCTTCGGCATTCGGCGGTCGGGTTTCCAGGCGTACCACGTGAGGGTGGCCCAGTTGCAGTTCGGCGACGTCTTCGATGGTGACGATTCGCTCGTGAGGGTTGATCAACTGGCTGAGAATGTTCAGCAGGGTTGTCTTGCCGGTGCCGGTGCCGCCGCTGATCAGGATGTTGCAGCGTTGGCCCACGGCCTCCTGAATGAAGTCGAAGATCGCCTGATCGATGGTTTGCATCGCCACCAGATCTGAGCTTTTGAGCATGTCCTTGCGAAATTTGCGGATCGACAGGCAGGGACCATCGAGCGCAATCGGCGGAATGATCGCGTTGACCCGACTACCGTCGGGCAGTCGTGCGTCGACCATTGGCGAGGACTCATCGAGCCGTCGGCCCAGGGGCGCGAGGATCCGTTGCATGACCCGTTCGACGTGATGCGCATCGATGAAGCGCAGGTCGCTTAGATGCAGGATGCCGTCGCGTTCAATGAACACCCGGTGCGGGCCGTTGACCAGAATCTCCGTCACCGCCGGGTCCCGCAGCAACACTTCCAAGGGGCCGAAACCGGTGAGTTCATCGACGATTTCTTCGGCCAGACGCTCCATTTCATAGCGGGAAATCGCCAGGTGCAGCCGGGCGATGTACTCGGCAACCTTGTCGATGACGAACTGTGAGAGCAGCTGCCGCGAACCCTCCAGCAGGTTTTGGCCGGATTCCTCGATGGCGTCGATGATGTAGCGGTGCAGCACCAGTTTCAGACCTTCGTGGTCGGTGTTGCCGCTGGTGGTGCGTACAGGTGCACCGAAAAGTTTTTCATCGCTCATTGCGCACCCCTCAACCGGTTGAACCAGCCAGGCCTGGGCTTGGCCAGGCCCTCGGAACGCTTGGCCAACTGATCGCCGAGGGCGCGCAGGCTTTGAGTCAGGCTTTCGCGGGGGGCCAGTTCAAACAGCGTCACCCCTTGGTTCTTGGCGTTGAGCCGCACTTCCGGGCTGTAGACGAGGGTCGCGATGATCTCCATGCCGAAGCTTTTGCTCAAGGTGTCGGCGTCCGGTGCGACGTTGCGCAGGTAGCGGTCCACCAGCAGTCTGGCGTGATCGAGCTTCATGCCTTTTTCACGCCACAAGCCGAGTACTGCCAGGTTGCGACGGCAGTCGAGGACATTCTGATCGGTGTACCACAGCAACTTGTCGCAATGGGTGACGAAGGTGCGTAGCGCTTCGCTGTCCGGCTGGCCAGTCAGGTTCACCACGATGTGCTGGAAGTGTTGGCGCAGGGCGCTGAGCAGCATGTACAACTCGGCGGTGCTGGTGTGTTCCAGCGGCATATCGTGGCTGGCGTAGGCGAGGATCCGCAACCCGGCGGCGCAGGTGGTGAACGCGCTGTCGATCAGCGTCGCGTCGAGGCGCCGCAAGTGCCGGAGTGCATCGCCGAAGTGGAACGAACTCTCCAGCCCGAGCAAGGCCAGGCTGTCACCGCGTGGCAGGCCCAGGTCCAGCAACAGCGTTTGCTGCCCGCTCTTTTGCACCACTTGCGCCAGGTGCGTGGCGAGCAGCGCGCCGTCGGCGTTGATCTGCACACCGTAGAGCACCGTCAGGCTGCCCAGTTGGGTGTTCGGGGCCACGGGCGGCAGGCGTTTGCCCAGCCGTCGCACCAACCCCGCGACTTCACTGGAACGCGAGCCATAAGCCACGAAATCCCGCGCACCGGCGCGCATGGCATTGAGCACGAGTTGGTTGTCCATGCCATCGCCCAGCGCGACGATCGCCAGCATCGGTTTAGCTTCCAGGGCACCTTCGATCAGTGCGCTTTGGGCCACCACGTGTTCACGGTCCAGGCCGATGAACACCAGGCTGGCGAAGGTCACATCCACCAGCGCCAGCAATTCGTCGAGGCTGCCACCACCGGCGCTGACCACTTGGCCCAACGGGGCGAGGGCGCCTTGCAGCCACTCAAGGTCGGTGCTGTTGCGCGTGATCGCGAGGAAGGTCTGGCTCAGGTTCTGGCTCTGGCTCATTGCGATAATCCGCTGCGTTTATCGAAGTTGCAGTTTTCGAAGAAGTACAAGCGATACCCGTTCGGATCTTTGTTGTGCTTGAAACAGCGGCATGGAACGACTGGGCATTTAGATGCGTCCTTGCTCGATTCAGGGAGTTTGTTGGGTAATTTCGTTGCCGCGAATAACTTCCACGCTTGGCTTGCGCGGTGCTGTGCCGCTGGGGATAGCGGCAGGTTTGGGTGGGGGCGTCATGGCCAGTTGGCTGAACTGCATCAACTCGCGGTTGGTGCTGGCAAGACTGGCCGATGAAACTCTTTCGCCGGCCCAGTAACGAGCCAGGCGTTTTTCATCGGCGCTGCGTACGGCCAGGCGCAACACGCCGGCCTGGGCCGCGAGCATCAACCGACTCAGTAATTGTTCGGGGACGGCAAGCAAGACGCTGCGGGCGTTGGCACGCAATTGTTCCTGCTTGAGTTTTTCTTCGTTACTGCGGGCCGGGCTTGCGGGTTGACCGTCGTTGGTCAACCCCATCTGTTCGCCTACGCCGAGCACCCGCAAGGCCGGCACCACCAGTTGCGCCGACGGTTGAGGGTTGTTGTTGTCCATGCGCAGAAACAGCAGCACATCGACATAGTCCCCCGGTGTCAGTTGCCCCCCGGCACTGATTACTTCATCCACGGCGACGGCGAGGGCGCGTTCATCGGGACGAATCATCCGCGCGAGTCTGCCGCCGGCTTCGAAGCTTTCATCACTGAGCCAGGTGCCGGCACTGAGGGCACGCCAGGGCGTTCGGCCAATGGCTTGATCGAGGCGGCTCAGGCTGCCGGCCGGGGCGGTACGGAGTTTTTCCAGGGTCACGTCGGCGGCGCTGATCGGTACGAACGGGGGCACATCATGCAGCAGCACCACCACCGGTTGGCGGGTGGGGTCGTCCATAGGAGCAGATGTCTGGGCGGTGGGTGCAGGCGTGACAATTCCGGGTTGCACGACAGGGTCGGGAACGGTTTGGCTGCTCAGCGTGAGACCCCAGTAACCGGCAATAATGGCGCCCACCAAAAACAAGCCGGCCAGCCCCAGAGTGATTCGACTGTTCATGACGGCTCTCCCTTTCCTGCTGCTTGAGACCTCGTCGCGCCCAACGAGACAACTTCGCAATCAGGCAGCTATGAACATGAACTATTTCGCTATTTGACGGTAGCTCAGCTAGAGCAAAAAGCCATTACGGACCTGAAAATAACTAACGAAAGTAAGCAGCTAGGGCGAAAACAAGACTTTTCTGGCGTCAACGAAGCAACTAATACTTTAGTGATAATTCGTTCTTACAGTTGTAGGTAGGTGGAATGCCGACAATGCTGAGGATGGCAAAGGGGAATCATGTTGCGATCGTGCAACACCCGCGTCTTTCAGGAGAACTGCCATGTCCTTTTCCAAGATTGCTCAGAAGATCAAATCCGAAATCGCTTTTTACAAAGGCCTGGCTAAAGATACCGAGGGGGCTTCGGGTATTGAGTACGCAATTGTTGCCGCCATGATCGCGGTGGTGATTGCCGGCCTCAGTGCAGGGATGGGAACCTCGATAACAACCCTGTTCGGCACCATCAAGGCCGCCATCGATTGACGCGAGAAGACGCAGTGGCAACTTGCTAATGCTCCAAAGGGCTTCTAACGTCAACGCTTAGTCCATTGCAGGTGTTGCCCATGAACGCTCCCTCACTTCCGCGCCAACAGCTTCTTCTGGTCGATGATGAGGAGGATGCGTTGCTCGAATTGGCGGAGTTGCTGGAGGGCGAGGGCTTCAATTGCTTTACCGCCACCTCGGTCAAGCTCGCGCTGAACCACCTGACACGTCACCCTGATATTGCGTTGGTGATCACGGACCTGCGGATGCCGGAGGAGAGCGGCATGTCGTTGATCAAACGGTTGCGCGAACATACGTCCCGCCAGCATTTGCCGGTGATCGTGACGTCGGGGCATGCCGACATGGAGGATGTCAGCGACATGTTGCGGTTGCAGGTGCTCGACCTGTTTCGCAAGCCGATTTATCACGTGCGATTGTTGGAGACGTTGAACAATCTGTTTCCGCAGCCTCGCATGGGTTTAGTGAGTCAGTGATTGATCGTTCCCACGCTCTGCGTGGGAATGCAGCCAGGGACGCTCCGCGTCCCAAGAGCCGAACACCGGGCACAGGAACGATCAAGGTCAGGCAACCGGCCGCCAATGCCCCGCCATATGCTCCAAATCCCCCGCACCCACCAACAGCAAATCCCCGCTCGACCCCGCCGCGCTGGCCAGCAATGTCACCTCACTGGGCAACCGCACCGGTTTCCTGAACTGCACCGCAATCTCGACATTCGCCGCCGGCAAATGATCGGCAAGCGCCGCTAGCGTTCGGGCCTTGTTCCACAACCCATGGGCGATGGCCGTCGGGAAACCGAAGAGTTTGGCGCTGACGGCACTCAGGTGAATCGGGTTGTAGTCACCGGACACTTTGGCATACTGCCGCCCAATGTCCGCGGGCGCTTTCCAGCGGGCCACTTCCGGCATTTCCAGCGTCGAGGCCAACACTTCTTCGACGGGCTCGCCTGCCAGTTTGACCCCACGGCACAACATCTGGCTTTCAGCTTCCCACAACGCCCCCAACTGATCGTCGAGCGTCGTCACCAGGTCGAACGTTGCGCCTTTTTCATGGGGTTGAAGGTTTTGCACCTGAACGCTGACCCGCACACGATTCACGCCGCCCATGGGGCGAAAGACACGAATGCGGTTGCTCAGGTGAATCAACCCCAGCAACGGGAACGGAAACTCCCTGGCCGTCAACAATTGCATCTGCAAAGCGAAGCCGAGGATGTGGGGGTAGGTTGGCGGCAACAAACCGTTCTCGGCAAAACCGCAGACCTTGCGATAGTCCGCCAGGCGCGTCGGATCGACATTGATCCAGCAGCGTAAACCCGAATCGGGCAGGGTGGTGCCGGTGATTCTGCGTCGCGTCGCGGCCCGCACGTACAGTCCCGACAGGCTGGGTTCGCAGTTGAGTGTGTGCCAATCGATGCTCATGCCTAAGCCCCCAATACACTTTGCCCGCACACCCGCAGCGCCTGCCCGGTGAACGCGCCGGTGCCCGGTTGAGCCAGCCAAGCCACCGCTTCGGCGACGTCTTGCGGCAGGCCGCCCTGGCCCAGCGAACTCATGCGCCGCCCGGCCTCACGCACGGCGAACGGCAGGTGCGCGGTCATCTGGGTTTCGATGAAACCGGGGGCTACCGCGTTGATGCTGATGCCGCGTTCATTCAACAAGGGCGCCCAGGCTTGGGCCAGGCCAATCAGCCCGGCCTTGCTCGTGGCGTAATTGGTTTGCCCGCGATTGCCGGCGATGCCGCTGATGGACGCCAGCAGGATCACCCGCCCGTTGTCGTGCAGGGTGCCGCTGTCGAGCAGTGCCTTGGTCAGCACTTGCGGCGCGTTGAGGTTGACCGCCAGCACCGCATCCCAGAACTCCGGGGTCATGTTGGCCAGGGTTTTATCCCGGGTGATGCCGGCGTTGTGGACCACGATGTCGATGCCGTCGGGCAGATGCTCGACCAACTGCGCGGCGGCATCGTCGGCGCAAATGTCCAGGGTGATGCTGCGCCCGCCGAGGCGTGCGGCGAGGGCTTCGAGGTCGGTCTTGGCCGGTGCTACGTCGAGCAGGATCACGTCCGCCCCGTCGCGGGCCAGGGTTTCGGCGATGGAGGCGCCGATGCCGCGTGCCGCGCCAGTGACCAGCGCCTTGCGGCCGGCCAATGGGCGAGTCCAGTCCGTCACCTGCGTGTCGCAGGCATTCAAGCGAATCACTTGCCCGGAAACGAATGCACTTTTGGGTGAGAGGAAAAACCTCAGTGGGCCTTCCAGTTGATCCTCAGCCCCTTCGCCGACATAAATCAGCTGCAAGGTGCCACCGCTGCGCAATTCCTTGGCCAGTGAACGGCTGAAGCCTTCCAGCGCTCGCTGGGCACTGGCGGCGAAGGGATCGCTCAAGTTCTCCGGATCGCGCCCCAGAATCACCAGGTGCGCGCTGTGATCGAGGTTTTTGATCAACGGCTGGAAGAACTCGCGCAGCTGTTTGAGTTGATCGGTCTGCACCAGGTCACTGGCGTCGAACACCACGGCTTTGAGTTTTGGGCCGTGGCCGGGAATCCACGCGGTGGCCAGCGAAGGCTCGGTGCCGTAGCTGTAAATCGCGTCGGTCAGGCGGTTGGCAAAGGTGCCGATTTTCTCCGTCAACGGGCCACCGCCGATCAACAGCGCCCCTTCGACAGGCCGCAGCCGGCCGGCTTGCCAGCGCTCCAGCCGAACCGGCGACGGCAGACCCAGGGCCCCGACCAAACGATGGCCGATGGACGAATTAGCGAAGTCGATATAACGGTCGGACATGGAACGCGCTCCAGCGGCTGGGATTCAAAGTGTGGACCATGAATGGCAATCAGTCGTTCGATCCACGAGATTAGGCCTACGCTTGGCTATTGTAGGAGCTAGCTAGGCTCCTACAGGGGGTTGGTTTTCAATTTGGAAATTTCATCAGGAGCTTTTCATGACTCAACTGCGCCGCGTTGCGATTATTGGTGGTAACCGTATCCCCTTTGCCCGGTCCAACGGGCCGTACGCCACTGCCAGTAACCAGGCGATGTTCACCGCAGCGCTGGAAGGCCTGATCGAGCGCTATAACCTGCACGGTGTGCGCATGGGCGAAGTGGCTGCGGGTGCGCTGGTCAAGTATTTGCGCGATTCCGGCCTGACCCGCGAATGCGTGCTGGGCTCGCGGTTGTCGCCGATGACGCCGGCCTACGACATCCAGCAAGCCTGCGGCACGGGGCTGGAGGCGACATTGCTGGTGGCGAACAAAATCGCAGTGGGTCAGATCGAATGCGGCATTGCCGGTGGCGTCGACACAGCTTCGGACGTGCCGATCGGTGTAAACGAAAGCCTGCGCAAGATCCTTCTGCGGGCCAATCGCGCCCGCAGCACCGCCGACAAACTTAAAACCTTCCTGCAACTGCGTCCTCGTCATTTGATGCCCTACTTTCCAAGCATCGGCGAGCCGCGCACCGGCCGGACGATGGGCGAGCACTGTGAAATGATGGCCCAGACCTGGAGCATCCCGCGTGACGAACAGGATCAGCTGACCCAGGAAAGTCATCAGAAACTGGCCGCGTCCTACGCCGAAGGCTGGCACAACGATTTGATCACACCGTTCCTCGGCCTGACCCGGGACAACAACCTGCGCCCGGATCTGACTCTGGAAAAACTCGCCTCACTGAAACCGGCCTTCGAGAAAAGCGCCAAGGGCACCCTGACTGCGGGCAATTCGACGCCGCTCACCGATGGTGCATCGGTGGTGTTGCTGGGCAGTGAGGAATGGGCGAAAGAGCGCGGCTTGCCGATCCTCGCCTATTGGCGTGACGGCGAGACGGCGGCGGTGGATTTCGTCAATGGTGCGGAAGGGCTGTTGATGGCGCCGGTGTACGCGGTGCCGCGTTTGCTGGCGCGCAACGGCCTGACCTTGCAGGACTTCGATTACTACGAAATCCACGAAGCCTTCGCCGCGCAGGTGCTCTGCACATTGAAGGCCTGGGAAGATCCGGAGTATTGCAAAACCCGCCTCGGTCTCGATGCGCCACTGGGCTCCATCGACCGCAGCCGTCTCAACGTCAAAGGCAGTTCACTGGCGGCGGGGCATCCCTTTGCCGCCACCGGGGCGCGCATCGTTGCCAACCTCGCGAAATTGCTGGATGCGGCGGGCAAGGGCCGAGGGTTGATCTCGATTTGCGCCGCCGGTGGTCAGGGCGTGACGGCGATTATCGAGCGCTGAGGGTTGGGGCGTTTTGCTGTTGCGCCAGCTGCCGATTGCGGTTGGCGTAACCCTCGGCCATCACCGAGCAGACGATCAGCTGCAGCGGGTGGTAGATCATGATCGGCAGCAGGATCAGCCCAAGCCCCGGGTTGGCGCCGAAGATCAGCGCTGCCATCGGCGCTCCGGCGGCCAGGGATTTCTTGCTGGCGCAGAACACCGCGGCGATTTCATCGGCGGGGCTGAATTGCAATGCGCGAGCGGTGCGGGTGGTCATCCACAGGATGATCGCCAGCAGGATTGCACTGCCGATCAGTGCCGTGAGGATCACGCTGTTGCCCTGCTTTTGCCACATCCCCGAGACCATCGAATTGCAGAACGCCGCGTAGACCAGCAACAGAATCACCAGTTTGTCGGCGATGTTGGTGTAGCGCTTGTGGCGGGCGAAGAACTTGCCTAGCCATGGTCGCAGCAATTGGCCGAGTACCAGTGGCAACAGCAACATGGCGCAGAGGTCGAGCAGGGTTGCGCCCAGATCGATGCCGCCAGCGCCGCTGCCGACCACAAAACTCACCAGCAACGGCGTCAGGAAAATCCCCAGCACGCTGGACAGGCTCGCGTTGAGAATCGCCGCCGGTACGTTGCCGCCCGCGCTGCCGGTCAGGGCCACAGATGAGGAGATGGTCGAGGGCAGGGCACAGAGGTACAAAAAGCCCAGCATCAATAACGACGGAATGTGCGAACCCAACAGCTTGTCGCTCAGCAGCCAGATCAGCGGAAACACTGCGAAGGTGAAACCCTGGACCATCACGTGCAGCTTCCAGTTTTTCAGACCGTGAGTGATTTGCTCGCTGGACAGGTTGACTCCGTGCAGGAAGAACACCAGGAACACGCCGATGTTGATCACGTATTCAGCGTGCATGCCGCCGCCGGTGGCCCCGAAGGTCGGGAAGACATACGCCAGCAGCGTGGCAATCAACATGCCACACAAGAACCAGTCAGTGACCACGCGTTTGAGGTGTTTGAAGGCATGCATAACAGGCACCGAATACATTTGTAAGAATTGGTGACTTAGCCTAACGTCGGCTCCAACAGCCGTCTTGCGACACAAGGCCAATCAATGCCGACTAACGGACAACTTTCCCTTGAACGGACGATTCCGACGCTGACGGCATTGCCGCGTGCGCTGTATGCCCGAGCGGAAAGTCTCACCGCCGGTTCATGGACCTCGCCCCATCGGCACGATTGGGTACAGTTTTCCTACGCGATCAGCGGCGTTCTCGGCGTGCACACTGCCGAAGGCAGTTTCTTTGCGCCGCCGCAGTGGGGTATCTGGATTCCGGCGAATCTCGAACACCAGGTGGTGACTTCAATGCGCGCCGAGATGCGCAGCCTCTATGTGCGCCGCGAGGATTGTGATTGGGCGGAGGAGCGTTGCCGGGTGCTGGAAGTGACGCCGTTGGCCCGGGAGCTGATCAAGAGTTTTTGTTTGCTGCCGGTTGAATATCCACAGGGCGACAGTCAGGACGCGCGGCTGGTGAGTGTGCTGCTGGACCAGTTGGCGCATCTGCCGGAGGTTGGCTTCTCGCTACCGTTACCGCGTCATGAACGGTTGCTGGGGCTGTGCAACGAGCTGATCGAAAGCCCTGAGCGCAATGTGACCTTGCAGGCGTGGGCCGAGCGGTTGGGGACCTCGGAGAAGACCTTGATGCGGTTATTCCAGCGGGAAACCGGCTTGAGCTTTCGAGGGTGGCGGCAGCGGATGCGGCTGCTGTCGTCGTTGAGTTTGCTGGAGGAGGGGGACAGCGTGACGAATGCCGCGCTGTCTTGCGGGTATGACTCGACGTCGGCGTTTATTGCGGCGTTCAAAAGCCTGTTCGGGTTTACCCCCGGAGAGTTGTTTCGGCAGTGATGATCGTTCCCATGCTCCGCGTGGGAATGCCTCAAGGGACGCTCCGCGTTCCAGCTTTCGAATGGGACGCGGAGCGTCCCGGGCTGCATTCCCACGCAGAGCGTGGGAACGATCAACAAAACCCTGTGGGAGCGAGCCTGCTCGCGATTGGCCGCGCAGCGGCCAGCGGGATTCTGGATCAGGTTCTGAAGCGGCGCACCAACCCATCCAGCTCATTCGACAACCCGGCCAGGCTCTGCGAATCCAGCCGCGCCGAGTTGGCCAGTTCCGCCACTAATTGCGCATCACCATGAATCTGGCTGATGTGCCGATTGATGTCTTCAGCCACCTGATGCTGTTCTTCCGCCGCCGTAGCGATCTGGGTGTTCATGTCGCGGATCACGTCGACCGACTCCCTGATCAGCCCGAAGCTGCTGCGTGCTTCACCGATTCGCGTCACCGATTGCTGGGACACTTCCAGGCTCGCATGCATTTGCTGGGTCACCTGACTGGTACGTTTGGCGAGGTTGCCCAGTAAACCGTCGATTTCCGCCGTGGAATCCGCCGTGCGTTTGGCCAACGCCCGAACTTCATCGGCGACCACCGCAAACCCACGACCCTGTTCGCCGGCCCGTGCCGCTTCAATGGCCGCGTTCAGTGCCAGCAGGTTGGTCTGTTCGGCAATCGAGCGAATGGTCCCCAGGATTGACTGAATGTCGTTGCTGTCGCGCTCAAGTTGCTGCATCGACTGGGCCGATTGTTCGATTTCCTGGCTCAAGCGATCAACGCTGGTCACGGCCGCATCAATCTGCTGCTGACCTTCACGCGCCTGGCGCTGGCCGCTGTCGGCCGATTCCGCCGCCTGGCTGCAAGAGCGGGCGACTTCGTTGGCGGTGGCGACCATTTCGTGGAACGCCGTGGACACCATGTCCACCGCTTCACGCTGACGTCCGGCGGCTTCGGCCATGTCGCTGGAGACCTGGGTCGAACTCTTGGAGGTGGCGAGGATCTTGGTCGCGGCACCGCCAATGCTCTGGATCAAGTTGCGAATCGCCGCCAAAAACTGGTTGAACCAGTTGGCCAGTTGCGCGGTTTCGTCGCTGCCACGGATTTGCAGGTTCTTGGTCAGGTCGCCTTCGCCTTGGGCGATGCCTTCCAGACCGCTGGCCACACTGCGGATCGGCCGCACGATCAGACTGGCGAAACTGGCGCCGACGATGGCGAAGAGCACCGCCAGCACGGCGGCGATGATCGCGATCAACCAGGTCAGTTGGGTGGCCGAACTCATCACGTCGGTCTGCTTGATCAGGCCGATAAAGGTCCAGCCCAGCTGCTCTGACGGCCAGACGTTGGCCATGTAGCGTTCGCCGTTCAGCTCGACTTCCACCAGCCCTTTGCCGGCCTTGGCCAGTTGCGCGTAGCCGTCGCCGAGGCTGCTCAGCGCTTTGAAGTTGTGTTCAGGTTTCTTTGGATCGACCAGCACGGTGCCGGTGTTTTCCAGCAGCATCAGGTAGCCGGTTTCACCGAGCTTGATCTGTTTGACGATTTCGGTGAGCTGCTTGAGCGTCACGTCGATGCTGACCACGCCGCCATTAGTGCCCAATTTGTTATCGATGGTGCGCACGGTACTGACGTACGTCGCGTCGTCCTGGGCCCAGTAATAGGCCTCAGTGCGGAACGGTTTACCGGGTTTGGCCTGGGCCGCCTTGTACCAGGGGCGCTGGCGCGGGTCGTAATTGTTCAGCTTGGCATCGTCGGGCCAGGACACATAACCGCCCGCCGCGGTGCCGAGAATGGCATAGGCGTAGGACGGGTGACTGTTACCCAGGTCCTGAAGGAGAGCGAAGACCTTCTTGTCCATCTCGCCTTGGGGAATGCTCTCGGCGTTGGCGCTTATGTAGGTCTTGAGGCTGTCATCGGAGTTCTTGATCAGCGGTTGGGTGGCCAGGTAATCCACGTTCTGGCTGATGCCGTCGAAGAACAGTTGCATGGCGTTGCTGACCTGACGAATCTCGCGGCCACTGCCGTCGACGAAACTGTCCTTGGCATCGCTGCGCAAGTTCAGCACAACCAGGGTAGCGACCAGCACCACCGGCAAGCAGGCGATGATTGCAAACGCCCAGGTCAACTTCTGTTTGATGTTCATCCGCGCTCCAGATTTTTCTTGTAGGCCCACGCAGTGCAGATGACTCGCGGATTATTGGCAGCCGTAAACGATTGTCGGACAAATCACTTTGTCTCAGATGACTTCGGCTGGCCGAGGCGGAAATTGAGGCCTGTTTAGAAAAATCCTACGAAGGGTATGAATCCAGATGTCAGCTTTTGTCGTAAATACCCGTTTGGCCCTTCAGCAACAAGTGACGCAGGGTCAGCTATGATCTGTGGCGGCCGATGATGACTGGCGGTTGTTGACCGATTAATCCGGCACGTTGTGTGCTTGTTGACGGTTATTGGAGCGTTCATAGGTCGGCAACCCCTCCCCCGAACGAGTGGATTGCCGTATAACGAATGACTTTCGCGTGTTTGGTAATAAAGGACCCCCAATAAAAGCTGATGAAGACTCCAAAACGCATTGAACCCCTGATCGAGGACGGTCTGGTCGACGAGGTGCTGCGCCCACTCATGAGTGGTAAAGAAGCAGCTGTTTATGTGGTGCGCTGCGGCAACGAGTTACGTTGCGCGAAGGTCTACAAGGAGGCGAATAAACGCAGTTTCCGTCAGGCGGCCGAGTATCAGGAAGGCCGCAAGGTGCGCAACAGCCGTCAGGCTCGAGCGATGGCCAAGGGCTCCAAGTTCGGCAAGAAAGAAACCGAAGATGCCTGGCAGAATGCCGAAGTGGCGGCGTTGTTCCGTCTGGCCGGTGCTGGCGTGCGGGTTCCGCAGCCGTACGACTTCCTTGAAGGCGTGCTGTTGATGGAGCTGGTGGCCGATGAGTACGGTGATGCCGCGCCGCGTCTGAACGACGTGGTGCTGGAACCGGATCAGGCGCGCGAGTATCACGCGTTCCTGATTTCGCAGATCGTGCTGATGTTGTGTACCGGTCTGGTGCACGGTGACCTGTCGGAGTTCAACGTACTGCTGACCCCGACCGGCCCGGTGATCATCGACCTGCCGCAAGCGGTCGATGCGGCGGGCAACAACCACGCGTTCAGCATGCTGGAGCGGGATGTGGGCAACATGGCGTCTTATTTCGGGCGGTTTGCGCCGGAGTTGAAAAAGACCAAGTACGCCAAGGAAATGTGGGCCCTGTTCGAAGCCGGCACCTTGCACCCGGCCAGCATCTTGACCGGCGAGTTCGATGAGCCGGAAGAGTTGGCCGATGTTGGCGGGATCATGCGCGAAATCGAGGCCGCACGCCTTGATGAAGAGCGCAAGCAAGCGATCCGCGCGGCAGATGACGCGCCACCGAGCAAAGCCGAAGAACCGCCTCCGCCCTGGATGCAGTGATCGGTTAACGAAAAACCCGGCTTCGGCCGGGTTTTTTGTAGATGCCTGTCACCTCATCCCCAAACGCTGAAGAACCAATGTGGGAGCGAGCAAGCCCGCTCCCACATTGGAATTTTGGTGTAACAGAGTTTTATGTTCTCCCTGCTGCTCCCCACACTCAAGGATTGAATGTGAACACCGCATCCCCCCGCAATGCCCAACTGATCATCGCCGCCCGTCTGATCTCGGACTTCGGCGCCTTCCTCAACATGGTCGCCCTGGCCACCTACGTCTACCTGCTCAGCAACAGCGCCATGAGCGTCGGCATTTTCCTCGCCAGCCGCGTGGCCGGTGGAATATTCGCCAGCCTCATCGGCACGACGTTTTATCGCCGCTGGGCCGGGCGCCTGCCGCTGATTGCCTTCGACCTGTTACGCGCCGGGCTGCTGGGCTTGCTGCTGGTGCTGCCTGTCGCCCAGCAAATGCTGCTGTTGCCGGTAATCGCTTTCGGTCTGGGATTTGGCAATTCGATGTTCGCCATCGGCCTCAACAGTCAATTGCCGCACTTGATCGAGGCCGATCAGTTGCTCAAGGCCAACGCCTGGATCACCTCGGCGTCGTCGGCCGCCATGGTCGGCGGAAGTCTGGTGTCAGGGCTATTGGTGGCGGCATTCGGCTTTGAAACAGTGTTTGCATTGAACGTGGTCACCTATCTGCTGGCCGCGTTGTTCATCTGGCCGCTGCGTTTTTCACTCCCAGCGCCCAGTGACCAACCGATTCACGAACGTGGTGAATGGGCGGCCCTGGTCCAGGGGCTGCGCAGTGCACCGGTGGTGGCGGCGATGCTCGCGGTGGCGATGGCTGACACCCTTGGCAGTGCCGCGCACAACGTGGGGTTTCCGATCATTTCCAGACTGCTGACGCCCGACTCGGCCAGCACCACGCTGGGACTGATGCTGGCGGTCTGGGCCAGCGGAAAACTCATCGGTGCACGCATCGCCAGCCGGCTGAAACGCTCGGATAACGTGAACCTGGAGCGGCGATTCTTCTTTGGTGTGTTGCTGATGTCCTGCGGCTTCATCCTGATGTTTCAGCAGCAAACGCTCTACGGTTTGCTGTTGTTCTCGTTGCCGGCGGGGTTGGGCGACGGTTTCTCGGAAGTCGGCCTGATGTCGCGTCTGCAGCGCGAACCGGACAACCTGCGCCTGCCGATCTTCAGCTTCCTGACGCTGCTGCAAATGACCGGGTTCGGCGTCGGCATGCTGATCGCCGCGCCGTTCTATTCATGGTGGACGCCGGGTGCCGTGGTGCTGTTGTTCCACGGCATTCCCCTCACCACCTTGTTGGTGATGAAGGTGCTGGCGATCAGGGGCGAGCGGGTGGTGCGCAACAGCCCGACTCCAGGCTCTTGAGGATCGGGCAGTCGGGACGGTGATCGCCGTGGCAGTGTTCGACCAGGTCCTGCAGGGTGTCGCGCAGTTGGCCGAGTTCGCGGATTTTCTGGTTCAGCTCGTCGATGTGCTGACGGGCCAGGGCCTTCACGTCGGCGCTGGCCCTTTGGCGGTCCTGCCAGAGGGTCAGCAGTTTGCCGACCTCATCCAGTGAGAACCCCAGGTCCCGGGAGCGCTTGATGAACGCCAGGGTATGCAGGTCGTCGTCGCCGTACACCCGATAGCCGCTGTCGGTACGATGGGCGGCCTTGAGCAAACCGATGGATTCGTAATAACGGATCATCTTCGCACTCAGGCCGCTTTGGCGGGCCGCTTGGCCGATGTTCATCGGTTGTCCTCCAGATCCTTGGGTTTCCAGGTTTTCAACAGTAGCGCATTGCTCACCACACTGACGCTCGACAACGCCATGGCCGCACCGGCCAGCACCGGGTTGAGGAAGCCGAAGGCTGCCAGCGGAATGCCGATCAGGTTGTACACGAAAGCCCAGAACAGGTTCTGACGGATCTTCGCGTAGGTCTTGCGGCTGATCTCCAGCGCCGCCGGCACCAAGCGTGGGTCGCCGCGCATCAGGGTGATCCCGGCCGCGTGCATCGCAACGTCGGTGCCGCCGCCCATGGCGATACCGATGTCGGCGGCGGCCAGGGCGGGTGCGTCGTTGATGCCGTCGCCGACCATCGCTACCACACCGTTTTTCTTGAGTGTGGCGACGGTGGCCGCTTTGTCCGCCGGCAGTACTTCGGCGTGGACATCCGTGATGCCCAGCGCTTCGGCAACCACTTTGGCGCTGCCGCGATTGTCGCCGGTCAGCAGGTGGCTGCTGATGTTGCGTGCATTGAGTTGTTGCACGGCTTGCAGCGCGCCGGGTTTGAGGGTGTCGCCGAAAGCGAAGAGGCCCAGCACCCGAAGTTCGGGACTTTGCTCGATCAGCCAGGACAGGGTCCGGCCTTCGGTTTCCCACGCGGCAGCAGACTCAGCCCATTCACCGGCGTTCAAGCCGCTTTCTTCCAAGAGACGACGGTTGCCCAGCGCCAATCGACGACCGCCCAGAGTGCCCGCGATGCCACGGCCGGTCAGGGATTGGCTGTCGGTGACATCGGCCACCGTCAAGCCGCGTTCGGCGCAAGCGTCCAGAACTGCCTTGGCCAGTGGGTGTTCACTGCCGCGTTGCAGGGCGCCGGCCATTTGCAGCAGGGCCGCTTCGTCATGGTTGATTGCGCTCAGATGAGCGATGCGCGGAGTCCCCGAAGTCAGCGTGCCGGTCTTGTCGAAGACCACCGCACTGACTTCATGGGCACGCTCCAACGCCTCGGCGTCCTTGATCAGAATCCCGTAGCGCGCCGCCACGCCGGTCCCGGCCATGATTGCCGTTGGTGTGGCCAACCCCAAGGCGCACGGGCAAGCGATCACCAATACCGCCACGGCATTGATCAGCGCGGTTTCCATCGGTGCGCCGTACAACCACCAACCGATCAAGGTTGCCAATGCAATCAGCAGAACCGTTGGCACGAACACCTGGCTGACTTTATCCACCAGTTTCTGGATCGGAGCCTTCGCGGCCTGAGCGTCTTCGACCAGGCGGATGATGCGGGCGAGCACGGTTTCCGCACCCAAGGCCAGGGTGCGAACGAGCAACCGGCCTTCGCCATTGATCGCGCCGCCGGTGACCTTGTCGCCGGGTTGTTTGGGCACCGGCAGGCTTTCGCCGCTGATCAGCGCTTCGTCGGCGTGGCTCTGGCCTTCGACCACTTCACCGTCTACCGGGAAGCGTTCGCCGGGTTTGACCATCACCAGATCATTGAGGCGCAAGGCGCTGATCGCGACGTCCTGCTCGCGGCCGTCGATCACCTGAATCGCCCGCTCCGGGCGCAAGGCTTCGAGTGCGCGAATGGCGCTGGCAGTCTGGCGCTTGGCGCGGCTTTCCAGGTATTTGCCCAGCAGCACCAGGGCGATCACCACCGCCGAGGCTTCGAAATACAGGTGCGGCATGCGCCCGGCGGCGGTGGCCCATTCATAAAGGCTCAGGCCATAACCGGCGCTGGTACCCAACGCGACCAGTAAATCCATGTTGCCGGCACCGGCGCGCACGGCTTTCCAGGCCGCGACGTAAAAGCGTGCACCGAAGATGAATTGCACTGGCGTGGCCAACGCGAATTGCACCCAGGCCGGGAGCATCCAGTGCACGCCGAACGGTTGCAGCAACATCGGTAGCACCAACGGCGCGGCGAGGATGATCGCCATGATCAAGGCCCAACGCTCGCGGTGCAGGCGTTGTTGCTGATTATCGGTTTGCGGGTGTTCGACTTCCCAGACGCTGGCGCTGTAGCCCGCCTTGGTCACGGCAGCGATCAGGGTTTGCGGATCGATCTGGCCGAGCAGCTCAAGGTGGGCGCGTTCATTGGCCAAGTTGACGCTGACGCTTTTGACTCCGGGCACTTTGGCCAGCGCTCGCTCGACCCGACCGACGCAGGAGGCGCAGGTCATGCCGTCGATGCTCAATTCCAGGCTCTGTTGCGGCACGCTGTAACCCGCCTGCTGCACCGCCTCCATCAACGCTGGCAGGCTGTCGCTGGGCGCCTGGACGCGGGCCTGTTCGGTGGCCAGGTTGACGCTGACGGCAGAGGCGCCGATGACTTTGCTCAAGGCACGCTCGACACGCCCGGCGCAACTGGCGCAGGTCATGCCGGCAATCGGCAGATTGAAAGTGGTGGATTCGGACATCGGTCACGCCCCCTGTAGAAGATACCCACAGGATCAACCTTGCCATGCTGGCAAGGTCAAGCGCCATGTCTCAGATCAAAAGACTGGCACCTGATCGTTCCCACGCTCTGCGTGGGAATGCAGCCCGGGACGCTCTGCGTCCCCTTTAAAAGCCGAACGCAGAGCGTCCGTTGAGGCATTCCCACCCAGAGCGTGGGAACGATCGGTCTGGCGATCAATAGTCCAGGGCAGCGGGTTTCAGGTACATCCCTTCCTGCGTCATCGCAATCCGGAACTTCAGCACGTCGCCGGCCTTGAGCGTGATGTTCTGCGAACCCGGGGCGAGCATGCCCGGATTGCAGCCCGGTGCCTGGCCCGGCAGCAGCTTCAGGCGCAAGGACACATTGCCCGGTGGCAGGTTGAACGAGGTGCTTTGCTCCTGGAACAGCCGCGCCGACAACTGATCCTGGATGTACACGCCGATCTCGCAGGAGGTCGCGACTTCCAGGCGCTCGCGGGAAATGATCAGTACGCCATAGTCCTCCCCGGCGGCTTGAACCGAAGGTGTCGCGGCAAAAAGGCTGAGAAAGCCAAACAGGCTGAGAGCTGACCAGCGCATGGCTGAATCTCCTGATGTCGAGTCATTGATGGACGCAGCTTGGCCGAGCGCAGCGTTGATTGCCAGCCCGGCAGCTCACTGCAGAACTTGACCTTGCCATGATGGCAAGCTCGAGACTGCACGCAACCTCACTCAAGGAGTCATCCCATGCAAGTGTTCAACGTTCAAGGCATGTCCTGTGGTCACTGCGTCAAAGCCATCACCCAGGCGCTGCAAGCCAAGGATCCTGCGGCCAGCGTGCGTGTCGATCTGGCCGCGAAAGAAGTCGGCGTCGAGAGTGCTTTGTCGGCGGATCAGGTGATCGCGGTGATAACCGAAGAGGGCTACGCCGCCAAGGTTGCCTGAGAACAAAGCGCAATCCTCCCTGTGTGAGCGAGCCTGCTCGCGAAAGCGGTGTGTCATTCAGCAGTGATGTCGACTGACACTCCGTTTTCGCGAGCAGGCTCGCTCCCACAGGGGATTGCATTCATTCAGTGGTTTTTAATAGTTAGCGACCTAACGGAATGTTCAAGGCGTCCCTGCGGGGCTAGACTGTCGGCCTGCCGACCCATGCCCGACTGGATGCCTGATGAACCTCCGTACCATTTTGATTCTTGGCGCCTTGAGCGCCTTCGGTCCGCTGGCGATCGATTTCTATCTGCCGGCCTTCCCGGCGATGGCGCTCGCCTTCGGCACCGATGAAAAACACGTTCAGCTGACCTTGGCCGCCTATTTCCTTGGCCTGTCCATCGGTCAACTGGCATATGGCCCGGTAGCGGATCGATTTGGGCGACGTATTCCCTTGCTGACCGGCGTCGGCTTGTTCACCGCCGCCTCCCTGGCCTGCGCTTATGCGCCGAGCCTCGAATGGTTGATGGGCGCACGTTTCATCCAGGCGTTGGGCGGCTGCGCGGGGATGGTGATTGCGCGGGCGGTTGTCAGCGATAAATGCGATGCGGTGGGTTCGGCCAAGGTCTTTTCGCAGTTGATGCTGGTGATGGGCCTGGCGCCGATTCTTGCGCCGATGCTGGGCGGGCTGTTGGTCAACACCACGGGCTGGCAGTCGATCTTTCTGGTGCTGAGCGGTTTCAGTGCGCTGGCAGGGTTGGCCGTTGCCCTCGGGCTGCCGGAAAGCCTACCGGCCCATGTGCCGCGTCAACCGTTGTCCGGGGCGTTGCGTCAGTACGGTCGACTGTTGTCGGACCGGGTGTTCCTCGGCCACGCCCTGACCGGTGGCATCGCCATCGCCGGGATGTTTGCCTACATCGCCGGTTCGCCGTTCGTCTTCATCAAACTGTATGGCGTGCCACCCGAGCATTTCGGCTGGCTGTTCGGTACCAACGCGGCGGGCTTCATTCTGGTGGCGCAGCTCAACGCGCGATTGCTGGCCAAGCGTGGTCCGGCGTTTCTGCTGGCGCGCACCGTGTGGATCTACGTCGGCGCCGGGCTGGCGCTGCTGGCCGTCAGTTCGTTGCACACCGCGCAGCTATGGCCGTTGCTGATTCCGCTGTTTGTCTGCATTGCCAGCCTGGGTTGCATCCTCCCCAACGCCTCGGCCTGCGCCATGAACGGGCAGGGCGCAAGGGCCGGCAGTGCGTCGGCGATGCTCGGTTGCCTGCAATTCAGTGTCGCCGCCGGGGCGGCAGCATTGGTGGGCGTTTTACACGATGGCAGTGCCGTGCCGATGGCCATGGTCATCAGCCTGTGCGGAGTTCTGGTGGTGAGCGTGGCAATGCTCACCCGGCGTTTGCAAAATACCCGGGCGCTGGCGCAAGCCCAGGCCTGAGGGCGGACTCAGCCAGCGGCACGCTGCTGGTGGTCAATAATTTGATGAGGCGCTTGTAGTCGCGCTTCGAGGGTACGAGTGAAGGCGCGGGCTTCGGCTTCGCTGCGGAACGTCACGGAGTGTTGGTCAAGACGGACTTGCCACTGGGATTTTGCCAATTCTTTTATCAGGATCTTCATTGCTGATCTCTCCTCTCGTAAAACACGTTACGTAAAAGATTGTGCCGCAGAGGCTTCGATTGTAGACCCGAATACGATCGCAATTGTGACAACGGTCAACTCTCTGACTGACGGTGTCGCCCATCTGGGCGACAACTGTGTCAGTTTGTTTCAGAACCCTTCGAGCACAATCTTGCCCTTGGATTTGCCGCTTTCCAGCAGCTCGTGGGCGCGACGCAGGTTCGCCGCGTTGATGGTTCCGAAATGCTCGCCGACCGTGGTTTTCAGCGTCCCGGCGTCGATCAGCTCTGCCACGCGGTTGAGTAATTTGTGCTGCTCGATCATGTCCGCGGTTTCAAACAGCGAGCGGGTGTACATGAACTCCCAGTGCAGGGACAGGCTCTTGCGCTTGAGTTTGGTCACATCCAGCGCCTTCGGATCATCGATCAAGGCCAGTTTGCCTTGCGGCGCCAGCGCCTCGACCAACTGGTCCAGGTGGTGATCGGTCTGGGTCAGGCTGGCGACGTGGGTCACCTGATCGACATCCGCGCGTTTGAGCTCTTCGCTCAACGGCTGGCTGTGATCGATCACCAGGTCGGCACCCAGCTCACGAACCCAGCTCTGGGTTTGTGGGCGGGAAGCGGTGCCGATGACTTTCAGCCCGGTCAGCTGGCTGGCCAGTTGCGTAAGAATCGACCCCACACCGCCAGCGGCACCGACGATCAAAAGGCTCTGGCCTTCATCGGTTTTGCCTTCACGCACCTGCAGGCGTTCGAAGAGCAATTCCCACGCGGTGATAGCCGTCAGCGGCAGCGCGGCAGCTTCGGCGAAACCGAGGGTTTTCGGCATACGGCCGACGATCCGCTCATCGACCACGTGCAGTTCGCTGTTGCCGCCCGCGCGGGCGATGGAGCCGGCGTAGAAAACTTTGTCGCCGGCCTTGAACAGCGTCACTTCACTGCCGACGGCCTTGACCACACCGGCCACGTCCCAGCCCAGCACTTTCGCCGTGCCCGCTTCGGGCTGTACGTTCTGGCGGACCTTGGTGTCCACCGGGTTCACCGAGATGGCTTTGACTTCCACCAACAGGTCACGCGGGCCGGCAACCGGTTCTGGCAGGTCGATGTCTTGCAGAGAGTTTGAGTCGCTGATGGGCAACGAGGCGTAGTAGGCAATGGCTTTCATACTGGCTCCTGAGAAGTCATAAAGAAGTCGGGTCAGACGATGGAGCGCAGGCGCTTGAGGTCGAAGTGTTCGAGAAAGTCGCCAGCCTTGGCGCGGAAGTTCTGGATGTGCGCGCTGTCGTCATGGGCTTGCAGGGCTTCGTCACTGCTCCATTTTTCGATCATGTAGAAGGCAAGAGGATTGGCGAGGTCCTGGTGCAAGTCGTATTGACCGCAACCGGCCTCGGCGCGGGTCGGTTCCAGCAGCGCCCGCAGGTGCTGTTCGAGGGCGTCCTGCTGGCCGGGTTTGGCGATGAGGGTGGCGATGGCGGTAAAAGGTTGGGACATGTTCGACTCCGGGAACGGGATGAATGGATGGGTGGGATGATTAGCTATTTCTCTGCAAGATAAAACCCGCTAAAAGAGCAGTCTCTTTCAATAATTTTTTGATAATCGAGGCTAAACAATGCTGCGTTTCGATGACCTGCAGTTATTTGTCCGGGCGGCGGACCTGGGCAGTCTGTCAGCGGCGGCGCGCGGGATGGACATGTCGGCGGCGGTAGCCAGTGCGGCTTTGAAACGCATCGAACAGCAACTCGGCGCCCGGTTGCTCGCCCGTTCTACCCGCAGCCTGCGGCTGACCGCCGAAGGCGAGGGATTTCTCGAATACGCTCGGGCAGCCTTGAGCAATCTGGATGAGGGGCGTCGCTTATTGGCCAGCGGTCAGGACCAGGTCAGTGGGATTTTGCAGCTGTCGGCGCCTTCGGACTTTGGCCGCAACCTGCTGCTGCCCTGGCTGGACGAGTTCCAGCGAGAGCATCCCAAGCTTACGGTGCGTTTGCTGCTGGGCGATCGCATCGCCGACCTGTTCCGCCAACCGGTGGATATTGCCCTGCGTTACGGCGAGCCGGAAGACTCAAGCCTGGTGGCGCTGCCCATCGCCCCGCAGAACCGCCGCGTCCTTTGTGCCGCCCCGAGTTACCTGGCCCGGCACGGCGAGCCACGGCAACTGGAGCAACTGGCTCAGCACAACTGCCTGCTGTTCATGCTCGGCAGCCGGGTCCACGATCATTGGAGTTTCCACGACGGCAAACGCGAGATCAGCCTGACCGTCAGCGGCGATCGTTTCAGCGATGATGCCGATGTCGTGCGTCTGTGGGCCGTGGCAGGTGCCGGGATCGCCTACAAATCCTGGCTCGATGTCGCCGCTGATGTGCTGGCCGGTCGGTTGCAAGTGCTCATGCCGGAACTGCTGTGTGAGCGCGCACCGCTGAATTTGTTGTGCGCCCATCGCGCACAATTGAGTAAGCCGGTGAACCTTTTACGGGAAATGCTTGCCAGTCGTTGCGCCAGCTTGAGTAGCCGATTTCCCACGTTATCGGGCATCGATCATTAGTCGCAGGCAAATAGCGAAATTTCACTCAGGAACTATCACCACCAATGGTTTCTCAAGGGCAGGAACCGGCGGTCAACCCGCATATACTAGCGCTCGCCTCATGTACGCACCGTCGATCTCGCAATGGCGAGTCACGTCCGAGTCAGCCAGGCCCCGTGGTCAATCGCCGCGGCTTTGCGAAACCTGCGAGCAATGGCCTCTGCGATTGATCGGCTTTGCCCGGTTTATGGCGGTTTCCTCGGCTTGGCCGACGACACATTACTGGTCAAGATGTCTCTGAGCAGTAGACGAAACGATTCAACAGGGAGTGAATACATGGAACATGCACCTTGCATCAGCCAGATCGCCACATTGCTGGCTGACCCAAAGCGCAGCGCAATGATGTGGGCCTTGATGGACGGCTCGGCGCGGCAAACCGAGGAGCTGGCCTTGTTGGCTGGCCTGTCACCGTCTTCGGCCAGTGCGCATCTGGGGCGCTTGTCCGCTGGAGGTCTGTTGAAAGTCGAATTCCGCGGCCGCAAGCGGTTCTTCCGCCTTGCCGCGCCTGAAGTGGGGGCTGCAATAGAAGCTCTGGCCAGCGCCACCCTGGCCAGCAAGCCTCGGGAAATCCCGGATGTTTTCAAACGCACCTCACCGATCGCCAAACCTCAGGCAGCGCCTTCGTCACTCTTGCGCGCCAGGCTTTGCGACGACCATTTGGGCGGCACCCTTGCCGCCGATCTTTACCAGCGTCTGCTGGATGCAGGCTGGATCGAACAGTTCGATCAGCGGGTCATGATCACTCACAAAGGCGCCACGCAATTGGCGACGCGCGGTGTGTTCATCCAGGCGCTGGCTCATCGCAACAGCCGGGTCGCCTGCGCTTGTCCGGACTGGAGCGAAAGACGCCCGCACATGGGCGGATCACTGGGGGCTGCGTTGCTGCAATTGTTCATGCAGTCAGGCTGGCTGAGCCTGCCCAACGATTCGCGAGCCTTGCAGATCACCGCCGCGGGGCAGCGTGAAATCCATCGGTTCGCCAAGGAAACCGAGCTGGAAATGGCCTTGTAGACGCATCGAGATCGACGCCCGAAGCTGCGGGCGTCGCTCAGAGCTGCGAACAGGTCGCATCCAGCAGTAACCCCCAGCAGCTATCGCGCACACTCGTCCGGGGACTTTCGGATTGAGGGGGTGTGGCATGGAAACACAAGGCTTCAGCGCAGCAGAACGACTGGAACGGCTGCCCATCAGCGGTTATCACCGGATCATTTTCATCATCATTGCCTTGGCGTTTTTCTTCGACTCCATGGACCTGGCGATGATGACCTTCCTGCTCGGCTCGATCAAAACCGAGTTTGGCCTGAGCACGGCACAGGCCGGGTTGCTGGCCAGTTCGAGCTTTTTCGGCATGGTCGTGGGGGCGTCACTGTCCGGCATGCTGGCCGACCGTTTCGGGCGCAAACCGGTGTTTCAGTGGAGCATCGTGCTGTGGGGGATCGCCAGCTACCTGTGCTCCACGGCGCAGAACGTCGAGACGCTGACGTTGTTCCGAATCCTGCTGGGGATCGGCATGGGCATGGAGTTTCCCATCGCTCAGTCGATGCTCTCGGAGCTGATTCCTGCCAAACGACGTGGGCGCTACATCGCGTTGATGGACGGTTTCTGGCCGCTGGGCTTCGTCGCCGCCGGCGTACTGTCGTACTTCCTGCTGCCGATAATTGGCTGGCGGGACATCTTCCTGGTGTTGGCGGTGCCGGCGGTGTTTGTCCTGGCGATTCGCTTTTTCATTCCCGAATCACCGCGCTGGCTGGAACAGGCCGGGCATCATGACGTGGCGGACAAGGTTTTGCTGCGCATCGAAGATCGGGTCCGGGCCTCGCTGGGGTGTTCGCAGCTGCCTGAGCCGATCCGCCTGCCGAGAGCAGCGAGTACGCCGGGCCATTTCTTTTCCGCGTTGCGGCAGATCTGGTCGCCGCTGTACCGCCAGCGCACGATGATGATCTGGAGCGTCTGGTTCTTCGCTTTGCTGGGGTTCTATGGCCTGACGTCCTGGCTCAGTGCCTTGCTGCAGCAGTCAGGTTTTGCCGTGACCCAGTCGGTGTATTACACGGTGCTGATTTCCCTTGGCGGGATTCCCGGTTTCCTGATGGCCGCCTGGCTGGTGGAACGTTGGGGACGTAAACCGGTGTGCGTGGTGACGTTACTCGGCGGCGGGGTGATGGCGTTTCTGTATGGTCAGAGCGCGGTGTTTGGCGGCAACGTCAGCCTGTTGATCACCTCCGGGCTACTGATGCAGTTTTTCCTGTTCGGCATGTGGGCGGTGCTTTACACCTACACACCGGAGTTGTACCCGACATCGGCGCGGGCCACAGGCTCGGGGTTTGCGTCGGCAATTGGTCGCGTGGGCTCGTTGCTCGGACCAATGGTGACCGGGCTGGTGTTCCCGATGACCGGGCAGGGCGGGGTGTTTGCGC